>DASUPK010000001.1:0-2948 GCA_036276255.1 Solirubrobacterales bacterium
CGACGCTCCTCCGGGCAATCGGGCCGCGCTCATCTACACCACAGAGGACGAGCTCTTCGAGCCGGCCTGGGAGCGGTTCATGGCGCGCGAACTGCTCGGCGTCGAGCCGATCGAGATACCCGGCGGCCACTTCCCGATGGCCGAGGACCCCGAGGCCCTTGCCGAGCTCCTCGACCGCGTGGCCCGGGCTAGCGGTGCTTGACGCCCTCGCCGACGAAGTTCGCCAGACGGGGCTCCGTGACGGTGACGCCCTCCAGCGCCTCGTCGATCGCGTCGAGGGTGTCCTGTGAGAGCTCGACCCCGGCGGCCTCGGCGTTGTCGAAGACCTGCTGCGGGCGTGATGCGCCGATGATGCAGCTCGCGACGTTCTGCTTTCGGAGGATCCAGGCGAGGGCCATCGTGGCCATGCTGAGGCCGGCCCCCTCGGCGATCGGGGCCAGCCTCTTGGCTGCCTCGAGCACCTCCTCGGACATGTAGCGGCTCATTGCCCAGTTCATCGCGTCGGAGGCCATGCGCGAGTCCTCGGGGATCGGCTCGCCCGGCTTGTACTTGCCGGTCAGGACTCCCTGGGCGAGCGGCGACCAGACGATCTGGGAGATGCCGTGCTGATCGCAGAATGGGATCAGCTCGGCCTCGGGGGCGCGCCAGATCATGTTGTACTGCGGCTGGGAGGAGACCCAGTCCTTGGTGTTCGGCACGTCGAGCCCGGCCTGGATCTGATCGACGGTCCACTCGCTGAAGCCGATCTCGCGCGCCTTGCCGGCCTCGCACACCTCGGTGAGCGCCTCCATCGTCTCCTCGATCGGAGTCTCGGGATCCGGGCGGTGGCACTGGTAGAGGTCGACGTAGTCCGTTTGCAGACGCTCGAGCGACGCGTCGATCTGCTTGTGGATCTGCTCGCGGGAGAGGCCGCGATCGGTGTCCGACATCGGGAAGAAGACCTTGGTGGCGAGGACGTAGCTCGAGCGATCGAAGTCCTTCAGCACCTCCCCCCAGGCGGCCTCGGCCGCGCCGCTGCCGTAGACGTTGGCGGTGTCGAAGAAGTTGATCCCGGCCTCGAAGGCGGCTTTGGTGCAGGCCTCGGTCTGCTCGCGCTCCACCCCGGCCCCGTAGGTGAGCCAAGAGCCGAGCGAGATCTCCGAGACCTCGATGTCCGAATCGCCGAGCTTGCGGAACTCCACAGGGCCACCCTACCCGGGGGAGTGCTCCCGCATTCGCCTCAGTGATTAGAGCGTGGTGATCCGGGCAGATATGGAGTGACCAAACCGTATCCAGAAGGGACGTCCATCATGCGCAGGGAAGAGCAGACTGAGGTGGCCGATGAGGAGCCGGCCGGTGGAGGCGTGGCGCTCCGGAATGTCAGCGAGGTCGAATATCCGGGGCGTCCGCCGGTGATCGTGCGGACCACGCGGCTGATCGGCCCTGACCCCGGGCCGGAGGAATCTCCGGGCGTCCAGGCGGCTCAGGAACGGCCGCGTTCCTGCCGATGGAGATGTTCGTGAGACAGCACTGCACCCAATGCCTGACCGAGATCTTCGCCAATGGCAAGCAATCGCCGGCCGGTGAGACGCTCTGCGACCCCTGCCACTCGGCCCTCTGGGGCCCGCAGACCACGGATGAGTTCCGCGGCATGGTCGCGCTGCACACGGGCCCGCCGATCCCTGTGGGTGTGGCGGCCAGGCTCGCCCGCTAGGGCGCTTCCTTCCTGAGGGGAGAACTTGCGCCGCCGCCGGCTTAGTAGCGGCAGTGAGTCCCTCCCGTCCAAGCAGGTCCTCCGCGGGCGCCAGGCGGTCCAACTCGAAGGTCGTCCTGGCGCCCGCGGACAAGCTCAAGCGAGAGGTCCAGGCCGCGCTCACCGATGAGTTGGCACAGGATCAGCACCGCAGCGGCTTCGGCCGCTTCGACGGCTTCGCGTATGTCGCCGCCGAGTCCTACTTCCACCTCGCCGGCGGCTACGACGCGGGCCTCCACCCCATGCAGCTGAAGCGCCGCGGCAAGAGCCACTGGTGGCTGGTCGACCGCGACGGCCGCGTCATTGATCTGACGCTCGGCCCGCGAGAGAGCTCGAGCTTCCCCTACCGGCGCGGCAAGCGGCGGCCCTTCCGCTACACGCCGGCCGGCGTCTCGCGGCGGGCGCAGACGATCGTGGAGCGCGTGCGAACAAGTCGTGGGTGAGAGGCGCCCGCCCCGCCGGCGGTGCCCAATAGGAGTACTGTCGATGGAGGCTGGTCCTGTGGCCGGAGCTCAGTCCACACACAGGACCGGCGCCTCATAGGCGTTTATCCCACCGGCTCGGTGGGTTCGCCTCTATCCGTTTCACCGCTCGGGCGCTCAAGCCCTCTGGTTTCCGCGCGGATCCAAAAGAGGACGCAACGCAAGGAGACAATGATGGGCGCAAATGCAGACATAGTCAAGAATGGTTGGGACGCCTTCGCAAAGGGCGACATGGACGCCGCGACGGCGACGACGAGCGACTCGGCCGAGATCGTCGTCCCCGAGAGCCTGCCCTGGGGCGGCACCTACACCGGCCCGGAGGGCTTCAAGGAGATGATCGGCAAGCTCGTCTCCAACTTCGAAGAGGTCCGCCCGGAGCCACAGGAGTTCATCGAGGCCGACGGCGGGCGCGTGCTGGTCACGGTCTCGGGCGTAGGCAAGACGAAGAGCGGCAACGAGCTCACCGGCGATTCGATCTGGCTCTACAAGGTCGACGACGGCAAGATCCAGCGCGCTGAGTTCTTCGGCGACACTGCGACGGCGGTCAAGGCACTCGCCTAACCGAGTGGGCGTGGGCCGGAGCTGATCCGGCTCACGCACCCGCAACCAGAAGATTTCCCTTCAACGAAAGGAATCACAGATGCTAGGACGCAAGCACGCGAAGACAGAGGGGATTGAGAAGACGGCAACCCAGCACCTCGAAACCGCGCTCGACGAGCTCAAGAAGGCCAGTG
>DASUPK010000002.1:0-21995 GCA_036276255.1 Solirubrobacterales bacterium
GACCGTGCCGACGATCTTGGCCTCCACCCCGAAGTGGCCGAGGGCCTCGAGCAGGTTGCGGGCGATCGCCTCGTGGTCCTGCTTGTCGGGGCCCTTGTCGGGCGCACCGCGCTCGAGGACAGCTTCGGCATCGGGCGTCACATAGTCGATCTCCTCCGATTCCGTCACGCCGCCGCGCTTCTGGCCCATGGGGGTGAGCTTCGCGGGCTGGTTCTCGGCTTCGCCTGCGGCGGGCTGCGGCTCGGGCGCGTCGGGCTTGGCAACCCTGATCGTTTCCGCGCCTGCCTCCTCGAGGTCCTCGAGTTCGCTCGTGTCCGGCTCGTCGGCGATGCGCACCGCGTCGTCGAAGTTCGCGACCTTCGCGGTCTCGGCCTCGTCGCCGGCGTGCACATGGATGTCCTCCCCGTCCTCGATCGGCTCGGGCGGCCCGAAGACGGGCTCGGTGTCGGCCGGGGTCGTATCGATCAGGTCCGGGTCGGTGTTGATCCGGCTCTCCTTGACCGCCGTCGCGAAGCCAACAGTGCCGCGCTTGGCGCGCTCCGCGCCGCGGCGGGCGGCGCGGACCATGTCCGAGACCGAGCGGCCGGTGAGCATGAGAATCCCAGAGACGAGGAGGACGATGGCGATGATGTGTGCGCCGATCCGGTCGAAGAGCGTGCTGGTGGCCCAGTAGAGGACCTCGCCGATGCCGCCGCCGTGGTGCGGGAAGAAGCCGGGGTCGAACAGCCCCTTGCGAACGCCGTCGGGGCCGAAACCGGCCGTCTGGGCCGCGAGCGCGAGCAGGAGCCCGGCCGCGATCGCGGTCACTCCCACCGCGACCGACTTGGGCGAGGGCAGGAAGGGCCTCAGGATCAGCCCGATGCCGGCGAGCCCGAACGCGACCGGGACGACCACTGCGCCGGCGCCGACGGCATAGTCGAGCGCCGTCTCCGACCCGTTGCCGACGGCGCCGCCGTTCCACCCCAGATAGAGGACGTAGCCCAGATAGACCGCCAGGCCGATGCAGCAGAGACCCGCCAGGTCCAGGCGGCGCTGCATCACCTCCGGCGAGGTCCGGCCGCGTGCGCGACCACGGGCTCCGCCGCGCCCACGCGCGGCAGGCTTGCGCTTCTGCCCGCGCGCAGGCTGTTTCTTGCGCCGGGGCGGATCTCGCCGCTCCGGCGCGCCGAAAATGCGGTCTGCAAGCATCCGCCCACCTGATTCGACGCCTGAGCGGGCTCCCCTGCCACGCACGGGGAGCCGATTTGTCCGTGCCTAAACGTTGCCTCAATTTGGCTTGGGAATGCCAAAGTCGCATCTAACCTAAAGATCGTGATGGAGCAGGCAACAGGGTCCGCGCGTGTGCTCGTCGTCGAGGATGACGAGGCGATCGCCGACGTCCTGCGGCGCTCGCTGCGCGCCGAGGGGCACGAGGTTCGCAGCGCCGGCGACGGCGCGGAGGCGCTGACCGCGGCCGAGCAGTTCAGCCCGGACCTGGTCGTGCTCGACCTCGGCCTCCCCCGCCTGGACGGCATGGAGGTCTGCCGGCGCCTGCGTGCCGAGAGCGACGTGCCGATCCTGATCCTCACCGCCCGCACCGAGACCGAGGACCGCGTCAAGGGCCTCGACACCGGCGCGGACGACTATCTGCCCAAGCCGTTCGAGCGCTCCGAGCTCCTGGCCCGGATCCGTGCGCTGCTGCGGCGGCGCCCGCCGCGAGGCAGCGCCTCGATCGTGATCGGCGACCTGATGGTCAATCCGGATACGCGCGAGGTGAAGCGCGGCCCTCGGGAGATCGAGCTGACCAACCGCGAGTTCGAGCTGCTCGAGTACCTCGCCCGGAACCAGAAGCTGGTCGTCTCGCGCGAGCGCCTGCTCGAGGACGTCTGGGGATACGACCCCTTCGAGCAGACGAACACCATCGACGTCTTCATCTCCAACCTTCGGCGCAAGCTCGAATCGGGGGGCGAGCCGCGGCTCCTTCACACCAAGCGAGGGGCGGGCTATGTGCTGAAGGGCGCCGCGTGAGCTGGATCCGCAGCCGGAAGCTCCCCCTCTTCGAGCGCATCCCCGTGCGCTGGCGGATCGCGATCACCACGGCCGGCCTCACCCTTCTCATTCTCGTCTGCTTCGCCGTCGTCCTAGGCAACGTGGTCGGTAACCGGATCCGCAACGACTTCCGCGAGGAGCTACGGGGCGCAGCGCGCTCACTCGCCGCGGAGACCAATATCTCTACCGCCTTCGGCCCAGAGGTCACCAAGAGCCCCGATCTGAGGGCCTTTGCCCTGCCAGAGGACGCTCAAATCAAGATCCTCGACGCGTACGGGCATCCGGTGGCAGGCACTAACCCTGGGGTCAATTTGGGCGTGCCCAGCAGAGGAATCCACAACCTCGGTGAGTTGAGTGTCGTTAGCGAACCGATCACCTCCACGAACTCCGACCCGGGTTACGTCCAATACGCCCGGCCATACGCCAGCGTCAACGACACCGTCTCGCGGCTCTGGTTCTTCCTCGGCGCCGGGGTGCTCGGCGGCGCCCTGCTCGCACTGCTGGCCGGGCTCGCGGTCGCCGATCGCGCGATGCGCCCGGTCAAGGCCCTGACCGCCCTCGCGAGCCGAATCAGCCACACCCGCGATCCCTCCGAGCGCATCCCGGTGCCGGAGACCGACGACGAGGTCGGCGAGCTGGCCCGCACGATGGACGGCATGCTCCAGGCCCTCGACGAGGCGCATTCGGAGCGGGAGCAGTCTCTCGAGCGCCAGCGTGAGTTCGTCGCCGACGCCTCCCACGAGCTCCGCACTCCGCTGACCAGCATCCACGCGAACCTCGAGTTGCTCCAGGCCGCCGCGGTCGGATCCGAGGACGACAAGCACGCGGTCGACTCAGCCCTCTCCTCCACCAAGCGCATGTCGGGGCTGGTCTCCGACCTGCTGCTCCTGGCCCGCGCCGATGCCGGGCGACGGGCGGCGACCAAGGATCTTGACCTGGCCTCGATCGCGGCCGGTGCGCTGGAAGAGGTCCAGCCCATCGCCGGCGAACGCCGGATCGAGAGCCATCTCGACGGCCCGCTGCCGCTCGAGGGCAACCCCGACGAGCTCCACCGTCTGATCCGCAACCTGCTCGAGAACGCCGTCCGGCACACGCCTGATCAGACGACCGTCGAGCTCACCGCCCGCTGCGACGGCGACGAGGCGCTGCTCGAGGTGCTCGACGATGGACCGGGCATCCCAGCCGACATGGAGGACCAGGTCTTCGACCGCTTCGTCCGCGGGGAGGGACCCTCGGACACGGCAGGGGGCGGCGGCAGCGGCCTCGGGCTCGCGATCGTGAGAGCGGTCGCGGAGTCGCACGGGGGCTCGGTCTCCGCAAGCCGCAGCACCTACGGCGGGGCCCTTTTTTCGGTCCGTCTGCCGCTCGAACAGGCTCCTGAGCAACCCGCCAAGACGAGCGGCACCACCGCCCAGCGGCTTTAGCAAACGTTCAAGATCGCCTCATACATTCCCGACTGGACGAGACACCTCGCCGCGGTGCGAAACCCCACACGCCACGGCGAGACCCGCTGAGGCCCGACTTTCAGTTTGGCCAAAGCGTCGCCCCCGGTGGTCGCCCCTCCCTCGACCGCCGGGGGCTTTTTCTTTTCTAGAGGCCGGCGGCGGCGAGAGCCGCGTCGCGATCGAGTCGGTAGTGGGACTCGGCGAACTGGTCGCCCGCGAAGCGGTGGACGCCGGTGAACTCGAGCTCCGTGGGCTCGGTCTGCTCGTCGCCCTCGACGACGCCACGATAGTGCGCGATCACCCAGGACTCGTGGCTGACGATGTTGCTTACAGAGACCTCGATCCCCCGGAAGAGCTCGAAGAGCCGCTGATACTCCGTGATGCTCGCGTCGGGGCCGATGAACGGGCCCGGGTCAGGCCAGATCTCCGGCGGGGTCATCACGTTGTCGTCCGCGATCAGGGGACGAAGGCGCTCCCAGTCGCCGCTGCCGAAGCAGTCGAACGCCTCGTGGACGAGATGGACATACTGGGCGTACCCCCCGCGGACTGTCACCCGCAAGAGGCTAGTCGCCCACGGCAATCGACAACCCCGGTAGATCCCTGTGGCCCCCATCGAGATCATCACGCTGACCGACGGCGGCCAGACGGCTGACGACATCGCGCGGCGCGCCGCCGGCTTCCTGCACCCCTCCCAGTCCACGCTCGAGCTGGCGCTCTACGACGTGCGCCTGCCGGATCCGACGGGATCGATCGTCGCGGACGAGCTGCGCGCGGCGAGCGACCGCGGCGTCGTCACCAGGCTGCTCTACAACGTGGACTCCAGCCGGCCCTCCGAGCTCCACCCGCCTCCGCAGACGCGCCCGGAGATCCTCGCCGAGCTGCCCATCGAGGCCCGCCCCGTGCCGGGCATCCCGGACCTGATGCACCACAAGTTCGCGGTCAGGGACGGCGAGGCGGTCTGGGCGGGCTCGGCGAACTGGACGATCGACTCCTGGAGCCGCCAGGAGAACGTGCTGGCGATCGTCGAGAGCCGCGAGATCGCCGCCCGCTTCCGGCAGAACTTCGAGGAACTCTGGTCTCGTCCCGAGGTCGAGGCGAGCGGCCGGATCGATCCCGCGCCCGTCGATGTGGATGGGACTGAGGTCAGGGCCTGGTTCACCCCTGGGCACGGAGAGCAGCTCTCGCAGAGGATCGCGACGGCAATCGGCGGTGCGCGTCGCCGAGTGCGGATCGCGTCTCCCGTGATCACCTCCGGTCCGATCCTGGGCACGCTCGCCGAGCTGGCGGACAAGGGAGGGCGAGACATCGCCGGCGTGGTCGACAGCCCGCAGACGGAGACCGTCTTTCACCAGTGGGCCGAGAACGGCCACACGGCGTGGAAGATCCCGCTGCTCGCCGCGACGCTCAGCAAGCTGCCCTTCTCGGCCAAGCGCTCCACGCCCTGGACGCCCGATTCGAAGGTCCACGACTTCATGCACGCGAAGGTCACGGTCGCCGACGACGTCGTCTTCCTCGGCTCCTTCAACCTCTCTCGCTCGGGCGAACAGAACGCCGAATCCGTCCTGGAGATCCATGACGCCGCCATCGCGGACCGCCTGGCGAAGTTCGTGGACGAGGTGCGCGGCCGCTACCCGGCGGCCGAGATCCCGGAGAGCAGCCGGTCCATGACGTCCTCGACGCCGTCTGCCAGCTCGGCCTGAGCCAGGTCGCCGGCGGCGATCTTCCCCTCCGCCAGCGGGCGCGCCCTGACCCAATCGATCAGGCCGCCCCAGTAGTCCGACCCCTCCAGGACGACGGGGTGGTCGATTGCCTTGCCGGTCTGGATCAGAGTGAGAACCTCGAAGAGCTCGTCGAGGGTGCCGAAGCCGCCCGGGAAGACCACCAGCGCGTTCGAGTACCGCACGAACATCAGCTTCCTGGTGAAGAAGTAGTGGAACTCGATGCCGACGTCGACGTACCGGTTCAGCGCCTGCTCGTGGGGCAGCTCGATGTTGAGGCCGACCGACGCCGCGTCCGCCTCCTGGGCCCCCCGGTTCGCGGCCTCCATCACCCCCGGGCCACCTCCGGTGATCACGGCGAAACCCGCCTCGCCGATGGCGCGCCCGGTCGCACGTGCCATCTCGTATGCCTCGGTGTCCCGCTCGGTTCTCGCCGACCCGAACACGCACACGGCCGGCCCGATCTCGCGCAGGAGGTCGAACCCGAGCGAGAGCTCGCGTTGTATCCGCTCCAGCCGCTCCACGTCATCCCGCTGGGAGCGGACCGCCGCGCTCCCGGCGTAGATGATCTCCTCGTCGGAGGTTGCCGGGAGACGGGCGCCGGATGCAGTGTCGGACATGGGCGCGCGTCCCGGTTCGGGCTCAGACCTCGACCACGACCGGCAGCACCAGCGGGCGACGGCGCAGCTTCTCGTAGACGAACTCGGCGATGTCGTCGTGGAGGTCCTGCTGGAGCAGCGAGATCTCGCGGATCTCCTCCTCCGCAGCCTCGTCGAGCGTGTCCTGGACGACGTCCTTGAGCTCGTCGCGAAGGCCGTCCGCCTCCTCGGCGAAGGGAACGCCGCGGAAGATCACCTCCGGGTCCGCGACCTGCGAGCCGTCATCCGAGGAGATCGTCGCGACCACGATGAAGACGCCGTCGTCGGAGAGCTTGCGGCGGTCGCGGAGAGCGAACTCGTCGGGCTCTCCAACGGAGACCCCGTCGACAAAGATCATGCTGGCGTGGACGTCCTCGCCGAAGCGCGCTCCGGACTCGTCGATCTCGAGCGCCAGACCGTTGCGGCCCATGAAGATCCGGTCCCGGTCGACGCCCACCGACTCCGCCAGGTCGCCGTGCAGCCTGAGCCGCTTGTGGTCGCCGTGGAAAGGGAAGACGTTCTCCGGCTTGGTCAGGTTGAGCATCAGCTTGAGCTCCTCCTGCCAACCGTGTCCCGAGGCGTGGATCGGGGCGTCGGCCGCGGTCACCACCGAGGCACCGATCTGGAAGATCCGGTCGATGGTCTCGTTGACCGAGCGCTCGTTGCCCGGGATCGGCGTCGCCGAGAAGATCACGGTGTCCCCCGAGTGGAGCTCGACGTCGGGGTGATCGCGGTGCGCCATGCGGCGGAGCGCCGAAAGCGGCTCGCCCTGACTGCCGGTCGAGATCACGACGACCTTCTCGTCCGGGAAGTCCTCGATCTCCTTCGGGGAGATGAAGAGGCCCTCGGGCGCCGAGGCGATGCCGAGGTTGGAGGCGATGTTGAAGTACTTCCGCATCGAGCGCCCGACCAGGGCGACCCGGCGATCGAGCTGGGCCGCGGCGTCGATCACCTGCTGGACGCGGTGGACGTTGGACGCGAACGAGGTGACCACGATCCGGCCCTCGCACCGGCCGAAGACCCCTAGGAGGGCCGGACCGACGCTCGATTCCGAGGGGGCGACGCCGGGCCGGTCCGCGTTGGTCGAGTCGCCGCAGAGGCAGAGGACACCCTCGCGCCCGAGCTCCGCGAGCCGGGAGACGTCGGCCGGGATGCCGTCTACAGGGGTCTGGTCGAATTTGTAGTCGCCGGTGATCAGGACGGTGCCGGCATCCGTCCGGAGCGCCACGGCCCGAGCGTCCGGGATCGAGTGCGCCATGTGGATCAGCTCGATCCCGAAGGGTCCGGCGTTCACCTGCTGCCCGGCGGGCAGCTCCTCGAGCGGCACGTCGCGGAGCTTGTGCTCGTCGAGCTTGGAGCGCACCATGCCGATCGTGAGCAGGCCGCCGTAGATCACGGGCGGGATGCCGATCTCCCGCAGCACGTACGGCAGCGCACCGACGTGATCCTCGTGGCCGTGGGTGAGGACGATCGCCTCTATGTCGTCCGCTCGCTCGCGCAGGGTCGAGAAGTCCGGCAGGACGAGATCGATGCCGAGCATGTCGGCCGTCGGGAACATCAGTCCCGTGTCGACGATGACGATCCGCCCGTCGGCCTCGACGACAGTCATGTTCTTGCCGATCTCCCCGAGGCCACCCAGGGGGAGGATCCGGACGCCCGAGCTGGTCAAACCTACGCGGCGCTCCCGGCCATCAAGCCGTGCGCCTCCAGCGCCCGCCTGACCTCGGCCTTCTGATCCTCATCGGCCTCCACGATCGGCAGCCTCGCGCGAGCGGAGCAGACCCCCAGCAGCTCCAGCCCCGCCTTGACCGGGATCGGATTCGTCTTGCCGAGTACGTCATAGATCGGGCGCAACCCCTCATCTATCTCCCGGGCGCGATCCGTGTCGCCCGCCTGCATGGCGTCGTAGATCTCGCGCATCTCGGCGCCGACCAGGTGCGAGGCGACCAGGATGCCGCCGGGCTCGCCCATCTCGATGGTGCGGAGGAAGGTGCCGTCGTTGCCGGCGAGGACGCGGAGCCCCTCGATCGGCCCCAGGTCGTCGTCGTTGGCCTGCTTGACCGCGACCACGTTCTCGATCTGCGCAAGCTCCGCCAGCTGCTCGGGCGGGAGGTTGACCACCACCCGCGAGGGGATGTTGTAGAGCACCACCGGAATCCCGGCCGCCCTTGCCACGGCCTCGTAGTGAGCCTTGATACCCGTGAAGTTGGGCTTGCTGTAGTACGGCGTCACGGCCAGCACCGCGTCTGCGCCCGCATCTGCCGCCGCCGCGGAGAGGTGCTCGGAGTGCCGGGTGTCGTTGGAACCTGTGCCGCAGATCACCAGGACGTCCACGCCGACCTCGTCACGCACGGCCCGGAGCAGGGCGAGCTTTTCCGCGTCGTCAAGCGTCGGCGACTCGCCGGTCGTGCCGGCGAGCACCAACCCGTGCGAGCCGTTCTCGATCAGGTGGCGAGCGAGCGAGCGAGCCGCCGCCTCATCCACCGAGCGATCCTCGGCGAACGGCGTCACCATCGCCGTGATTACCCCTCCAATCTCAGGCATCAGCCTGAGGGTACCGAGAAGGTCTCGGGAAGCCTGTCAGCCCAGGGGTGCGCCTGCTCGAGCTGAGAGGCGACCCGCAAAAGCACGTCCTCGCCACCGAGCGGGGCGATCAGCTGGACGCCGATGGGCAGCCCCTCCTCGCTCTGTGCGAGCGGCAGCGAGATTGCTGGGTTGCCGGTCGCATTGAGCAGGGCCGTGAACCCGGCCGTTTTCTCGCCCCGATGAATCGTGTTCAGCGGGTCCTGCGGGTCCGAGGCGAAGCTGCCAAGCGGCGGCGGCAGCTCCCCCATCGTCGGGCTCATCAGCAGATCGTGTCCCGCGTCGAACCACAGGCCGAGCATCCGGGCGATCGCGTGGTGCTGGCTGACCGCGGCCAGGTACTGACCCGAATGTCGCCTTCTGCCCTCCTCCGCCATCGCCCAGGTCAGCGGCTCGACGTCGTCGGGCCCGAGCCGGCGGCCGAGGATGACGCCGAACTGGTCGAGGACCTCGGTCTGCCCCGCGTACCAGCGAGTCAGGAACGACTCCACCAGATCGAAGCTCGGGTCTGGGGCGGCGGGCAGGTCGTCATCCACGCTGTGCCCGAGCGCCTCCAGCATCTGCGCCGCCTCGCGAGCCGCGGCGACCACGACCGGGTCGATCTCGACGTCCGTGCCGATCGACTCGGTCATCAGCGCAATCCGCAGCGAGCCGGGATCGGCCCGGAGCTCCACCACGTAGGGCCTCGCCGGTGGCGGCGCCACGTAGGGATCGCCCGGGCCCTGGCCGTGCGTCGCGTCGAGCGCGAGCGCCACGTCTCGGACCGACCGCGACACGACGTGCTCCACGGTCAGGCCGCTCATCGTGTCACCGATCAGGGGGCCCAGCGAGGTCCGGCCGCGGCTGGGCTTCAGGCCGACCAGGCCACAGCAGCTCGCCGGGATCCTGATCGAGCCGCCGCCGTCGTTCGCGTGCGCGATCGGGACGATCCCGGCGGCGACGGCCGCTGCCGATCCGCCGCTGGATCCTCCAGGCGAGCGGTCGAGGTCCCAGGGGTTGTGGGTCGGCCCGTACACCTCCGGCTCGGTGGTCGGGACGATGCCGAGCTCGGAGGTGTTGGTCTTGCCGATCGTGACGAACCCGGCCTCGCGGAAGCGCGCACCGAGGAACGTGTCCACCGGCAGGCGGAAATCGGCCTCCTTCAGCGCCTTCATCCCCATGTGGAGCGGCTGACCGGCGAGGCCGGCGCCGAGGTCCTTGAAGAGGAAGGGCACTCCGCGGAAGGGACCATCGGGCAGCTCCCCGCGCGACTCCTCGAGGCCCTGCTCGTAGAGCGGATGGATGATCGCGTTGAGCTCAGGATTGAGCCTCTCGGCCCGCTCGATCGCGGCCAGCGTGAGCTCCTCCGGGCTCACTTCCCCGATCCGCACCAGCTCTGCCTGCGCGGTGGCATCCAGCCTTGCCAGGTCCTCGGTCACGCCTGGAGCACCCTATCGGGCGTGATGAGCGTCTGATGGGCTCATCTCGCAGGCTGGAGGGACCCCCCCGGCGACGGCTGCGAACGGCGGGAATCCATCGCCACAGCAACCGTCATCGACGGCCCGCCGAACGATGATGCCGAGATCGTGGTGAGGATCACGGGCCAGATCACCTCGAGCCACCAATACGGCCCGCGCCACTGCCGGAAGGAACGCTCGATCTGGGCATCGAGTTCGAGCGTGTCCGGCGCGCCATGGCCCCTTACGGTTCAGGCTCCGCCGCAGCCGCAGTACTAGGGCTCAGAGCAGGCTCTCGAGCCCGACCACGAAGCGCTCCGGCAGGTCGGCCACTTTCCGCACCGCCAGCAGCATCCCGGGCATGAAGCTCGACCGATCGATCGAATCGTGGCGGATCGAAAGCGTCTGGCCCTCTCCGCCGAACGTGACCTCCTGATGCGCGACGAGACCGGGGAGTCGCACCGAGTGGATCGGCTCGTGAACGTTCCCGCCGGCATCGCTGATCAGCTCCGCGGTCCGCTTGGCGGTCCCGGACGGGGCGTCCTTCTTGTGGTCGCCGTGCAGCTCGATGATCTCGACCTCGGGCATGTGGGGCGCGATCAGCTTTGACGCCTCCATCATCAGCACGGCCCCAATCGCGAAGTTGGGCGCGACGAAGCAGTTCGCCTCGCTGTCTTGGCGCAGCACATTCGCCTTGAGCTCGTCGAGGTCGAAGCCCGTGCTGCCAACCACGGCGTGCACCCCGGCCTCGATCGCGTCGAGGACGTTCGCCGGCGCCGCGTCCGGCGTAGTGAAGTCGACCAGCACGTCAGCCCCCTCGAGCACGTCCTTGACCGAGGTGTCGAGCGCCGGGTCGGCCCGGCCGATCAGCTCCATATCGTCGGCGCCCTCGACCGCCTCGCAGGTGGTCTCCCCCATTCGCCCGGCCGCGCCGGAGACGACGACCTTGATCGGATTACCCATGGAGCGATCCTATTGGGACGGCTTCGCCATCACCGCCGGCCGCAAACACCGCCGCCGAATCGACCTATGTGTCGATCGCCCGAAACCACGCAGCGAGCGCATCCAGCCCCCGGCGCTGCACCTCGCCGCCCCCGAGGCCGCCGAGCAGCTTGCCCTCGCCGCGCATCAGCATCAGCTTGAGTTTCTCGCCGTCAGTCGTCTGGATCTGAAGGCGGACAGCGGCGTGATCGAGGATCGCGGTGTTGACGTTGATCCACCCGCCGCCGGCTGGCCCCGCCTTGGCCGAGGCGATCTGGTCGGGCAGGATCGACTGGATGGGGCCGTCGGGATTGCCGCGCCGGTCGAGGGGCTGGAAGAGCAGACGCCGGTCGGTCGTCCCGATCACCGCGGAGCCGCCCTTGAACATGCCCTTCTGCTGCGAGGCGACACAGAGCCCGCGCAGCTCCTCCCCGCCCTCGAGCTGATCGCTGAAAACCGGCCGGTACTTCGAGTCGAGATCGGCCATGGCCCGATCCTATGTATGTGGAAGGTTTGGGTGTCTATAGGCACCCAAAGTCTCCACAGGAGGCCTGCTAGGCGGCGAGCGCTTCGCTGACGGGCGCGAGCGCCGAGCGGAAGCGATCCTCGTCTGGGGCGATCGCGGCGGCGGAGAGAGAGTCGGGCGCGTAGAGCTCGCGAGCAAGCTCGGCAACGTCCTCGGAGGTGACGGCGTCGACCTTCTCGATCAGCTGATCGAGGGTGAGAAGGGGCAGGCCGAAGAGGAGGGACTTGCCGATCCGGCCCATGCGGGCAGCGGTCGACTCCGAGGAGAGGACCATCCGGCCCTTGACGTGCTCCTTGGCCCGCGTGAGCTCGTCGTCGGTGATCCCGTCCGCGTGAACGGAGCCCAGTTCGCGGCCGATGATCTCGCAGGCCTCCTGCACGTTGTCCTGGCGGGTGCCGACGTAGAGGCCGACCATGCCGCTATCGACGTACTGCTGGGTGTAGGAGCCGACCGAGTAGGCGAGCCCGCGCTTCTCGCGCACCTCGCGGAAGAGGCGCGATGAGGTGGATCCGCCGAAAACGGCGTCAAGGATGCTGAGCGCGTAGCGGCGCTCGTCGCTGCGGTCGATGCCGGGGCCGCCGAAGCAGATGTGGAACTGCTCGGTGTCCTTCTGCTGGAAGGCGACCTGGGCGCCGCCGGCCTGAGGGGCCTTGGGCGGAGAGCCGTTGCGCTCGGCCGCCGGCGGCTCGACGTGGCGCTTGCTGAGCTCGACGATTTGCTCGTGCTCGATGTTGCCCGCTGCCGCGACAACGATGTTCGCCCCCGTGTAGTGCGCCCGGTGGTAGGCGTCGATGTCGGGGATGGGGATCGAGCTGATCACGCCGGCCTCGCCGAGGACCCTCCGGCCCAGCGGGTGACCGCCGAAGACCGCGCGGTCGAGCACGTCGTGCACCTTGTCCTGCGGCTCGTCCTCGTACATCGCGATCTCCTCCAGCACCACCTCGCGCTCGGAGTCGATCTCCGGATAGGTCGGGCGGAGCAGCATCTCAGCGAGGAGGTCGAACGCCTCGTCGGTGTGGGTGTCGAGGAACCGGGCGTAGAGGTTCGTCGATTCCTTCCCCGTGGCCGCGTTCACCGCGGCGCCGAGGCCGTCGAACACCTCCGCGATCTCGATCGCCGAGTAGCGCTTCGTGCCCTTGAAGAGCAGGTGCTCGAGGAAATGCGAGACGCCGGCCTGCGCCGGCGTCTCGTCCCTCGAGCCTGTCCGAACCCAGAGCCCCAGGGCCACGGACCTCACCGAGGGCACTGCCTCGGTGACGACCCGGACCCCGGAGTCGAGCTCGGTTATCTGCGCTTCGGACGCCACGCGGTCGGGCCTAGCGGTCCCGGCCACCCTGCCGCTCGCGGCGGCGACCGCCGCCGGCATCGCGATCGCGCCTGGGGCCGCCTCGGCCTCCACCGCCATCGCGGCGCCGGCTGGGCGGGCCTGGATCGCCGGTGCCGACACCGGCGAGCTCCTCGGCCGACTTGCCCTCGACATCGGGGTCGCCGGTGAGCCGCAGGCCGATCCGGCCTCGCTCCTTGTCGACCTCGACGACGGTGACGTCGATCTCGTCGCCCTGGTTGAGGACCTCTTCGACCGTGCCGACGCGCTCGCCCGGCTTCACGTTGGAGATGTGAAGCAGGCCGTCCGTGCCCTTGCTGAGCTCGACGAAGGCGCCGAAGTTGGTGGTCTTGACCACCTTGCCGGCGGTGTATCGATCGCCGATCTCGGCGTCCTTCGTCATCGAGGTGATCCGATCCGCGAGGGCGTCGACCCTTTCGCCGGTCGGCGCGTAGAGGCGCACCGTGCCGTCGTCGTCGACGTCGATCTCGGCCTCGAACTCCTCCGAGAGGCCACGGATCGTCTCGCCGCCCTTGCCGATCAGGGCGCCGATCTTCTCCGGATCGATCTTGATCGAGGTGATCTTCGGCGCGAACTGCGAGAGCTCGTCGCGCGACCCGTCGATCGTCTCGGCCATCTTGCCGAGGATGAACTGGCGGCCCTTGTTGGCCTGATCCAGCGCGTCCCTGAGGATCTCCAGGGTGACGCCGGTGATCTTGATGTCCATCTGCAGTGCCGTGATGCCCTCGGACGTCCCGGCGACCTTGAAGTCCATGTCGCCCAGATGGTCCTCGACGCCGGCGATGTCGGTGAGGACGACGTAGTCGTCGCCCTCCTTGATCAGTCCCATCGCCACGCCTGCGACCGGCGCGGTGACCGGCACGCCCGCGGCCTGCAGCGCCATTGAGGACGCGCAGACGGAGCCCATCGACGAGGACCCGTTCGACTCCAGCGTGTCGGAGACGACGCGGATCACGTACGGAAACTCCTCCTCGTCGGGAATCGTGGCCTGGAGCGCCCGCTCGGCGAGCGCACCGTGACCGATGTCGCGGCGCTTCGGGCCGCGCATGAAGCCGGCCTCTCCCACCGAGAACGGCGGGAAGTTGTAGTGGTGCCAGAACCGCTTGGTCTCCTGCAGGCCGAGGTTGTCGACCTTCATGTCCATGCGGGTGGTGCCGAGCGCCACGTTGGAGAGGATCTGCGTCTCACCGCGGGTGAACAGGGCAGAGCCGTGCGAGCGCGGTGCGATGTCGATCTCGGTCTCGATCGGGCGAATCTCGTCCTGGGCGCGGCCGTCGGGGCGCTTCTTGTCGACGGCGATGCGCTTGCGGATGGTGTCCTTCTCGAGCTTCGCGAAGGCCGCCTTGACCTCGGCGAGCCGCTCGCGGTCGGGCTGCTCGTCCTCGGTGGGAGGCGCGTACTGCTCGAGCACCTCCTCCTCGACGGCGTCGATCGCGTCCTGGCGCTCCAGCTTGGCCTGGACCTGCGTGGCCTCATCCAGCTTGGCGCCGTGCGAGCTCTTGATCGACTCGAGGGTGGTCTCGTCGACTTGCGGAGCCTCGATCTCGAGCTTCTCCCTGCCGGCCTTCTCACGAAGCTCCTCCATCGTCGCGACGAGCTTCTTGATCTCGGAGTGCGCGATGTCAAGCGCATCCAGGATCTCGGCCTCGGTGACGCCGTCGGCGCCGGCCTCGACCATCAGGATGGCCTCGTCGGTGCCCGACACGATCAGGTCCATGTCGAGCTGCTCGAGCTTCTCCTCCTCCGGGTTGACGACGAAGTCGCCGTCGAGCTTTCCGATCCGCACGGCGCCGACGTGCTTGGCGACGGGGATCTCGGAGATGGCGAGAGCGGCGGAGGCGCCGTTCATCGCCAGGATGTCGTAGGGGTGGACGTGGTCCACCGAGAGGGGCTGTGAGACCAGCTGGGTCTCGCGGTGCCATCCCTTCGGGAAGAGCGGGCGAATCGGGCGATCGATCATCCGGGCGGTCAGCGTGGCCTTTTCACCGGCCCGCGCCTCGCGGCGGAAGAAGGAGCCCGGGATCTTGCCCGCGGCGTAGTGCTTCTCCTCGACGTCAACGGTGAGGGGGAGGAAGTCGACGTCGCGGACGTTGCCCGCGGTCGCCGTGCAGAGGACCATCGTGTCGCCGGAGCGCACCACAACGGCGCCGCTCGCCTGACGGGCAAGCTTTCCGGTCTCGAAGGAGATCTCCTCGGCTCCTACCTCCACCGAGACGCGGCTTACTTCGAACATGCTCATATGTCTTTGTTCCCTTCAGCCGCCCGGTTGGCGGCCTTTCGCTTAAGAACTCTCGTTCTCTGTCGCGGCGATGTTAGCGGTCGCTGACTTCGCGTAGGGCCTCTGCCGCGTCGCCGGTCAGCCGCCGTCCTTCGACGAATGCCGCGGGCGTCCCACCAACTCCGGCGCGGATTCCGCTGATGAAATCCCGCTCGATGCGCTCGCGGACTGTGTCAGAGCGGCAGTCGGCCCGAAACCGCTCCAGGCCGAGGCCGAAGCGCTCGGCGCGCTCCCAGAGGTGTGGGTCATCGACGTGCCCGCGGTCGGCATACAGCGAATCGCACATCTCCCAGAAGGCGCCCTGGGCGCCCGCGGCCTCGGCGGCGGCATGCAGCGCCGGTGACCGGGGGTGCTTCGAGGCCATCGGGAAGTGGCGGAAGCAGAGGCGAAGCGGCAGCTTCCGCAGGCGCGCCCAGCCCGCGGCGCAGTAGGGGCAACCGAAGTCCGCATAGACGATCGCCTCGACCCCCTCTCCGGTGACGTGATCGTCGTCGCCGATCGGCGGGACGGAGGCGCTGGTCAGCTCGCTCATTGCGCCAGCACCGTCGCCAGGTTCTCGCGATGGACCTCCTCGTAGGGCGCGTAGTACTCGATCCACCCAGCCCGGAGGGAATCCTCCATCAACTCGCTGAGGGGCATCTCGGGGATCGAGGGATCCTCCCGGGAGCGCTGCAGGGCCCGGATGTACCGCTCGGTGGCGGTGATCAGACCGGACCCGTATCCCCCGCCCTCGATCACGTCCGGATCGCCGTGGTTGGGGAGGATGCGATCGGCCTCGAGCTGCCGCAGCCGCTCGAGATTCTGCAGGTGCGCCTCGAAGCCCTGCGGCTCGTCGACATAGGTCACGGTGTCCTCCATCGTGTCGCCGCAGAGCAAGAGACCCTGCGCCGGGTGCCAGAGCACCGTGGCGTCATCGCTGTGGATGTTCGTATGGATGAGCTGGACCTGAACCTCCCCAACGGCCAGCTGAAGGTCGTCGGTGAAGGTCCGGGTGGGCAGGATCAGCGGGTCGATGGCCGGCGGCCCCTCCAGCTCGCCAGCCTCGATCTCCGCGCGAGAGCTCTCCAGCAGCTCGGCGGTCCGCTCGGATGAGATCACCTCGCAGTCCCGGAAGACCTCCGTGCCTGCCACGTGATCGAGGTGCCAGTGGCTGAGCACGACCGTGAGCTCTGTCGCTCCCTCGGCCTCAAGCGTCGAGCGGACGAACCGCGCATGATCGAGCGAGGTGTGGGTGTCGTAGACGAGGGCCTCTTCTCCGGAGACGATCGCGTAGCTGGCGATGCCCACCGAGAGAGCGCCCTCGTCGACCCAGTTGCGCTCCTCGGCGAACCGGTAGCCCTCGATGCGGCCGTCGTAGAACGCGTACACGCCCTCGACAGGACGAAGCACGCGCAGGTGGTGCATCAGGCCGAGAGCGCGTCGAAAATCAGGTTGGCACCCGGGATCTCGCCCGGATTCGGAGCGGCGTGAGACCACTTGACCTCGCCGTCCTCGATCAGCACGAGGGCGCGATTGCTGATCCCGGCTCCCTCGATCCAAGCGCCGTAGGCCTTGGAGACCTCACCCTTCGGGTTGAAGTCGGCGAGCAGCGGCATCGTCAGATTGAGCTTCTCGCGGAAGGCCGCGTGACAATAGGCGGAGTCGACGCTGATCCCGACGAGCGCCGCTCCCTGGGCGTCGAGCTCAGAGAGGACCTCCTGGTAGAGACTGAGCTGGTCGGTGCAGACCGGGCTGAAGTCGAGCGGGTAGAAGACGAGCACGAGCTTGCGGCCGGCGAAGTCCGACAGCGAGACCTGGTTCCCGTCCTGGTCCGGCAGTGAGAAATCCGGTGCTTTGGTGCCGGCCTCGATCACGCCGTGGAGGCGGCTCTAGCGCCGCAGGCCGAGATCCGCGACCAGGGCGCGGTAGCGCTCCAGGTCGGTGCTCTCCAGGTACCGCAGGATGCGCCGGCGCTTGCCGACCATCTTCAGCAGGCCGCGGCGGGAGTGATGGTCCTTGCTATGGGTGCGCAGGTGCTCGGTGAGCTCGTTGATGCGCTCGGTGAGCAGTGCGACCTGGACCTCGGCGGAGCCGGTGTCCTCGCCCGAACGGCCGTACTTGCCGATCAGCTCCTGCTTTCTGTCCTTCGTCAGCGGCATCGGCGCAACAGGGTAGCGATCCGCCGCGATCAGGCGGCGCGGTTCTCGTACTTGGAGCAGATCTCACGCGCCTCGGCCACGTCCCGCTGCATCTGCGCGATCAGGTCCTCGACGCTCGGGAAGCGCTTCTCGCCGCGCAGCCGGCTGACGAAAGCGACCCGCAGGTTCTGGCCGTAGAGATCGCCGTCGAAGTCGATCAGGTGCGACTCGATCAGCAGGCCGCGGCCGGTCTCGAAGGTCGGACGGATCCCGACGTTGACCGCCGCCGGGTGGCCGTTGGCGAACGCCGCGTAGACGCCGTGGCCCGGGACGACCAGGCGGTCGTCGGGGACCAGGTTCGCGGTCGGGAAGCCGAGCTCACGACCGCGCTGGTCGCCCTCCACCACCTTCCCCTCGAGCATGAACGGAGCGCCGAGGCAGCGCATCGCGGCGTCGACCTCGCCTGCGGCCACCAGCGCGCGCACGCGCGTGGAGGACACGGTCTCGCCGTCCACCTCGACCAGCGGAACAACCCGGGTCTCGAATTCCTCGCGTCCGGCGAGCATCTCCGGGTCGCCCTTGGCCTTGGCACCGAAGCGGAAGTTCTCTCCCACCGAGACCGTCTTCGCCCCGAGCTGCTCGACCAGGATCTGGGAGATGAAGTCCTCCGCCGAGATCTTCATGAACTCCTTGTCGAAGGGGATGACGACGATCTCGTCGACGCCGAGGCCGTCGATGACGTCGCGCTTCACGACGAAGGGCATGATCAGCTTCGGGGCGGCATCCGGGTTGATCACGCTGAGGGGATGCGGGTCGAAGGTGAGCACCGTGTCCGCCTTGTCGATCACGGCCTGATGGCCCTTGTGGACGCCGTCGAAGACGCCGATCGCCACGTGGCGGTCGCGCGGGGTCGCGTCGGGGAGCTTGGTGACCTTGATGCTCATACGAGGACCACTTCGGGCCGTAGATTCTCTCCATCCGGGCGCGCGACTGCGATCAGGCGGCCGTCGTGGGTCAGGCGGACGTGCTCGGGAGGCACGTCGAACGGCTCCTCCACCGGGCGGCCGTGCCCGACCGCCTCCGCCTCCTCATCATCCAGCAGGCGCTCCGGCAGAAACGACATCAGCTCCTCGACGGTGACCTCGATCGGATCTCCATCGGGCACGCTCAGCCCGCCGACGGCGGTGCGTCGCAGCGATTCGCAGTAGGCGTCCTCGAGCGTCTCGATCAGCGTCCGGATGTAGGTGCCCGAGGAGCACTCGATCTCGAAGGTGGCGCGCTCCCCGTCGCTCTCGAGCAGCTCGGCGCGGTGCACCACGACCCTCCGGCTCGGCGTCTCCACCGACTCGCCGCGGTGGGCCTTCTCGTAGAGCCGCTCTCCGTCGACCTTGACCGCCGAGGTCATGGGTACCTGCTGCTCGATCTCCCCGGTCGGGAGCTCGAGCCGCTCGGGAATCCGGTCCGTCTCCTCGAGCTCGCCGTCCGGATCCCCGGTCGATGAGTGCCAGC
Source organism: Solirubrobacterales bacterium (assembly GCA_036276255.1). Classification (GTDB taxonomy): domain Bacteria; phylum Actinomycetota; class Thermoleophilia; order Solirubrobacterales; family 70-9; genus DASUPK01. Next base: position 18,605 of record DASUPK010000002.1, read on the forward strand.
CCAGGCGAGCCGTCGCCACGTAGGTCTTGGGGAGCTCGAGCAGGAAGCGCTGCAAGCGGGTGGCCCGACCGAGCAGGACGACGAGCAGCCCGGTCGCGAAGGGATCAAGCGTGCCCGCGTGGCCGACCTTGCCGGTGCGCTCGCGCCGGATCTGCGCCACCACGTCGTGGGAGGTGACGCCGGCCGGCTTGTCGACCAGCAGCCCCCCGGCGGGGGTCGGCTCCCCTCCGGCCACGGCTCGGCTAGGTCTCGAGCTGCGAGTTGATCTCGCCGATCAGGAACTCAACGATCTGCTCATACGGCAGGTCGGTCCCGAAGCCGGCCGCCCGACGGTGCCCGCCCCCGCCGTGGACTCGAGCGATCGCGGAGACGTCGACGCTGCCGTCCGTGGAGCGCATGCTCACCTTGCGGGCAGCGCGGCCTCCCTCGCCCTGATCCCGTACGACAGCGGCGGCGGCGGTGCCGTCGATCGTGCGGAGGTGGTCGATGATGCCCTCGGTGAGGGCCTCGCCGGCGCCCGTGGCGGCGTAGTCCTCGCTGGAGATGTACGTGACGGCGAGACGGCCGTCGTCGAGCAGCTCGATCTTCTCGAGGGCATGCGCGAGCAGCTTGAGCTTCTCGATCGGCGCGTGCTCGTAGAGGCGCCGATAGACGTCGTTGACCTGCACCCCGGTCTCGATCAAGTCCGCGGCCATCCGGTGCGAGCGCGCGTCGGTGTTCTCGTACATGAATTGGCCCGTGTCGGTGACGAGGGCGACGTAGAGAGCGTTGGCCATCTCCCGAGTCAGCTCTACCCCGAGCAGTCCAGCCAGGTCGAAGATGATCTCGGCGGTGCACGAGGCGTCGACGTCGATCAGGTTGACCGTGCCGAAGCGCGTGTTGTCGTGGTGATGATCGATGTTGATCACCCTGTTGTCCCCGTTCTGCAGGAAATCGACGGGCATCCGGTCGATGTTCCCGCAGTCCAGGAAGATCACCACCCGGTCGCTGATGTCGGCCGGCGGCTCGTGGAAGACCTCCTCGAGCGGCAGGAACCGGTACTCGACCGGTAGCGGGAACTCCTTCGCCGCGAGGAACATCACCGAGTCCTTGCCGAGCGCCTCCAGGATCCGGTGGGTCGCGAGCAGCGACCCGAGCGCGTCGCCGTCCGGGTTCTCGTGCGTCGTCAGCAGGAACCGCTCACCCGCGCGGATTTCCTCTGCGACGAGGTCGAGGTCGCGGGTCAAGACTTCGGTCGGCCCCGTCATTCGTCCTCGAGGAGCCGCGTGATGCGATCACCGCGTTCCACCGTCTCGTCGTATTCGAAGGTCAGCGTCGGCGTGCGCTTCATCCGCATACCGTTCGCAATCTTCGATTGGAGGACTCCATGAGAGGAGCGCAGTCCCGCGAGCGAGTCCCGTCGTTCCTCCTCGGAACCGAGCACGCTGACGTAGACGCGTGCAGCGCGCAGGTCGGGAGAGGTGTCCACGTCGGTCACAGTCACGAATCCGATTCTCGGGTCCTTCAACTCAGTCGCTATCGCGTCGGCGAGGATCTCGCGAATCGCCTCATTGACGCGCCGCATCCGGGCGGTCCCCATCGACCGGCGACGATAACAGCCGACGTAAGGACACAACGACACGGGGGCTCGCGCGCTAGTCGCGGATGTCGCGCAGGCTGAGGAGGTCACGCTCGAAGGAGCAGCCGTCCGGGCAGCGACTCTCGACGAAGCGGATCAACCCATCGGCGCGGTCGGATACCTCACCGTCGCCGACCAGCGCACAGAGCAGCGTCGAGCGCTGCCATTTGTCGTGCCCCTCGATCTCCGCGACCGAAGCGCCGAAGCGCCGGCGGATCCCGTCCTTCAGCGACCCCAGGAGCTTGCGCTTCCCCTTCAGGTCCTGAACCTCTCCGAAATGCAGGTGAATCTCGACCAGGCAGACGAACGCGGTCACGTTCCCACGCTAGCGCGGGGACGGGCTCAGGACTCGAGTGTCTTCTCCACCTGCTTGGTCTCGAAGAACTCGAGGACGTCGCCCTCCTTGATGTCGGCGTAGCCCTCGAGCACGATGCCGCACTCCTGACCCTCCTCGACTTCCGCGACATCGTCCTTGAAACGACGCAGCGAGCCGACCCTGCCGGTCCAGACGATGGTGCCGTCGCGGACCAGGCGGACGTTCGCGCCGCGGGTGACCTTGCCGTCGGTGACGAGGCAGCCGGCGATCGTGCCGACGCGAGAAGCCTTGAAGGTCTGCTTGACCTCGGCCTGGCCCACCTCCTCCTCGACCTCCTCCGGCTCCAGCATTCCCTCCATCGCAGCGCGGAGCTCCTCAGTGACCTTGTAGATCACGGTGTAGGTGCGGATGTCGATCCCCTCCTGCTCGGCGGCGCGGCGGGCGTCCGCCAGCGGCCGAACGTTGAAGCCGATGATCACCGCATCGGAGGCGGCGGCCAGCATCACGTCCGACTCGTTGATTCCGCCCGTCTGGGCGTGGATCACGTTGACCGGGACCTGCTCCTGCGGGAGCTTCGCGATCTCGTCCTGGAGCGCCTCGAGCGACCCGGACACGTCTGCCTTGAGAACGATGTTGAGTTCCTTGAGCTGGCCCTCGCTGGCGCGCTGGAAGACCTCCTCCAGGGTGACCTTGCGGGCCTGGCGCCGTGCGAGCTGCTCGGTCTTGAGGCGGGTCTCGCGCTCCTGGGCGAGGGAGCGCGCCTTGCGCTCGTTCTCGACCGCCTGAACGTGCTCGCCGGCTTCGCTGACTCCGTCGAAGCCGAGGACCTCCACAGGAGTCCCGGGAGTGGCCTCCTCGACCCGCTCGCCCTTGTCGTCGAGCATCGCGCGAACCTTGCCCCAGACCGGCCCGGCGACCACCGCGTCGCCGACGCGCAGGGTGCCGCGCTGAATCAGGACGCCGGTGACGGGGCCACGGCCAGGATCGAGCTCTGCCTCCACCACCGTTCCGGAGGCGAGAGCGTCGGGGTTGGCCCCCAGCTCCTCGAGGTCCGTGACCAGGGTGATCATCTCGAGCAGGTTGTCGAGGCCGTCCTTCGTCTTCGCCGAGACGTCGGCGTAGACGGTGTCCCCGCCCCACTCCTCGGGATTCAGCTCGTGCTGAGCAAGCTCGGTGCGGACGCGGTTCGGATCCGCGCCCTCCTTGTCGACCTTGTTGACCGCGACCAGGATCGGGACTCCGGCGGCGCGGGCGTGGTCGATGGCCTCCACGGTCTGCGGCATGACGCCGTCGTCGGCGGCGACGACGATCACCGCGACGTCGGTGACGCTGGCGCCGCGGGCGCGCATGGCGGTGAAGGCCTCATGGCCAGGCGTGTCGAGGAAGGTGAGTTTCTTGCCGTCGTGATTGACCTGGTACGCGCCGATGTGCTGGGTGATCCCACCGGCCTCTCCGGC
>DASUPK010000003.1:0-2634 GCA_036276255.1 Solirubrobacterales bacterium
AGGATCGACTGGATCAGCTCGCCGTCGGCCATGTTCCGGGCGCCCGTGACGCGAACGAGGTCGCCGCGCGCGAACTGCGGGCGCACCTTGCGCGCCCGCTCGTGGACGTCCGTGGCCGGCTCCTCCTCCCGGGATCCGGCGTAGACGAGCGGCATCCCGCAGTTGCGGCAGAAGCGCTCGCTGATCGGATGAGGCTCAGCGCAGCGGGGGCAGACGAGGGTCTCGCTCACTCCACCTGGAGCTCGACCTCGTTGACCTTCCCGTCCTCGATCCGATAGCCGCGGAGTGGCTCCTCCCCCTCCGCCAGCGAGACGATCAGATAGAGCGCGTCCGGATAGGAGGCCAGGTTGATGTCCGTCTGGGAGGGATAGGCCGGGCTCGCCGTGTGCGAGTGGTAGATGGCGGAGAGCTCCTCCCCCCGCTCATCCATCTCGCTCATGATCCGGAACTGGTCCTGCGGATCGAGGTTGTAACGAAGCGGGCTGGCCTCGGCGTTGCGCGCGCGGTAGACGGACTTCGCCACTCCGTCGTTTCCCCCGACCAGGCCGCAGCACTCGTTCGGGGCGTCGTCCCGGGCGTGTGCGAGCAGCTCGTCGTAGATCTCCTTCGGGATTCGCATCAGTAGAAGACCACGCCCTCGCGGCGCGGCGGCTCGGTCAGGTCGCCCGCCTCGTTGCCGAGCAGGTCGGGGTCCTTGCGGCCCTTCAGCCAGAGCAGGTCGTCGAGCACGGGCGGGGAGATCTTCGCCTGGTCGGCCACCTGCTTGAACGCTTCCCGGGTCGCCTCGCGGACCTCGTCGACATCGCCCTCGGGGACCAGACCCGAGCGCAGCGCGAGCCGCATCAGCACGTTGTCCGCAGAGACCTCCCAGCTCTCCGGGTCGGTGACCTCGAACCAGCCGCGGCGCTCCCAGATCTTGCAGACGAGGAACGCCTTCTTGCGCAGCGGGTCGGCGAAGGCATCGAACTCGCTGAGACGGACCAGTGCCCCGCCCTGTCCCGCCAACTTGCCGCCCGAGGCCTCGATCAGCTGCTCGGACTGGCCCGCGTAGTTCTTCAGCATCCCTTTGGCGAGGTCGTCCCAGAGCCTGGCCCGCCGCTCAGGGTCGTGCAGGTTGTCCTGGCCGGCGCGGAAGACCGCGGCGATCGCCTCCGCCGGGACGCCAATCAGCGAGCGCGCTGTGAGGGCGCCGGGCGCCCGCCGCTCGGCGCGCAGGCCCAGGGCCCAGAGCAGGTCGCTGCCCTCGTACGGGCCCTCGCCGTCCACCATGTGAGGCTCCGTGTAGCCGGTCTGGTGGTCGATCGCCGAGAGGAACAGTGCGGCGTCGGGATGCGGGACGTGGTCGAAGGTCGGAGGCTCGAAGTCCTTGGCGAGCTTCTTGACGCGCGTGACGACGCGCTTCAGCGCTTCGGGGTCGGCTACCACCAGACGGTGGAGTCGATGTCCTTGAGCTCCTCGATGGGCTTCGTGTAGACGCCGCTCGAGAGGTACTTCCAGCCGTCGTCGGGAACCAGGAAGACAACGTTCCCCTCGTCGAGCTCGTTCGCGATCCGGTTCGCGACGTAGGCGATGGCGCCTGAGGACACCCCGGCGAACATCCCCTCCTCGTGCAGCAGCTTGCGGGTCCAGATGATCGCGTCCATGTTCGACACCATGATCTTCCGGTCCAGCAGGCTGAGATCGATGATCGGCGGGATGAAGCCGTCGTCGAGCGACCGGAGGCCCTGGACCAGCTCCCCCTGCATCGGCTCCGCGGCGACGATCTTGGTCTCGGGGTTGTGCTCCTTGAGGCGGCGGCCGTTGCCCATCAGGGTGCCGCCGGTCCCGAGCCCGCCGACGAATGCGGTGACGTCGTCGAGCTCGTCGAGGATCTCCTTCGCGGTGCCCTCGTAGTGGGCCCGCGGGTTCGCCTCGTTGCCGTACTGGTAGGGCATGTAGTACGAGGCGTCGGCCTCCGCCATCTCGAGTGCGAGCTCGACGGCGCCGTTCGATCCCTTGGCGCCCTCGGAGTAGACGATCTCGGCGCCGTACATATGCAGCAGCTGGGTGCGCTCCCCGGTGACGTTGTCCGGCATGACCACCTTGAGCGGGTAGCCCTTGCGGCGGCAGATCATCGCCAGCGAGATCCCGGTGTTGCCGGAGGTGGGCTCGAGCAGGGTGTGACCCGGCTCGATCGCGCCGCGCTCCTCCGCGTCCTCGATCATGAACTTGGCGACACGGTCCTTGACGGACCCGGTCGGGTTGCGGCCCTCGAGCTTGGCCCAGAGGCGGACGCCCGGCTTGGGCGTCAGGCGCGGCAACTCGACCAGCGGCGTATTGCCGATCGCCTCGAGAACATTCTCGAAGTGTCCGCCGCACGGACGATTGAGAAGCGGCTCGGTGCTCATCTAAGGCGACAGCATACTTCAGAAAGTGAAGTAGTTAGGCACAGTAGGGTGCGGGACGTACCCGATGCCCCCCCAGGGGGAGGAGAAGACATGAGATCCCGACTTACCGCGCTGATCGCAGTGGTCGCTTTCGCCGCCGTCACGGTGGCCGCGGGCTGCGGCAGCAGCAACAACGACAGCAGCAGCTCCAACGGCGGGACACTGACCGCGGCTTCGTTCACTGTCCAGCAAGACCCGTCCATCGCGA
>DASUPK010000004.1:0-8728 GCA_036276255.1 Solirubrobacterales bacterium
CTCGGGACGGAGCTCGACGTCCCGTTCCTGGTCGCGCCGGTCGCCTTCCAGCTCCTCGCCCATCCCGACGGCGAGGCCGGGATGGCGCGCGCGGCTCATGACGCCGGCACGGTGATGTGCCTCTCCAGCCTGACCAGCACCCGTTCGGCCGAGGTGGCCGAGGCGGCGCCCGCGGGCAGGCGCTGGATGCAGGTCTATTGCTTCCGCGACCGCGGGGTGACCCGATCGATGGTCGAGGAGGCGTCCGAGGCCGGGTACCAGGCGCTGCTGCTGACGGTCGACGCGCCCTACGCCGGTCGCCGCGAGCGGGACTTCCGCACCGGCTTCCAGGTTCCGGCGGAGATCCGGGCACCGGCGATCGAGGCGGCGGCCGGACATCGCAGCCTCACCCCCGCCGAGGTCTTCGCCCTCGTCGACCCCTCGATCACCTGGAACGACCTCGAGCAGCTCTGCGGCGAGTTCGATCTGCCGATCCTGGTCAAGGGCCTGATCACGGGGGAGGACGCAGCGCTCGCGGTCGAGCACGGCGCCGCCGGCGTCGTGGTCTCGAATCACGGCGGCCGCCAGCTCGACAACGCGCCGGCGACCATCGACGCGCTGCCCGAGGTCGTCGAGGCGGTCGCGGGGCGGATCCCGGTGCTGGTCGACGGGGGCATCCGGCGCGGCACGGACATCGCAGTCGCCCTCGCGCTCGGCGCCCAGGCGGTGCTCGTCGGGCGCCCGGCGCTCTGGGGCCTCGCCTGGAACGGCGAGGCGGGCGCGCGGCGCGCCCTCGAGATGCTCGCCGATGAGCTGCGCCTCGCGCTCGCGCTCCTGGGCGCCCCGGCTCCCGCCGACCTGACCGCCGATCACGTCCAGCGCAGACACCGGCTGTGAACGGCGAGGTGCGGCTCGGCATGGTCCTGGCCGCCACGGCGATGGCGATGATCCCGCTCGCGCTTCTGGGCCGCGCGAAGTCCCCTCGCTAGTCTGCCCCGCTTGGCGGCCAGGGCTCCACAGCGACTCTCCGGATCGGACATGTCGAACCTGAACGCGGAGCGCGGAGCGATCCACGTCCACGTCGGGGCGACGATCATCGTCGAAGGGGCAGCGCCGACCTACGACCAGCTGGCCGCGCACGTCGAGAAACGGCTGCTCCTCGTCCCGCGCTTCCGCCAGCGGATCGTGAAGATCCCGCTCGGCATCGAGAACCCGGTCTGGGGCGACGACCCCCAGTTCGACGTCCGTCGCCACGTCCGCCACGTGTCGGTGCCGCGGCCGGGCCGCCTCGACCAGCTCCGGGACATCGTCGGTCGGGTCATGTCGGAGCCGCTCGACATGGAGCGTCCGCTCTGGCAGCTCTACCTAGTGGAGGGCATGAGTGGGCGGCACGCCTACATCTCGAAGACCCACCACGCCCTGGTCGACGGGGTGGCGGCGGTCGACGTCGGCACGATCCTGCTCGACACGAGCAAGCGCGGCACCCGCATCAAGACGCAGGAGAAGCCCTGGGACCCCGACGAGCCAAGTCCCACGATGCTGCTCAGCCAGGCCGCCTCCGAGCGGGTGCGCAAGCCGCTGCGCGCCGCCAGCCGCGCGGCGCGCACCGCGGTGACCACGCCGGGGCAAACCGCGGCTCGCGTGCTGCGCACGGCGGAGGCATTCACCGGTCTCGCGTCGGGAGGCCCAAGGGTTCCCCGCAGCCCGCTCAACGTGAAGATCGGTCGCGACCGGCGGATCGCCTGGGCGCGGACCGACCTCGACCGCCTCAAGCGGGCCCGTGACATCGCCGAGGGGTCCACGGTCAACGACGTGCTGCTGTCGGTGGCGGCCGGCGCCCTGCGGCGCTACTTCGAGGGACGCGGAGACAAGGCCCCCGACTACCTCGTCGCGCTGGTGCCGGTCAGCATCCGCCGCCCGGATGAGAAGGGCGAGCTCGGCAACCGGATCTCGACGATCATGGTCCGCCTGCCGCTGGCCGAGCCCGATCCGCGCCGGCGCCTGGAGCAGCTTCGTGACGAGACGCGGCGCCTGAAGGAGTCGGACAACGCCCGCGCCGCCTCGCTGCTGATCGAGGCGACCGGCTGGGCGCCTCCCACCATCAACCGGCTCCTTGCGCGGGGAATGGCACGGCCCCTCGTCTTCAACCTGGTCGTCTCCAACGTCCCGGGCCCCCAGCGGCCCCTCTACCTGCTCGGCCGCCCGATCAAGGAGATCTACCCCTTCGTCCCGCTCTCGCCCCAGAACCACGCACTCTCGATCGGGATGATCAGCTACGACGGCCGCATCTTCTTCGGCCTGGCCGGGGACCGCGACGTCGTCGCGGATCTGGACGACCTCGCGGCGGCCTTGAAGGAGGCACTCCGCGAGCAGCCGGTGCCGCGGGCGAAGCCGAAGGCCAGGACCCGAAAACCGGCACCGAAGAGGAAGTGGGCGGTGAGGAAGAAGCCCGCCGCGGGCCGGAAGGGCTTCCGCTCCAGACGGTCCTCTAGGCGCGGATGAACACCGGGACGCCGAGAGGGACGCGGGCGAACAGGGCGATCATGTCGGGGTCGGAGGCGCGCAGACAGCCGTGTGAGTCGGCGCCGCCGATGGATCCGGGCGTCCCGTGGATCGCGATGCGATTTCCCCCGATCCAGCCCGGCGGCAGATTGTTCTGATGACCCGAGAGGGCGAGAACGCAGCAGCCGTACCATGGCCCGAGACCCCGGCCGACCAGGCCATCGGTGACCGAGTAGTTGCCTAGCGGAGTGGGCGTGGTGTTGGAGCCGACGGTCACCGGCATGCGCTCGAGGATCCGGTTCCCGTAGTGCAGCTGGATCTGGCGCCGCGAAATGTCGGCGCTGATCCAGAACCGCGTCTGGGTGACATCCAGGGCAAGCCGGTCGTCCCTGATCCAGGCAAGCTGGTTGTTGGGCAGATCCGGCGTCGGGACGCCGAACCAGGGGCCCTTGACCTGCTCGATCCAGTAGACCCGTATCGAGCCGAACTCGGTGCGATCGCCGACCTGCTTCAACACCCTCCCCCCCGGCGATGCATGAAGGGCGATCCTGTGGCCCGCCACGACCGTGGCAAGCGCGAAGCGCGGGCCGTTCCGCTTCCTGGGCGGCGGATTCACATGGACATCGGGAAGGGGAACACTCGACCGGAGCGCATCAACAGCCGAGATACCGGTCGGGGCGGGCGCCGTCACGACCGCCGGGTCGGCTGACCCGGTCCCGTCTGTGGCGCTATCAATGATCAGAAAGGCGAGCACGGCAATCATCACCGCACCTGCCCCAACCCAGCCAAGGGACCTCATAGAGCGGAGAGGGAGGGATTCGAACCCTCGAGAGAGCTATTAGCCCCCTACTCGCTTAGCAGGCGAGTGCCTTCAGCCGCTCGGCCACCTCTCCGGGGGCGACGGTCGCCGAGGCGACCACGCGGCACGATTGTAGGCTGGATCGGAATGCCGACCACGCAAGAGAAGCCCACGCCCACGCCGCCACCCTTCGACGAGGAGACCCGGCCGGTATCGGCGATCGACACGCCGACGCCCCTCACCCTGCCGACGCCGATGGAGGCATACGAGCGCTTTGAGGCCGTCTTCGGCGGCAGGCAGGCGCCATTCGCCTTCCTGGACCTGGACGCGGTCTGGGCCAACGCCGCCGACATGCTTCGCCGCTCCCGCGGCAAGCCGATCCGCATCGTCAGCCGCTCGATCCGCTCGCGCCCGGTGCTCCAGCGCCTGCTCGACCTCGATCCCGGCTTCCAGGGCGCGTTGACCCACTCCCTCCCTGAGACCCTCTGGCTCTGGGAGCGCGGCCTGAGGGACCTCATCGTCTCCCGGCCCACGGCAGACCGCGCCAGCCTGACGAGGCTCGCGCGGATCACCTCCGAGGACCCGGAGGAAGCGCCCGTGGTAATGGTGGACAGCACCGAGCACCTCGACCTGATCGAGGAGGCCGCCGCCTCCTTCGTGGCGCCGATCCGGGTGGCGCTCGACATCGACCTCTCCTGGTGGCCGCTCGGTGGGGTCGTCAAGATCGGCCCGAGGCACTCAACGATCCGGACGGCCGATGACGCGGTGGCCCTGGCGCAGGAGATCGACCGCCGCGACCGGGTCAGGCTGGTCGGCGTGAGGGCCTACGAGGCGCAGATCGCCGGCATCGGCGACAACGTGCCCGGCAAGGCGATCACCAACCTGCTCGTCAGGCGCATGCAGTCCGCCTCCGGCAGGGATGTGGCGGAGCGGCGGGCGGAGATCGTGACGGCGCTCTCCGAGGTCGCCCAGCTGGAGTTCGTCAACGGGGGCGGCACCGGCTCGATCGAGAGGACCGCATCGGAATGGTCGGTCACCGAGATCGGCGCCGGGTCGGGCTTCCAGGCGCCGGTGCGGCTCGACCACTACCGCTCCTTCCGGCCGCGCCCGGCCGCCATGTTCGCGCTGCCCGTGACTCGCTCGTCCGGCGTCGAGGGTGTACCGGAAGGGGCTCGGCAGGCGCTGCCGCAGTCGCGGCCGGACCGGCTCGGCATCGGCGACAGCGTCTACTACCGGGATCTCCGCGCCGGCGATCTCTGCGAGCGCTTCGACCGCCTCCTGCTGATCACCGGGACCACCATCCGCGACGAGGTGGCGACGTACCGCGGCGAGGGGAAATCGTTTCTCTGATCCGGCTTCACGGGGGCCTGGTGGCGGCTAGTACGAGTGTCCAAATGACGTTCGGTACCGAATAGAGGCCTTTCTCGGCTGGCCGACGGGTTCTACCTTCGGTCGCTCCCAGGGGGAAGAATCCCGATCGCTTCCTGATTGGGGCTCGGAGGGGACTTCTAGAGAGGACGGAGCATGGGCCACCGACGAATCGCCGCTGCGCGCTATCAGGGCGATCGGGGCTGGCCTCGGGCGATCGGTCTCGACGTCGAGCCGGGTCGCTTCTTCGACGGCGCGCACGTCGCCTGGCGGATCGCGCCGTTCGTCGCGGCGGGGGTCCTTCCGTTCGCGCTCGTCCCCGTTGTCGGCCTGTCCTTCGCCGATCCGCGGGTCGCGATCGCGGCGGCCATGGCCCCCCTCATCATCGGCGCCGTGCTGCTCGTGCCCTGGGAACGCCTCCCCGCCTGGCCGCAGGCGATCCCCCCGCTCGCCTACTTCGTCATCCTCGCCCTGCTCCGCGACGCAACCGGCGATACGCCAACCGTCTTCGACCCGCTGCTCTCGATCCCGATCATCTGGTTCGCGATCTACGGGACGGGCCGCCAGTTGGCGCTCTCGATCGCGGCCATGGGCGTGACCCTGCTGCTTCCGATGGCCCTCCATGGGGGATACGACAGCGACCAGGTCGAGCGCACGATCGTCGCCGTGGTGCTCGCCGCGACCGTGGGGCCCGCAGTCCATGAGCTCGTCCGGGCGCTGCGACGCACCAGCACGGAACTCGGCGAGGCGGAGGAGCTCTTCCGGAATGCATTCGACGACAGCCAGGTAGGGATGGCCCTGGTCTCGCTCGACGGCCGGTTCCTGCGGGTTAACCGCGCCCTGCGCGAGATCACCGGGTATCCGGAGCACGAGCTGCTCGGCAGGACCTTCGGCGAGATCACCCACCAGGACGACGTGGACACGGATCTCGACGCCCTCCGGGACCTGATCGACGGGGAGCGCTACGGGTACCGGACCGAGAAGCGCTACGTACATGCCGAGGGACATGCGGTCTGGATCTCCCTGAACGTCTCGCCCGTCTACGTCGGCGACGGCACGCTCAGCTGCCTGATCAGCCAGATCGAGGACATCTCCGACCGCAAGGAGTCCGAGAAGCGCCTCACCCGCCAGGCGCTGCACGACTCGCTCACCGGGCTGCCCAACAGGACCCTGTTCGCCGATCGCGTCCGCATGTCCGCCAACCGACGCAGCACGACGGGCTACGCGATCGTCTATCTCGACCTCGACGGCTTCAAGCTCGTCAACGATACGCTCGGCCACGCCGCCGGGGACCAGGTCCTGATCGAGGTCGCCCGCCGGCTCGAGCGGCTGATGCGGGTCGGCGACACGCTGGCACGCCTGGGCGGCGACGAGTTCGCGCTGCTCTGCGAGGAGGTGGGCGAGCGCGAGGTGCGAGCGATCGCCGACCGGGTGATCGACGCGGTGGGCAAGCCGATCGATGTGCAGGGCACGACGATCACCCAGGCCGCCAGCATCGGGATCTCCCTCTACTCGGCCGAGGGCCCGCTCGCGGAGCCCGACGAGATGCTCGGGGAGGCGGACCTGGCCATGTACCGGGCCAAGGCGGCGGGGAAGTCACGCTACGCGCTGTTCGAGACCTGGATGCGGACGGGCGAGACCGACCGGACCGCGCTCGAGCTGGATCTCCAGGCGGCGATCGCCAACGGACAGCTGGTCGTCCACTACCAGCCCGAGGTCGACCTGAGGAGCGGGGAGATCACCGGCGCTGAGGCGCTCGTGCGCTGGCAGCACCCAGATCGCGGGCTGCTCGAGCCGGCGCAGTTCCTCTTCGTCGCCGAAGCGTCCGACCTGATCGCGGAGATCGACGACATGGTCATGCGCGAAGCCTGTCTCCAGGCCGCACGCTGGCGAGAGGATCTGCCGGACTCCGAGCACTTCACCGTGTCGGTCAACATCAGCGATCGCCGGCTGGCGGACCCCGGCCTGAGCGGCAAGATCTCGCAGGCGATCGCCGACGCACGGGTGCCGGCCAGCTCCCTCTGCCTGGAGATCGCCGAACGGGCCGTGATGGACCGCCGGGCGACGGCGCTCGGCGCCATCCCGGACCTCGAGGCGCTGGGGGTCCGACTGCTGATCGACGACTTCGGCATCGCCATCTCGTCCTTCGGGAGCCTCAAGCACCTACCTCGCCTGAACGCCATCAAGATCGACGCGTCCTTCATCGCCGGCCTCGGGCGTGCGCGCGAGGATTCCGCGGGGGTCGCGGCGATCGTCGGCCTGGCGCATGGGCTTGGCCTGACCGCGACGGCCGAGGGGCTCGAGCGAGAGGAACAACTCCGCGAAGTTCAGGCCCTCCACTGCGATCGCGGCCAGGGCTACTACTTCGCACGGCCGCAGCCGCCCGAGGCCCTCGGCGAGGTGCTCCGCTCGGCCCGGCTCGGCGAGCTCATCTCATAGCGGCCGCTCGTGGCCGCGATCTGATGGCGAAGCCGCATCGGCAGACCTGGAAGGATGCGCGGCATGGGGCGCGTTCCCGCGTACGACCCGAATGAGCCGAAGAGCCTCTGGATGAGCTCCCTCAACTGGGCGGCGCGCCAGCGGCCCGTCACCTGGTTCCTGGTCAACGTCGGGAACAAGATCGACCCGTATCTGATGCGCGCCACCGGCGGTCGTGTGAAGACCACGCTCAACGCCCCGACGGTGCTGCTCACCCACCACGGGGCGAAGAGCGGCAAGCAGCGCTCGACGCCGCTCGCCTATTTCACCGACGGCGATGACGTGATCCTGATCGCGTCGCGAGGAGGGCACCGGGATCACCCGGCCTGGTACTTCAATCTCACCGCCAACCCCGAGGTCGAGCTCTGGACCAAGGGCGGTGGCGGCGACTACCGGGCGAAGGAGGCGGAGGGAGCGGAGCGCCAGCGGCTCTGGGAGCTCGCCACGGAGTTCTATCCCGGCTTCGCGCGCTACCAGGAGCGGGCCGGCGACCGGCGGATTCCCGTCATCGTCTGCACGCCCGAGGACAACTAGTCCCCAGCTGCGGCTCTAGCCTCTCCATCACCCGGAGGGGTGGCAGAGTCTGGTTGATTGCGGCAGCCTTGAAAGCTGTTGACCGGGTCTTCCCGGTCCGGGGGTTCGAATCCCTCCCCCTCCGCTAGCGCAGCTTGGCACCCGAGATGTCGAGCGTGCCAATCGCATCACCCGAGGCGAAGTCGTCGCTGGCGTTCCCGGACTCGGTCGGGAAGACGGTATTGAGGGTGAGCGCGGCGAGCGCCTGGAGGCTGACGGTGGCCCCCGTGACAGTCAGGGACCTGGTGTTCGGATCAACTGACCGAGTGCCGGTGGAGAAGTCGACGCTGGCGAGCGGGGCACGAAGGACGGTGCCGTTGGGAAGCGCCGCGGTCGAAAGCAGGAAGTTCTGCGCGAAGTCCATGCCCGGGTTGGTGCTGTCGAGGTGCGAGCCGATCGGAGGGTCGGCGCTGGCGCAGGCACTCATGGGCGTGCCGAGCCCGCCGGTCTTAGTGATCCTCTGACCCCCGCCGGTGAGCAGCTCGCCGGCGCTGAAGTCCGGTGCCGCGCTGCCTCCGGTGATCGGGAAGGTGAAGTCCGCAAGGGACTGGGTGGCCGGGGCGATCGGCGTGACTCCGGTCAGAGCCAGGACACAGTGCTGCGGAAGCTTCGAGGCGAACGCGCCGAGCAGGTTGGTGTGGAGGGTCATCGTTCCCGTCCCCGGCACGACCTCCACCGACAGCGGGTCGGTTGTGACCGAAACCACCGTTCCCAGGGACTGACCGGCCTTCACCCGACCGCCTGAGGATTTGCCCGCGCGCTTGCGGGGCGAGAAAGCCCGGTTGAGCGCCTGAGCACCCTTTCCGGCGATCGTGGCTTTGATGTTGGAGATCTTTGCCCCCCATCCGCCCCGGGCCACGGAGCCGCCCGTCAGGCTGCCGAAGGCGGGCACCTTCTTCTTGCCGATCTTGGCGGAGACGGTGCCCGGGCCGCCGTTGGCGCCCAGGTTGAGAGCCGTGATCGTCACCTTGACCTTGCCCTTGCCGCGCTTGGCCTTGAGGCTGCCCGAGACCTGCACGGCGCCCGAGC
>DASUPK010000005.1:0-2578 GCA_036276255.1 Solirubrobacterales bacterium
CCGCGCGGCGCCGGCTTCAAGCAGTTCCTCGCGATCCTCGACGGCGGCCGGATCGGCGTCGCGGCGATGGGCGTCGGCTTGGCGCAGGGCGCGCTCGATGAGGCGATCTCATATTCCAAGGAGCGCCAGGCCTTCGGTCAGCCGATCGGCAAGTTCCAGGCGATCCAGGCGAAGATCGCCGACCTCTCCGCCCAGATCGAGGCGGCCAGGCTGCTCGTCTATCGCGCCGCCATCGAGAAGGACCGCGGCCAGTCCTTCACGCTGACCGCGGCCCAAGCGAAGCTGATCACCGGCAGGCTCGCCGTCCGGGCAACCGAGGAGGCCGTCCAGATCCACGGCGGCTACGGCTACATCGAGGAGTATCCCGTCTGCCGCTTCTATCGCGACGCCAAGATCCTCACCATCGGCGAGGGCACCGACGAGGTGCAGCAGATGGTCATTGCTAGGCAGCTGGGTGTGTGAACGGCTTCGCCATCAGGTCGCGGCCACAAGCGGCCGCCCCAGATAAGTCGCTACGGCCTTCGGCCTCCGCTCCAAAGTGGAGCGGCCTGGTGGCCGCTTAGTCGCCCGCCGGGACCGCCGTGATCTCGTCGACGTCCCGCTCGGCGACCTCGGCCGCCCTCCCCTGCTCCTCCCGGATCCCCCAGTGCGCGCATAGCTCGAGCTCCTGCAGCGCGGTGAGTGACTCGGTCGGGCGAAAGCGGGGGGCCTCGCGGATCCAGTCGCGGTCGTAGGCCGACCAGAGGCGGCCCGCTCCCTCGGCGACGTGCTCGAAGGGGATCGCGGTGCAGCCGGCCAGCGGCCCCAGCCGGATCAGCGCCCAGCGGGGATTGCCATCCTCGGCGTCGACGTGGATGCCCGCGATTCGGCCGAGCGTCTTGTTGCCCAGGCCGTCGATCTGCATGCCCTCCCAGGCCAGCGCCTCCTCCAGAGTCGGCAGCGGGGGCTTGCCCGTTGATCCGGCGGCGGTGTTTGTGGCCGCCGATCTTGCGTTGGTCTCAGTCATCCTCACGGTCCAGTAGGTCCTTGGCCGCGCTGGCCGGATCGATCTCCCGTTTGACGACGCGATCGAGGAGCTCGCGAACCGACGGGTCGTCCGCGACAGTCTCCTCCAGGCGCCGCCGCATCCGGGATGCCGCCAGCTCCAGCACCTCGTTACGAAGGTTTCGCGCCCTTCTCTCCTCCAGGGTGCCCTCGGCCTCGATGTGCGCGCGGTGCTCGGAGATCTTCTCCGCCAGCTCCGCGACGCCCTCCCCCTTCGAGGCTTCGGTCTTGACGATGGGGACCCGCCACGACGCGGCGGGTCCGAGCGAGAGCACCCCGCGGATCTCCCGGATCATCGTGTCCGTCATCGGATGGTCGGACTTGTTGACGACGATGATGTCCGGGATCTCCATGACGCCCGCCTTCAGGGCCTGGATTGAGTCGCCGGAGCCCGGCATCAGGACGAGGACGATCGTGTCACCGTGGTCGACGATGTCGATCTCGGCCTGACCCACGCCGACGGTCTCGATGAAGACGTCGTCCTTGCCGGACGCGTCCATCAGCAGAGCGGCCTGCAGGGTGGCCTCGGAGAGCCCGCCGAGCGCGCCGCGGCTCGCCATCGAGCGGATGAAGACCCCGGGATCCAGGAAGTGATCCGAGAGGCGGATGCGGTCGCCAAGCAGCGCGCCGCGAGTGAAGGGGCTCGAGGGGTCGATCGAGAGCACGGCGACCTGGCGGTCGGCCTTCCGCATCTCGGCGGTCAACGCGCCGATCAGGGTGCTCTTCCCCACCCCGGGCGGCCCGGTGAGGCCGACGATCCTCGCCTTCCCCGTGCGCGGGAAGACCTCACGGACGAGCTCCCATCCGGCCGGGTCGTCGTTCTCGATCAGGGTGATCGCGCGCGCCAGGGCTCGCTTGTCCCCCGCCACGAGGCGCTCCGCCAAGCTCTCTTCGGTCTTCTGAGCCATCCCGTCGCAGTCTAGGTACGGGGGCGGAACCTAGAATCGCCGCCCGTGTTCCGCGCGCTCCGGTTCTACCGCCGTAACGGCATGCTCAACCTGCTCTACGCCCGCCTGCTCTGGCGGTACGCGTGGCGGCGGCTCCTGACGCCCGCCGGGTGGCGCTGGAAGACAGACGGCCCGGTCTTTTTCGGCAGGGGGCTGCAATTACAGATCGCCAAGGGAGCGGAGATCCGTTTCGGGCGCTTCTGCTGGATCGGAGACGGGACGAAGATCCGCAGCCACGAGGGCGTCGTCGAAATCGGCGCGAAGACCGTCTTCGGCCAGGAATGCACGATCTCCTCGTATAGGCACGTGCGGATCGGCGAGCAGTGCGTGATCGCCGACCGCGCGATGTTCATCGACTTCGACCACGGCGTCGTCGAGGTCGACCGCCCGATCCGCCGGCAGGGCATCTACATGCGCGAGTGCGTCGTCGGCTCCAATGTCTGGGTCGGATACGGGGCTTGCTTCCTCCGCGGGGTGCGGGTTGGAGACAACTCGATCGTCGGCACGAACTCGGTCGTGACCCGCGACGTGCCCGCGAACGCCGTCGTGGGCGGCGTCCCGGCGAAGATCATCCGCATGCGAGAGAC
>DASUPK010000006.1:0-18869 GCA_036276255.1 Solirubrobacterales bacterium
GGTGGCTCCGAGGAGGGTCGGGTTGAACGCCGCGGCGAACGCCCAGAAGATGATCGTGTCCATCTCAGCTCCCGGTCGCCGGTTCCGGGGGAGTCGAGCGCGCGTCGAGTGCCTGAACGGTCATGTAGGCGACCACCACTCCCACAATGATCAGCGGCCCTGAGCCGAGTCCGGTGTGGACGGTGAACACTGTGGCCAGAACGACCGCTGACAGCGGCAACCGGAGCACGGAGACGACGGCGGCTCCCAGACCCACCGCCACTGCGGGGGTCAGGTCGAAGCCAGGCAGCTGAGCGGCCATCACGCCGGCGGCAGCTCCCAGAAACATGGCCGGGAAGGTCGGGCCGCCACGGAAGGTGCCGAGGGAGAGGCCGTAGGCGAGGCCCTTGAGGGCGATCAGCAGGGCGAGCGCTGACAGGGACCAGGAGCCCGGGTTTTCCACCAGCGGCCCGATCGCATTCTGACCCGAGAAGAGAACCTGGTTGACGCCGTGGTCAGTCGTCTGCGAGAAGGCGATTGCCAGCCCCGCCACGAGCAGCCCGACGATGGGAAGCACGATGAAGGGCCTGGGTGTCGCGATGCGCTGCGCCTCTCGCGCGAGGCGAAAGATGGCGAACGTGACCACGGCGATCGCGGCGGCCAGCGCGATCGTCCAGAGAAAGTCGACGAACTCCGGTCGCGCGAAGGCGGGGAGGTGAAGCGGACTGAGAGAGATATCGGCGGTGCTGAGGCCCGTCAGCGATCCCAATCCGATCGAGACCAGCGACCCGATCCCGGCGGCGAGCAGGCCCGGAATCAGAACCAGCGGCATCCGCGATCCCCCGAGCCCGGCCGCTTCGATCAGGATCACCGCCGCGATGATCGGGGACCCGAACAGGAACGAGACTGCGGCGAAGGTGGATGAGGTGGCGAGCAGCGTGCCGAGCTCGGGGGGCGCATCCGGACGGATCGCCCGGACCATGAGGAACCCGATGCCGCCGCCGAGCGCAATCAGGGGTGCTTCGGGGCCGACCACCAGCCCGAGGCCGATCGAGGCGATGGCAGCCAGCACCACACCGGGCAGGTCGATTGGCTGGGTGGGCGATGCCTTGAGGCCCTCGGCCGGGACGTGCCCTCCGTTGCCCGGCAGCCGGACGATCGCGAACGCGGTCAGCACGCCGGCGATCGCAAGGACGGGGAAGTACCACCAGAGCGGCGCTCCGTGGTCATAGCCGAGATCGTGCGGGATGTCGGTGAATACCCACTGCTGCACGTAGAAGATGAGCTCGAGGAAGCACCACGCCGCGAGCGACGCGATCACCCCCACGATCGCCGCGAGAACCAGCACCGCGAGGAACGACTTGCTGCGCAGCGTCGAGGCGGGGTCCGGCCCGGCGGGCTCGTCAGCCACCGGCGACCCGGCCCGATCCGCGGAGGATTCCGGCAACCACGGTCGTGATCCAATCATCCGCCGCAGCGGCGGTCATCACCCGAACGGGATGATGCCCTGGCACCGGGTGCATGGGTAGTCACTACTGAGAGGTATCAGGAGCTTTCCCGGATACCACCCCTCGCGCGGAGAGTAGGGTGCGTCCTCCCGAGGATCGCGATATAGGGGAATGACCTCGACAAGCCGGGAAGGCGATGTGAGCGCTCTCACGCATGACGGAACCGCGCCGGGTGCTGGCCTCCCGGCACGGCTGGAGCTGATCCCCCGACCGCATCTCGTCAGCCGGCTGCGCGAGGCCAACGGCTACCCGCTGGTGCTCATCACAGCCCCGGCCGGTTACGCGAAGAGCAGCCTCTTGGCCCAGTGGGCGGAGGAGGATGGGCGCCGATTTGCCTTGGTGACGCTGGACTCGCGCGACGACCACCCATCACCCCTGCTGAATCACCTCGTGCGGACGCTCGACTCGGTGAGCTCCCGAGGCCGTCCCTTCGTCGTCGGGATCGATGAGGCCGACGCGCTTCGCACCACGGGTGCGCTGGCGGCGCTCGGCAACCTGATTGCGTCGCTCCCTCCCGAAGGCCAGATCGTCCTCGTCTCGCGGGGTGAGGTGTCTCTACCGTTGGGCCGAATGCGCGCCCATCGCCAGGTCTTCGAGCTCACCCGGCGTGACCTGGCCATGAGCAGAGCCGAGAGCGAAGCGCTGCTCGAGGCGATCGGTCTTCGCCTCACCTCCGAGGAGATCGAGGCGCTCTACGAGCGGACGGAGGGCTGGCCGGCGGCGCTCTACCTGGCGGGGCTCTCGCTCGGAGACAGGGAGGACGTGTCGGTCGATGCGACCCATTTCGGCGGCGACGACCGGTTCGTGGCCGACTACATGCGGGACGAGTTCCTGGCGGGCATTTCGGTCGCGCGGCTCAGGTTCCTGATGCGGACCTCGATTCTCGAGGACCTCGCCGGCAAGATCTGCGACGACGTTCTCGAGCGGACGGGGTCCGGCAGGGTTCTGCGTGAGCTGGCTCGATCCAAGCTTCCACTCGAGCCACTGGATCACGCCGACGGCACCTATCGCTACCACCCGCTCTTCAAGCAGACCTTGGCCTCGGAGCTCCATCGCCGGGAGCCGGAGCTCGAATCCAAGCTCCACCGCCGCGCCAGCGATTGGTACGCGGAGCATGAGCGCTTCGAGGAGGCGATCGATCACGCGACCGCCGCCGGGGATGACAAGCGTGCCGCCGAGTTGATCTGGGCGCGGGTCGCGCCCTACCTCGCCGAGGGCCGCCGCCAGGAGCTGCGCCGGTGGCTGGACCGCTTCAGCGACAGGAAGATCGCGCGCTCCGCTCAGCTCGCGCTCGCGACAGCCCACCTCTATCTGGCGCTTGGCGAGGGAGACATGGCCGCGCACTGGACATCGGTCGCGAGCGAGGCATTCGACGAGGCGGCGCTGGATGACTCAGACCTCGAAGCCGACCTGCTCATCCTGAGGGCGACTCTGCCGGGAAATGGAATCGGGCAGATGGGAGTCGACGCGATCCGGGCGGGCGAGCTCCATCCCCCCGAGAGTCCCTGGCGAGCGATGTCGTACTTCTACGCTGGCGTCGGCCGGCATCTCGCGGACGACGCTGGGGGCGCCCGTGAGCTGCTCGAGGAGGGAGCGCGCAAGGGGTCGGCCACCGCTCCGATAGCTCAGGTCTTCTGCCTCGTCCAGCTGACCTTTCTCCATCTGGAACGAGACGACCTGGAGGACGCGCTCCGCGTCGTGGCCCAGGCCAGGGAGCAACTGGAGCGGTTCCAGCTCGGCGAGTATCCGATTCTCGCGTTCTTCTTCGTCGCGTCCGCGCTGACCCGCGCGCACGAGGGGCGCATCGAGGAGGCTGCGGCCGACAGCAACCGCGCCAAGAAGATGCTCAAGCGCCTCGATGGTTTCCCTGACTGGTACCAGGGCGAGGCGCGAATCTACCTGGCCCGCGCCTGCCTTCTCCTGGACGATTCCCCGGCGGCCACCGAGCTGCTCGCCGAGGCCTCGGAGTTCGCCGAGCGCATCGAGGATGCGCCGGCGCTCCGCCGCTGGCTTGCAGAGACGGAAGCGGTTGTCGCCTCGGCGCCGAGGGGTGAGGACGGATCGGAGCTCACTCCGGCGGAGCTCAGGACACTGCGTTTCCTGCCCAGCCATCTCTCGTTCCGCGAGATTGCCGATGAGAGCTTCGTCTCCGCCAACACTGTGAAGACACAGGCCCAGGCCATCTATCGCAAGCTGGACGCCTCATCCCGGGCGGAGGCGGTCGAGCGGGCCCGGAAGAGGGGTCTTCTCGAAGGTGTGGCCCATGGCTGATCATCCGACCCCGGGGGAGAGCGAGGCCGCGGGCAAGGCGGCCCGCCGCAGGACGCCACGCTCGGCGCTTGGAGGCTGGGAGGCGCCTTCGGATCGAAAGGATCCGGTGGAGATCCTCACGGATCAGGACAAGACCCGGGTCCAGGGGCTGGTGCCGATCCGCCACGGTCGAATGGCCGCCTCGGCGTTCACCTTCTACCGTGGGGCTGCAGCGATCATGGCGGCGGACCTGGCCGCGGGTCCGGATTCCGGCCTCACGGCCCAGCTGTGCGGGGACGCGCATCTGTCCAATTTCGGCGTCTTCGCCGCGCCTGACAGACGACTGATCTTCGACATCAACGACTTCGACGAGACCCATCCGGGCCCGTTCGAATGGGACGTCAAGCGACTCGCCGCCAGCTTCGCGATTGGCGGACGCAACCTTGGCTTCAGCGAGTCCGAGCGGCGCGCCGTGGTCGCCGAGGCGGCCGGCGAGTACCGGCGCGAGATGCGCAGGTTGGCGCCAATGCGCACGCTCGAGGTCTGGTATGAGCGCATGGACATCGAAGTGATCGAGCGCTACCGGTCGCAGGTCTCCCGCAAGGCCGCCAAGCGGGCCGAGAAGCAGCGGGCCAAGGCGGAGAGCAAGAACAGCATGCGGGCCTTCGCCAGGCTGACCCAAGCGGATGGGGGGGAGGTCCGCATCGTCAGCGATCCGCCCCTAATCGTCCCGATCGAGGAGGTGTTCGAGGGCGTGGACGCGAAGGCGATCGAGAAACGCCTTCTCGAGGTCTACGCGGCCTACGTGCGAACGCTCGATCGCGACGTACGACAGCTGGTCGAGAGGTATCGCTTCGTGCACGCCGCTCACAAGGTCGTCGGAGTGGGCAGCGTCGGAACCCGTGCCTGGATCCTGCTGCTGCTCGGCCCTGACTCGCAGGACCCCCTGTTCCTGCAGGCGAAGGAGGCCCAGAGCTCGGTGCTCGAGCCCTTCACCGGCGCGGGGCCCTTCAAGCAACAGGGCAGGCGCGTCGTTGAGGGACAGCGGCTGATGCAGGCAGCCAGTGACATCTTCTTGGGTTGGACCACGGCGAAGGGAGTGGACGGCAAGCAGCGGGACTTCTACGTGCGCCAGCTCTGGGACGGCAAGGGCTCGGCGGAGATCGAGCGGATGAACCCCACGACCATGGGCCTCTACGGGAAGCTCTGCGGGTGGACCCTGGCCCGGGCCCACGCGCGCTCGGGCGACCGCATCGCGATCGCCGCGTACCTCGGCAAGGGAAAGGCCTTCGACCGAGCCATCGGCGACTTCGCCGAGGCCTACGCTGATCAGAACGATCAGGACTTCAAGGAGTTCACGCAGGCGATCTCCAAGAAGCGGCTCGACGCAGTCACCGGCCTTTGATCTCGGCCACACGCCGCTCTAGGAAGCGCTGCTCAGCGTCCGAGTGCACGAGCTCGAGCGCCCGCTCGTAGGCCGCCAGGGCTTCGTCATCCCGGTCCAGGCGCCGCAGCAATTCCCCGCGAGTCGAGTGCAGGTAGTGGTAGCTCTCCAGGTCGAGACCGTCAGCCAGCGACAGCGCGGCCTCCGGGTCGCCGGCCTCGGCGACGGCGGCGGCCCTGTTCAGCTCCACGACCGGCGAGCCGGTCAGCCGGGCGAGCTCGTCGTAGAGAGAGGCGATCTGCGGCCAGTCCACCGCCTCCTCGGTGTGAAAAAGCGCGATCGCCGCCTGCAGTACGTAGGGGCCGCGTCCGCCGAGGGCCATCGCCCGGTCGAGCGCCGTCCGGCTCCGCACGATCTCCTCGTCGTCCCAGAGCGAGCGGTCCTGATCGGCGAGCAGGACCAGCTCGCCGTCCGCGAACCGAGCATCGCTGCGGGCATCGTTCGCGAGCATCAGGGCGAGCAGCCCATGCACCTCGGGCTCGTCCGGCATCAGCTCCACGAGGGCCCGGTCGATGCGGATCGCCTCCTCGGCGAGGTCCCCGCGTCCGCCGTAGCCCTCGTTGAAGATCAGATAGATCACCGCCAGCACGGCGGCGAGCCGGTCGGGCAGGAGGTGGGGAGGAGGTACGCGGAACGGGATTCCGGCAGCCTCGATCTTGTGCTTCGCGCGGACCAGCCTCTTTGCCATCGTCTCCTTCGGGACGAGGAAGGCGCGGGCGATCTCTTCGGTGGCCAGGCCGCCGAGCGTCCGGAGTGTGAGCGCGACCTGGCCGTCAAGGGCCAGCGCCGGGTGGCAGCAGGTGAAGAGCAGCTCGAGCCTCTCGTCGGGAATCGTCGTCTCATCCATCTCGTCCTCCACGGGCTCCGGAACGTCGAGCAGGCGGGTCTTCTCGGCCAGGGTGCGGTCCCGTCGGATCCGGTCGATGGCCTTGTTGCGGGCAGTGGTCATCAGCCAGGCCCTGGGGTTCTCCGGTGTCCCCTCGCGCGGCCACCGCTCCGCCGCAATCGCGAACGCCTCCTGAGCAGCCTCCTCGGCCGGCTCGAAGTCGCCGAGGAAGCCGATCAGGTTGGCGAGAACGCGCCCCCACTCGTCGCGGAAGGCCTGTTCGAGGATGGCTAGTACTCCTTCGCCACCGGTCGGATCTCGATCGCGCCACCCGAGCGGGCCGCGGGAATGCGCGAGGCGAGCTCAATGGCGGCATCGAGGTCGTCGGCCTCGTAGGTGAGCCATCCGCCGAGCGCCTCCTTGACGGAGACGAACGGGCCGTCGGTCGTCAGGGTCTCGCCGTCCGCGACGCGCACGGTTGTCGCAGTCTCCGGCGAGTCGAGACGAAGGTTGTTCGGGGTGACGCCGGGTGTCTCGTTGACGGCGCCGTAGCCCGCGAACATTTCCTTCTGCTCCTCCTCGGAGAGCTCGTTCCAGGCGTCGGTCCCCGGAACCGGGGTTGTTCCCTGATGAATCAGAAGCACGTACTTCATGGCTACCTCCTTTGGTGGTGGTTTGCCTCAGAGACGAGCGGAGGACGGGGAAATGGACAGCCGCCTGGAGATTCAGCGGAATCCGCTCATCACCCGTTCTGAGTGATGACGAACTCGGCCGGGCCTTCTACAAGTGCCCCCATGGCGAATGATTCCCCCCAACAGGAGGACGAGCGCGGGCTGGATCAGGGAGCCGATGTCTCCGACCTGATCGGCGTCAAGCTGACGGCGGGTCTTGCGATCTGGTTCCTGGTTGTCCTGGTCTGCTTCTTCTTCATCGGGCCAGTCGTGGGCATCATCGCGATTCTCGCTGGAGTCGTCATCGGGACTATTCTGGCCGTTCGCGCGATCCGCCAGGCCGATACGACGGACTGAGTGCTCAGTGGGTGACGCTGGTCTTGACGCGCTTCCGCTCGGAATCGCTGACCGGACCCTTCGCCTCCAGGGTCTTGAGCGCGTCCGCGATGTCCTCCACCAAACGGTCGACCAGTGAGCGGCTCAGGTTGACCTTGACGAGCGCCCGCATCATCTTCACGTCATGGGCGTCCGGCGGCATCGTGTACGCGGGCACCATCCAGCCGCGCTCAGCCGAGAGCTGGAAGGCGATGTCGAACTCGTCGTAGGCTTGTTTCTCGGCGAGGTTGAACGCGACCAGTGGAAGTGTTTCCTCGCCCGCGCCGATGATCTGGAACGGGCCAATGCCCTCGAGGTCCTTGGCGAGTGCCTGCGCGTTCTCCTGCATGATCTCCATGATCACCCGGTAGCCCGCCTTGCCGAAGCGGATGAAGTTGTAGTACTGAGCCAGCACCATCGAGGACCCGGTCGAGAAGTTGAGCGTGAAGGTCGCGTCGGTCTTTCCGAGGTAGTTCTCGTAGAAGACGAGGTCCTCCGCGAGGTCCGACTTCTCGCGGAAGATCAGCCAGCCGATCCCCGGGTAGACCAGGCCGAACTTGTGCCCGGAGGCGTTGATCGACCGAACCTGCTCGAGGCGGAAGTCCCACTTCGAGTCCGGGTAGAGGAAGGGCCAGACGAAGGCGCCACTGGCTCCGTCGATGTGCAGGGGGATGTCGAGGCCCTTCTCGTTCTTGTGGTTGAGGAGCAGCTGGTTGATCCCGACGACGTCGTCGGCATGGCCGGTGAAGGTGGTCCCGACCACGGCCGCCACCCCGATCGTGTTCTCGTCCAGATGGGGCTCGACGTCCTCGGGGCCGATCGTGTACTTGCCGGCCTGCAGGGGGACGATTCGCGGCTCGACGTCGAAGTAGCGGCAGAACTTCTCCCAAACCACGTGCACGTCGCCGCCGAAGACGAGGTTCGGCTTGTCGGTGTCCTTGCCGTCAGCCTCGCGTCGCTTCCGCCAGTTCCACTTCAGCGAGAGCGCGCCGAGCATGATCGCCTCGGAGGATCCCTGCGTTCGAGCCCCCGTCGTCTCCCCAGGGGCGTTGAAGAGCTCGGCGAGCATCCTGATGCAGCGCTGCTCGATCTCCGCAGTCATCGGGTACTCGGCGTGATCGATGAAGTTCCGGTGCAGGTTCTCGTCGATGACGTGTCGGGCCTCAGGCTCCATCCAGGTGGTGACGAAGGTCGCCAGGTTCCGTTCGGGGATCCCCTCGACGGCCAGCTCCTGCTCGACGAGGCGCATCGCGGCGACCGGGTCCATCGCGTGCTCGGGAATCGACTCCTGAGGCGCGTCCTTCGTCAGCCAGGCGCCGCGCGGCTCGTCCTTGAACTGGTCGAGCAGCTTCCTCAGCTTGTCCTTGCCGGTTGCCATCGGTCTCGCGGAGCCAACCCTAACGAGACGCCGATGTCGTCATCCCGATCGGGTGAAATCGGAGAGGCTCAGACGAGGGACATCGGACCTCACCCGGCTCGAATGTTGCGTTCCAGCGGAGAAGCCTGCTCTGAGCGCTGGCCGGGGTGCGGGAAGCGGGGGGTGCCCTTCGCCCACAGTCTGAGCGCCTGGGCGTAGATGCGCGCGAGCGTCATGACGGTCATCGGCGGGTAGCGGAGCAGCAAGCCGACCATGGCTCTTCGGGTGATCTCCCGCCGCCACAGCGCCAGCTGCGCCGAGAACACCGGCACGTCGGCCTCGAAGCTGGTGATCCGCACGGCGAGGTGGGCTCCCGGCGACGTCACGGAGATCTCGTAGCGCTGATCCATCGGCTCGAAGGGTGAGACGTGCATGTCCTTTTGGAATGAGCCCACAATCGGCCCGCCGCCGGCGCTCTTGCCGTCGAGGACGTAGGTGGTGCGCTCTCCCCAGGGGGTGCTCGTCACCTCGGCGATCACCGCCTCGACGGAGCTGCCGCCCTCTCCGTAGGCGAAGAAGAACGACACCGGGTTGAACCCCACCCCCAGGTACCGGGGGTTGGCGAGCAGCCGCACGGGTCCCGCCGGCCGGCGCCCGACGCGCGTCATCGCCAGATCGCGAGCGCTCTCGGCGAGTCGGGGGGAATCCCCGCCGAGATAGTCCTCGCGATGGAAGCGCGCGGGCGCCGGTCGGCGGGCCGACCAGAGCGGGATGGGGTCGAGGAGCTCGGGCAGCTCGTGGAGGTCGAAGAGGGGCATGAACACGCGGTAGCGGAACCCATGCGGGCTCCGACCCAGCCGCCGGTGGGTCACCCAGCCCTCGTAGATCGCGGATGCGGTCATGCTGCACGGGCGAGCTCTCGGACCTCTGCCGTCGCCTCCTCCCGGTCGGGCAGCGGCGCGTCGATGGGGCCGCGCCCGCCGAGCACATGCGAGACCCGCAGCGCCGACCAGACGCCGTCCTCGTGGAAGCCCCATCTCCAGTACGAGCCGCAGTAGTGGGTGCGTCTCCGGCCCGAGATCTCCGGCCAGCGCGACTGGGCGGCGACGCCCTCCGGAGTGAAGACCGGGTGCGCATAGTCGATCACGCGGATCACGCGCCCGGGGTCGATCGCCTCGGTGCGGTTGAGAGTGACGAGCAGGTCGCGGTCGGCCTCCAGGGACTGCAGGCGGTTCATGTCGTAGGTGACCGTCGTGCGGCCGGTGGGCCGCTCGGTGAGGTGGTAGTTCCAGCTTGCCCACGCCGAGCGGCGCCTGGGCATCAGGCTGGCGTCGGTGTGGAGCACGGCTTCGTTCCGCTGGTAGGGGATCGCCCCGAGGACGGCGCGCTCCGCCGGTGTCGGATCGCCGAGCATCCGCAGAGCCTGATCAGAATGGGTGGCGATCACGACCTCGTCGAAGGTGTGGAGCTCTCCGTCGACCTCCAGGCTCACGGACTCGGCGTCGCGGACGATGCGGGGTACCGGGGACCGGAGGTGGACACGTCTGCGGAAGGGTGCGATCAGCGCTTCGACGTATCGCCGCGCGCCTCCCGGGATGGTGCGCCAGCGGGGACGCCCCACCAGCTGGAGGACCCCGTGGTTCTCGAAGAACTCGGCCAAGAAGGCCGCCGGGAACCGCCAGAGCTGCTCGGGGTCGGCGGACCAGACCGCCGACACCTGCGGCACCAGGAGCCGGTCGACGAAGTAGTCGGAGTAGCCCCCTTCCGCGAGGAAGCGCCGGAGCGAGGGGCCGTCCGCAGGGGCGCCGACGAGGTTGCGGGCGTCGCGGTTGAAGCGGACGAGGTCCAGCAGCATGCGGCGGAAGCGGCGGTCGAGGAGATGGGCGGGCCTGGTGAGGAGGCCGCGCGTCGACCATTCGAAATCTCCCCGGCCGTCCGAGACCGAGAAGCCCATGCGCGCCGGCTGACTCGGGACCCCGAGCTCGAACAGGAGGCGCTCGAAGTTCGGGTAGTTGCGGTCGTTGAAGACGATGAAGCCCGTGTCGACCGCCAGCGGGCCGTTCGGAGTCTCGACGTCGATGGTGTTGCTGTGGCCGCCGGGGTGGCCAGCGGCCTCGAACAGGCGGACGTCGTGCCCTGCGGCGCGGAGCTCGGCGGCGGCGACGAGGCCGGACACCCCGCCGCCCACCACCGCGATCCGCTTCGGTGCGACCGGCCCTGTCATTCGGACACGCTCACCGGCTGCGCTTCGGACGTCTGGACGGCCAGTCGCGCGCGCAGGCCGGTCTCGGCGTTCCGGCCCAGGCGCGCGAACGCCAGCCGGAGCGGCGGGTCGAGCAGGCGCCTCCCGCCCCGAAGGCTCAGCGACGCCCTCCAGGTCAGGCTTGAGCCCGAGATCGTCGGAACAATGATGGCCTCGTCCGCGATCGACATGGCGTCGGTCTCGGCCGCGAAGACGAGACGGTGCGGCGGCTCGGCAACGACCGTCTCGTATGGAAGCGCCACGGTGCGGCCGAGGAAGCGGACGTCGAGCTCGTAGCGGGTTCCCACCAAGCCCGGTTCGCCCGCGACGAGGCGGGCGTCCTCAACGCTCGGATCCCATTCGACGATCGAGCGTAGATCGGCGAGATAGCGCCAGACGTCGTCGGGCCTGTTCTCGGTTGCCAATGTCGCTGAGTACTGGGCCATGGGGCCCTCCTTCTTCTTCGGGGTTCAGACGGCCGCCGCGGAGCGCGGGGCCTCGTTCGAAATCGCTGAGAGCCGCTCGCAGGAGTCCCAGAGCAGGCGGCGCCCGGATTCCGTTTCGCGGGTGCCGGGCAGACGGTGCTGGGAGCGGGGCATCCGGTCATGCCAGAACGCGCCGCCGCTGGAGCGGGGGAGGGGCGCCGTTGCGAGCCAGACGATCGTGTCGGCTCCCTGGCGGGGCGAGCGCAGCGCGGGCCGCATCAGCCGCTCGAACCGCGGCAGCGACCGGCGGAGCCCCGGTGTCGCGACCCAGCCTGGGTGCATCGAGTGAAAGAGGAAGCCGTCCGAGCCGTGATGGTCCGCCCAGAGCCGGTTGAGGATGACCTCGATCCGCTTGGTGTGGGCGTAGGCGCGAGATCCGTCGTAGTCCTCGCGGCGAAGCTCGAGATCGCCGGCCCGCAGGCGGGCCGTGTACATGCCGCCCGAGGAGACGGTGATCACCCGGGGGGTCGAGCCGGCCGCGAGGGCCGGGAGGAGCAGCGAGGTGAGCAGGAACGGGCCGAGGACGTTGGTGGCGAAGGTGAGCTCGATGCCGTCCGCGGTCTGCCGCCGCGATGGAGAGAGGACGCCGGCGTTGTTGACGAGGACGTCCAGGCGCCCGCGGCGTGCCAGGAAGCTCTCGCTGAACCGCCGGACATCGGCGAGCTCGGAGAGATCGCACGTCTCCGGGTGGACCCGGCTCTCGGCGCCGGGCACGCTGATTTCCAGCCGCCGGACCGCGTCGCGCGTTCTTTCGGGATCGCGCCCGAGCAGGTGCACCGTCGCGCCGGCCAGCAGCAGCCCCTCGGCCGCGGCCTCGCCGATCCCGGAGGTCGCGCCGGTGACCAGGGCCGTCTGGCCTTGGAGCGATCCCGCGATCGCACTCGTCCAGCTCAGGCCGCGAAGCCCGTAGCCGAGCCGCGAGTAGCCCGGGACCACCGCCAGGTCCAAACTCTGGTCGAGGGCGCGGCTGCAAGTTGTTTGTCGAATGGTTGTCAAGATTCTGTCTAAGGTGCGAGGCGTGGCTTATAGCAGGTACATGCGCTAATGTCCAGGTTCCGTCTAATGTTTGTCTCTACGAAATGACCCCGGATACCGGTCCGCGCCTCCGCATCGGCGAGCTCAGTCGCCGGACCGGTGTACGCGCCGACACGCTTCGGGCCTGGGAGCGGCGCTACGGGCTGCTCCGCCCGGAGCGGACCGACGGCGGCTTCCGCCTGTATGGCAGTGCGGACGAGGCCCGGGTGCGGGCGATGACGGCGCGGATCGAGGCCGGGGTCTCGGCGGCCGAGGCCGCGCGACTGACCGTGTCCTCTGCGCCGATGGCTGATGCAGCCGGGGACGGCGCCACGGAAGGTGAGCCGCTTACGGCCAGTGCCGGCGCTCTGCGGGTCGCTCTGGAGGCCTTCGACGACTCGGGCGCCAACGCCGTCCTCGACGAGGCCCTTTCACGGCTCACCCTCGAAGCGGTCGCCGAGGGGGTCATCCTGCCCGCGATGCGGCAGATCGGGAATCGCTGGGAGAGCGGCGAGATCAGCATCGCGCAGGAGCACTTCGCAACCGGCGTCATCCGCGGCAGGCTGCTCTCCGTCGCGCGCAACTGGGGCGCCGGCACGGGCCCCCTGGCGCTGCTGGCCTGCCCCCCCGGAGAGAGCCACGACCTGGGACTGATCAGCTTCGGCTTGGTGCTCCATTCGCGCGGGTGGCGAATCACCTATCTGGGCGCGGACACGCCCATCGACACCATCTCGCAGGCGGTCGGCGATCTGCACCCGGATGCGATCGTGCTCGCTGCGCTCGACCCGGCGCCGTTCGAGTCGGCGGCCGAGGAGCTCTCGGCGCTGGCGTCCGCCGGGCGGGTGCTGATTGCGGGTGCGGGCGCCTCTCCGGAGCTGGCGCAGCGGCTGGGAGCCCGTGTCCTCGACGAGGATCCCGTGGGCGCCGCCCGGCAGCTCAACGCGACGTGATCACGCGGTCAGATCCGGGCGCCGATCCGGTCGGGATCGATCACCGGATCGGGGTAGGGCAGCTCGCGACGCAGGCCTGGGTCAAGACGCCACGGCTCGTGGATCGCCCTGCCCTCGATCCGGGCGAGCTCGGGGACGTGTCGTCGCACATAGGAGCCCTCCGGGTCGAAGCGCCGGGCCTGGCGAAGCGGGTTGAGCACCCGGTTCGGACGGGTGTCGTTTCCCGTCCCCGCGACCCATTGCCAGTTGCCGACGTTGTTGGCGAGGTCGGCGTCGACGAGGAGCCGCTCGAAGTGGGCGGCCCCCTCCCGCCAGTCGAGCCCCAGCGTCTTGGTCAGGAAGGACCCCACGATCAGGCGGGCTCGGTTCGGCATGAAGCCCTCGGCCTCGAGCTGGCGCATCCCGGCGTCGACTATCGGGACCCCGGTCCGCCCGCTGCGCCAGGCCTCCAGCAGTTCCGGGTCATCTCGCCAGCGGCGCCGCCCTCGCCGGTAGTCCCGCCGTGGCAGATCCGGCCGGGCCGCGAGCACCTGATGGTGGAAGTCCCGCCAGCAGAGCTGGCGAAGGAACGACTCGCCACCGGGTCGCCCGCTCACGCGGGCGAAGAGCTCGCCGGGCGCGAGGCAGCCCAGGTGCAGATACGGACTGAGCCGCGAGCCCGGAGGGGGTTCGAGGGCCTCGTCGCGCGCGTACTCCGAGAGGCCGCCTCCGCGCAGCCAGCTCTCGACCCGGCGGCGCCCGGCGCTCTCACCGCCGGCCGGCAGGCCGGACGCGGGCTTCGACGCGGCGAGACGGTGGTGCGCCGGGATCCTGCCCACCGGCAGGCCGGTCGGCATCCGCAGGACGCGCGGGGCGGCGAGCACCCGCGGATGCGCCCGCGACCGCCACGCGCGCCAGTACGGGGTGAAGACGCGGTAGTGGTCGCCGCCGGCGGGTACGAGCTCGCCGGGTGGAACGACCGTTACCCCCGAGAACGCTCGCAGCGCGATCCCGGCTTCGCCACAGGCTCGCTCGAGCCGCGCCTGCCGCCGGTGCGCGTAGCTGCTGACATCCTCCGCGACGTGGATCGAGTCGGCTCCGGCGCGGCGAGCCACCTCGAGGGCCGCGTCGGTGGGGTCTCCTCGCCGGATCAGCAATCGAGCGCCGCGGTCCCGGAGGGAGCGGTCGAGATCGTGAAGGGAATCGAGCAGGAAGGCGATCCGGTTCGGGGTTCCGCTTCGGCCCGAGAGAAGGTCCTCGTCGAGGACGAAGAGCGGGACGACGTCCCCGCGCCTCGCGGCCGCGGCCAGCGCCGGGTTGTCGCGAACGCGCAGATCCCGGGTGAAGAGAACGAGGGTGATGGGCATGGCAGGCGAGGCTAGTCGTCCCGGCGAGGGGCGGACCGCTCTGGTCACCGGCGCCACCGGCTTCATCGGGCGGAGGTTGGCGATTGCGCTCGCCGAGCGTGGTTGGCGGGTCCGCTGCCTCGTCCGCGACGCCGCCCGCGCCCGCGACCTGGCTGATCGTGGCTTCGAGATCCGGGAGGGGGACGTCCTCGATCCCGCGTCGCTGAAGGGCGTGGGTGAAGGGGTGGATGTGGCCTACTACCTCGTCCACGCAATGGGCCGGGGAGGAAGCGGCGACTTCGAGGAGCGCGAGCGCAGCTCCGCCCGGAACTTCGGCGAGATGGCAAGGCGGGAGGGGATCGAGCGAACGGTCTATCTCGGCGGGCTCGGGGACGAGCCCCGCTCCAAGCACCTGCGCAGCCGCCGGCGGACCGCGGAGCTTCTCGCGGAGCACGGGCCGCCCCTCATCTACTTCCGGGCCGGGATGGTGGTCGGCGCCGGCAGCGAGTCCTATCGGACGCTCCGCTACCTGGTGCAGCGCCTGCCGGCGATGATCGCGCCGGCCTGGCTCAAGACCCCGACTCAGCCGATCGCCGTGCATGAGGTCATCGAGTACCTCGTCGAAGCCCCGGACGTCGTCGAGGAGGGCGGCGCCGAGATCCAGATCGGAGGGCCGGACGTCCTCTCCTACGGGGACATGCTGGACCGGATGGCGGAGGCTCTCGGCATCAGGCCGCGTCACAGGGTTCCGGTTCCCCTGCTCACGCCCTGGTTGTCATCGCTTTGGATCGGGCTGGTCACGCCGGTGGACGCCGGAGTCGCCCGGCCCCTCGTCGAGGGACTCTCCACCCCCACCGTCGTCACCGATCCGGCCGCGATGGCCGCCTTCGACATCGTGCCCACCGGGATCAACGAGGCCCTCCGGCTCGCGCTCGCGGAGGACCCTGAGGTGGAGCCGGTCCACCGGGTCGGCGTCCGCCTGCTTCCGGAGGACCGCTACCGCGTCCCGTCGACCGGGCCCGTGGAGAGCACCAACAAGGCCGAGCTCCTGATGCCGGCACCCTCGGGCGCCGTGCCCGGGCCTCCGGAGATCGAGGATCTCGGCCGCGGCTATTGGGAATTCGTCGCGAGGCGGTCGCTGGGGGTGTTCCGTGCGACGGAGGACGAGGAGGGCAGGGTCCGACTCCTCCTCAGGGGCACGCCTCTCGAGCTGCTGCGCTTCGGTCCTCCCCGGTACGAGTCGCGGGAGGGGGGCGCCTCTGTCACCTGGCCCATCGCAGGAGGTGCCCTGGTGCTCCCGGAGGGTCACGGGCGTGGGTTTCTGCGCTTCACGCTGACGCGCGCCGAGGGCGATGCGGACACCACCACGCTCCACGCCGCCATGGAGGTGAGGGGCTTCTATCCGCTGCTGCGAGGGAGGGGGTCAGTGGCGGCGCTCGGCGCCCTCTTCTACTCGCTCACCCAGCGGGTCGTCCATCGCGCCATGACCCGCGCCTACCTCCGCTCGCTCGGGACGGCGATGGCGCCGCGCCCGCGTCGCGTCCAGGGGACCGGATAGCGTCGTGACCATGAATTTACGAACCGCAATGATCCTGGCCGGTGTGGCGCTCGTTGTCGGCGTCGTCGGCCTCGTGATCGCAATCAGCGCCAAGAACGGCAACACGAGCGACGAGCACATCTCGGAGGTCGCGCAGCAGCAGCTGGAGCAGCAGCTGGGAACCACGGCCTCCCAGGTCCAGGGTCAGGTCAAGGCCCAGGGCGCCAAGGCGGCCGAGACGGCCAGCAACACCGACAAGCAGCTGCGCTCGCTGCAGACGTCGGTGAACGCGATTCAGAACAGCGTCAACTCGCTGAACACGAAGACTGCGACGCAAGCGACTGACATCAAGAACCTGCAGAACCAGGTCAACAAGCTCGATACCAGGGTGGGCAACCTCGGCGGCTAGCCGGGGTCGCTCTTCTCAATCCCCAGATGCACGAAGGGCCGCCTCCTGGGAGGCGGCCCTTCGCATTTGACGCGGTGATGAGCGGGCTTGGGATTCGCGGTGGGGCGGGACGTCTCCCACCTCCCTTCGCTCGCCGGTGCCCGGGTTGGATTCCGCCGGACGGCCGCGTGCCGTCCTGACGGCCCCTTGGGCCCTACTTACTAGCGCCCAGGCCTAGCGGCCCTGCACCTCCAGAGTCCCGTCAAGCATCGAATTCAAGTTAGGACCACCTCCTTTCTCTGGTCCCAGTATTGAAGCAGGCGCTCCGGCCGTGGTTAGAGTTTCGGGTCCTTATGTTCCGCGCCAAGAGACTTGTGCTGGTCCTCCCCGCGATCGTGATCCTTGCTCTTGACGCTTCAGGATGCGGAGGCGGGGGGAAGCAACCGGTCACCGCTGCGAAGCTCCAGCAGCAGGCCGACCAGGCGTGTCGCACCGAGCAGCAGAAGTTCAGGCAGATTCAGGCCACCCCGCCGGCGAACGCCTCCGAGGCCGCAGACCAGACGAAGGCGCTGATCGCGGTCGCCGAGACGGCGAGCTCGACGATCGACGACCTGGAGCCGCCCGCCGAGCTACAGGGGAAGCTCGACGCCTACCTGAGCTCTCGCGGGAGGGCGATCGACGAGATGAAGAAGGGGCAGGACGCGGCCGACAACCAGGACTCCCGTTCATATGGGGCTGCCCAGGCAGCGGCCGTGAAGAGCGGGCCGGAGCGAAGCAAGCTGGCCAAGTCGCTCGGCCTCAAGGTATGCGGCTCGAACGCGAACGCCGTCTGAGCAGACCGGCTAGGACTCGGTCTCGGAGAGGTAGGCGAAGCCGAGCGTCATCGCCAGGTTGCTGAGCCCAGCGAACCAGAGCCCGGCGCGGGCGCCGGGCCGGGAGAAAGCCGCCGAGCGAGACCAGACGATGTCGGTCGCCAGCTCCGTGCCCCGCAGCCAGGACAGCGCCCACCAATCCTTGGGGCGGTTGCGGCGGTAGGCCACCAGGTGAGCGGCCGCGAAGGTGAGCCAGATCGGCCCGCAGCGGCGAAACAGCTCCTTGGCGTCATCCGAGGGCTCGTGGTGGCCCAGCACCTTCAGGGTCTGGGAGGGAGCAAGGAGGGCCGACGAGCCCAGCAGGAGGTCGAACGCGATCATGTTCCGGTTGGTCCGGCGGAGCTGCCCGTCGAGGCTCACCCCACGATCCAACCACATTCGCGCAACAACGGAGAAGGGAAACCCACGCGGGCAGCGAAATCATCGCCCGTGGCACGGACCGCGACCAAGACACACTCCGCTCGCAAGAGCCTCTCGGATTTCATCACCGAGCGCTTTGACGACTTCTCGCGGTCCCAGAAGGACGTCGCCCGCTACATCGTCGACCATCTCGACGAGGCGGCCTTCCAGACGGCCGAGGAGCTTGCGCGGCGGGCCAACACCTCGTCCTCAACGGTCGTCCGCTTCTCCCAGGCCCTCGGCTTCGACGGTTACCCCGAGCTGCAGCAGGCAGCCATCGAGGAGTACCGCCACAAGGTCGCCGAGGGTCAGCCAAACGGGAACGGCGGCGGCAGTGGCGCGGCGGCCCTCTTCAACTTCGACCACTCGGAGTTCGAGGCTTCGCTCGGAGCTGACTACTCGAACATCGAGGAGACGGCGCGCAGCCTGACCCGCGAGCAGATCGAGGCATCGGTCTCGGCCCTCGCGACCTCGCGTCGCGTCCTGATCGTCGGAGTGGAGCAGATGGCCTTCTTCGCCAGCTACCTTCGCCACCTGCTGGGGCTGCTCGACGTGCGTGCGGAGATCGTCGCCTCGCCGAGCCAGGACAACATCCAGAAGCTTTCGCGCATGGACGAGGACACCCTGCTGGTCGTACTGACCGCGGGGCGCGCGCATCCGCTCATCCTGCGGGCCTTGAAGCTCGCCCGGCATCGCCGCGCGCGGACCATGTCCATCACGGACGCGACGCTGTCCGACGTGGCCGAGCACTCGGAGCTGATGCTCTACTACAGCTCGAACGGGCCGTCCTACATCCGCTCCAACGCGGCGCTGATGGGCCTCGTCCAAGCCCTCGCCCACGGGGTGTATTCCCGTGACGAAGCCGCGCATCGCGACCGGATCCGCGCCTTCAAGCTGAAGTAGCGCCCGGCCAAAGGCGCATGGTCACAGGCCCGGGGGGCGAGGCAAACACGCCGCCCTTCTACTATGGGGGCGTGGCAGAGCGAGCAACCTTCCGCGTCAAGACCGGTCTCGCCGAGATGCTCAAGGGCGGGGTGATCATGGACGTCACCAATGCCGAGGCGGCGAAGATCGCCGAGGAGGCGGGAGCGTGCGCCGTGATGGCTCTGGAGCGGGTCCCCGCGGACATCAGGGCCCAGGGCGGAGTGGCTCGGATGTCGAACCCCGCTGTGATCAAGGAGATCCAGGAGACGGTGACGATCCCGGTGATGGCCAAGGCCCGCATCGGCCACTTCGCCGAGGCGCAG
>DASUPK010000007.1:0-8009 GCA_036276255.1 Solirubrobacterales bacterium
ACCTGCACCGGATCGGTGGGACGATCGGCTTCATCCTGATCGCCCTGGTCTGGTTCTACGCCGTCAGCCTGGCGCTGCTAGCCGGCGCCGTGATCAACTCGCTCCGACACGAGAGCGACGACACGGGTGCATTGCCGCTGGACGGCTAGCGGCCACCAGGCCGCTCCACTTTGGAGCGGAGGGCGGAGCCCGGAGCGACTTATGTGGGGCGGCCGCTCGTGGCCGCGATCTGATGGCGAAGCCGTTTACCCGTAGCGCCTGTGGCCGGCGGCCTGGTGGCCGCTACCCGTACCGCTCCCCGACGACCTCGCGGAGCTTCGGGCGGTTGTGGGTCGCCTGAACCCGGCGGATGGTCCCGGAGCGTGAGCGCATCACCAGCGACTCCGTCGTCGCATGGCCGTCGTCCAGGTAGCGGACACCGTCAAGGAGATCGCCGTCGGTGACTCCGGTGGCCGCGAAGAAGACGTCGTCGCCGGAGACCAGGTCGTCGGTGTCGAGCACCCGGCTCAGGTCGTAGCCGGCGTCCTCCGCGGCCTTGCGCTCGTCGTCGTCCCGAGGCCAGAGCCGGCCCAGGATGCGGCCGCCCATGCACTTGATGGCGGAGGCCGAGAGGACCCCCTCCGGCGTGCCCCCCACCCCCCAGAGCAGGTCGATGCCCGTGTTCGGCATCACCGCGAACAGCGAGGCGGCGACGTCGCCGTCGGAGATGAAGCGGATGCTGACCCCGACCTCTCGCAGGGTCGCGACGGCCTCCTCGTGGCGGGGGCGGTCGAGCATGATCACTGTGACATCGCTCGTCTCCCCGCCCTTGCGCTCGGCGATCTTGGGAATCACGTCCTCCAGAGGCTCGTCGAGGCTGATCAGGTCGGCGGATCGCGGGCCCGCGACGATCTTCTCGATGTAGACACACGGGCCGGGGTCGAACATCGTGCCCCGCTCCGAGAGAGCGATCACCGCGAGCGCGGAGGGCATACCGCGTGCGGTCAGGGTTGTCCCCTCCAGCGGGTCCACCGCGATATCGACGACCGGCGGACTGCCGTCGCCGATCTGCTCGCCGTTGTAGAGCATGGGCGCCTCGTCCTTCTCGCCTTCGCCGATCACGACGATGCCGTCCATCGGCACCGTGTCGAGCATCAGGCGCATGGCGTCGACGGCGGCGCCGTCCGCGCTCTCCTTCTGGCCCAGCCCCACCCAGCGGCCGGCCGCGAGGGCGCCCGCCTCCGTGACGCGGACGAGCTCGAGCGCCAGGTTGCGGTCCGGGTGCGAGGGGTCCCGGACGTCCTGCGAGATGACGTGTTCGTCCGCTTCGGCCACCCCTCAGAGACTACGCGGGGAAGCTAGAAGGTGGCAGGCGGCTTGCGCCGCGCGCCGCCCCCGCTCTCCACGGCTCGGAAGCCGCCGGATATGAAGATGCCGATCGACGCCAGCAGCGCGAGCCAGTAGCCGAGGGCGAGGCTCATCTCCAGGCCCTCCTGCGGCTTGTCGACGAGCCCGTTGAAGGCGATCAGGACGAAGGCGGTGAGGCCGACGATCGCGGTCAGCTCCCCGCGCGGCCAGGAGAGCGCGTGCCCGCGTATCACGATCCAGGCGAGGATGAACGGGGCGGCGGCCGCGAGGAGGAGCAGCACGCTGACCACGGGGAACGTGCTCCAGGCGCTGCAGCTGGTGTTGCCCACGCCGCAGGCCCAGTTCGCCGGGTCGTTGCCGCGTTGCACCACGCTCGGGTCGGTGGAGAGCGAGTACCACGCGAGGAACAGGCTGATCACCAGCACCGCGGCGGCGACCATCCCGAGGATCTCCGAGCGGTCCAGTTTGGAGGTGTCCATCGCGGCGACCCTATCCGACTTGGATGCGAGGGTCCTCCGGTCGGAGCAACCCGTTTCAAATAGGGTCGCGGTTGTGGCTCAGCGCTGGGGACTGACGGTTCCGCTCACCGGAATCAGCCTGCCGGAGAACGAGGAGCACTTCAGGCGGGCCGAGGCGGCCGGCTACACGGACCTCTGGTCAGGCGAGACCAACGGCCCGGACGGCTTCACCCCGCTCTCGCTGGCGTCAGCCTGGACGGACCGGGTGCGCCTCGGCACCGGCGTCGTGGGCGTCATGCAGCGGGGCCGCGCGCTGCTGGCCCAGGAGACCGCCGCGCTGGCGGATGCCTCGCGGGGGCGCTTCGCCCTGGGCATCGGCGCCTCCTCGGACCGGATCATCGAGGGCTGGAACGGGATGCCGTTCGAGAAGCCGCTGTCGAAGATGTCCGAGACCCTCGACTTCCTGCGGACCGCCCTCGCGGGCGAGCGGGCGGACGGCGGCTTCAAGCTCGAGCGGGCGCCCGAATTGCGGGTGCCGATCATCCTCGCCGCCCTGCGGGGCAAGATGCTCAGGCTGGCCGTCGAGAAGGCGGACGGCGCGTTCACGAACTTCCTCCCGCTCGCGGGCCTGCCCAAGGTCGCCGAGCAGCTGCAGGGCGCGCCGGAGGGGTTCGAGCTGCTCTGTCGCTTCTTCTGCATTCCCGGCGAGCGAGAGCAGGTGGAGCCCCTGGCCCGCTTAATGTTCTCCTCCTACATCACGGTGCCCGTCTACGAGAACTTCTACCGCTGGCTCGGCTATGGGGAGAAGATCGACTCGATGGTCGAGGCCTGGAACGCGAAGGACCGGCAGAAGGCGGCCGAGGAGGCTCCCTGGGACCTGATCGAGGAGATGTTCATCTTCGGCAAGCCGGAGCAGATGAAGGAGCGCCTGGGGGCCTTCGTGAAAGCTGGGATCACGTTGCCGGTGATCACCCCGATCACGACTCCGGATCGCCTCGGCGAGCTGATCGACGCGCTAGCGCCCTAGCTTCGACCAGAAGCGGACGTACTCGCGCTCGTGGCCGATCCCGGCCTCGACCGCATGCATCACCCCGGCCGGGGCCCTCATTCCCCTGCACTCCTCCAGCAGGGCCTCATACTCCCGCAGCCTGCCCTCATGAGCCGCGAGCTGCTGGGGGGCGAGAGTCTTCGGGTTCGCGCCGAAGAACAGCTTGAGCAGGCCGGCGTCCCTCAGCTCGTAGAGCTCACCGGTCGGCTCCGCGCGCCAGCCATCGAGGGCCTCGGAGCCGTCCTTCGTGAGCCGGTAGATGCGGCGGCGCCTGCCCGACTCCTCGCGCCTCTCGGAGAGCAAACCGGCCTCGGCGAGCCGCGCGCACTCCGAGTAGAGCTGCGTGTGGGGCAGCGACCAGAACCGGCCGACGCCCGCGGCGACCGCCAGCTTGAGGTCGTAGGGCGAGGCGGGCTCCATCTGCTCGATCAGCCCGAGCACCACGTACGAGGTGGGTGTGAGTCGTGTCACGGCCATTTCGCTGCAGGATACGTTACAGTCCGCATCGTTCGGATTGAACTATTCAGGAGGAGACAATGAGCCAGGTCGCCGACGCCACCGCCCAGAGCGCCGCCACTGACCTCACCCGCGGCTTCGAGTCGCTTGAGAGCGAGACCCGCATCGACCGGCTGCCGCTGGAGGGAAAGCTCCCCGATTGGCTCCAGGGCTCGCTGGTGCGAACCGGGCCGGCGAAGTGGGAGGTCGGCGAACGGACCATGAGCCACTGGTTCGACGGCTACGCGATGCTCCACCGCTTCGGCATCGCGAACGGAGAGGTCTCCTACGCGAACCGCTTTCTTCAGACGAAGGCCTACCGCGCCGCCGAGGAGAAGGGCGAGATCGTCTACTCCGAGTTCGCCACCGACCCCTGCCGCTCGCTATTCGCCCGGGTCTTCTCGATGTTCTCCCCGAAGCTCTCCGACAACGCCAACGTCAACCTGGTCAAGCTCGGCGAGCGCTACATCTCGATGACCGAGACGCCGATCCCGGTGGAGTTCGACGGCGACACCCTGGACACCGTCGGCGTCGCGTACAAGCCGCCGGGGATGCTGACCACGGCCCATCCGCATCTCGATCGCGCCAGCGGGGGAATGCTCAACTACGCGGCGAAAATCGGTCCGCGGAACCGCTACCGCTTCTTCCACCTTGCTCCCGACGGCAGCCAGCCCCGCGTGGTCGGCGAGCTACCGGTCAAGGAGCCGGCCTACATGCACTCCTTCGGCCTGACCGAGCGCTGGCTCGTGCTGGCGGAATTCCCGCTCGTCGTGAACCCGATCAGCATCCCCCTCTCCGGCCGCCCTTACATCGAGAACTACCGCTGGAAGCCCGAGCTGGGAACTCGATTCACTTTGATCGACCGGAACACCGGCGAGGCGACCGGGCCGTTCGAGACCGACGCCTGCTTCTGCTTCCACCATGTCAACGCGTATGAGGAGAACGGCTCCGTGGTCGTCGACGCCTGCACCTACGAGAGCGCGCAGATCGTCGAGGACCTCTATCTCGATCGTCTGCGAGAGGGCAAGCCGGCGGACCGCGGGGACCTGCGCCGCTTCACGATCGACGTCGCCTCGGGCAGGGTGGCCAGCGAACAGCTCGCCGAGGGCCTCGAGCTCCCGCGGATCAACTACGGCCGCCACAACGAACGCCGCTACCGCTACGCCTGGGGGATCGACGCGAAGTCGGGATGGCTCGACCGAATCGTCAAGGTCGATACCGAGTCACGCGAGACGATCGAGTGGAGCGAGGACGGGTGCAGCCCCGGCGAGCCCGTGTTCGTGGCGGCGCCGGACTCAGCCGACGAGGATGCCGGCGTCCTGCTCTCCGTCGTCTTCGACGCCCGCTCGGGCGGCTCGTTCATGCTCGTCCTGGATGCCGCGGACCTGAGCGAGCTGGCACGGGCGGAGACCCCCCACCACATCCCGTACGGCTTCCACGGTCAGTTCGTGTAAGCGACCGCCAGGCCGCTCCACTTTGGAGCGAAGCGCGTAGCGCTTAATGCGAGGGCGCGCGTCAGCGCGACCCGTTAAGGGAGCGTGGGGCGGCCGCCTGCGGTCGCGACCTGATGGCGAAGCCGTCAAACAGCCCGAGCGAGCGACAGCGCGTAGAGGCCCTCGGAGTCCGTCCACCAGTCGGTCAGCTCGAGGCCGGCCTCGGCGTAGATGCCCTCCAGGCCCGGGCGGAGGAACTTGGTGGAGATCTCGGTGCGCATCTCCTCCCCCGCGCCGAACGGCACCAGCATGTCGAGGGCCGACACGTTCACGACCTGATTCGCGGTCGAGCGCAGCCGGATGTCGACCCAGAGGTTCTCCGGGTCCCAGCGGGCGACGTGCTCGAAGGCGTCCATGTCGAAGTCCGCCTCGAGCTCGCGATCGAGGACGGAGAGGACGTTCTTGTTGAACTCCGCCGTGACTCCCTTCGAGTCGTTGTAGGCGGCCTCCAGGATGGCGGGGTCCTTGACCAGGTCGGTGCCGAGGAGGAAACGGTCGTTGGGATCCAGCAGGTTGGCGATCCGCCGCAGGAAGCCTGCCCGCTGATGCGGGGCGAAGTTCCCGATCGTCCCGCCGAGCAGGGCGATCACCCGAGGGCCACCGACCGGCACGCGCTCAAGGTCGAACTCGAAGTCGCAGACCAGGCCGCGGATATTGATCCCGTCGTACTCGCCGGCGATCCGCTCCGCGGTGTCGCGGGTGATCTCCTCGGAGATGTCGACCGGGCAGTAGGTCTCGAGGCAGCCCACATCGCTCATCGCGTCGAGTAGGACCCGCGTCTTCCGGGCCGAGCCGGAGCCGAGCTCGATCAGGCTGGCCGGCCGGTTGGCGGCCTCGCAGATGTCGGCGGAGCGGGTCTGGAGGATCTCCCGCTCGCAGCGGGTCGGGTAGTACTCCTCGAGCTCGGTGATCTGCTCGAAGAGCTCCGAGCCGCGCTCGTCATAGAAGTAGCGTGGCGAGAGCTCCTTGAACGGGCTCGTCAGCCCGGCCCGGACGTCGGCGGCCATGCCCGAGAGCGGCCCGCCCGGGGGCAGGTTGACCTCAACGGTGATCCGATCGGTTGTGTCGGCGGGGTTGATGGCTGCTCGGGGTATGAGGTCTCTTGCGTGGACGTCTCGTGTTCGGATCAGTCGTTACGGGCGCAGCGGATGCCCGCGAAGATCTGCCGGCGGATGGGCAGGTCCCAGTTCCGGAAGCTGGTGCGGATCACGTCCCGCCGCGTCGCCCAGGCGCCACCCCGCAGGACCTTGTGGGTGTCGCCGAAGAAGACCTCCGAGTACTCGGGGTAGGGGAACGCCTCGAAGCCGCGATAGGCGGTGAAGTCGGAGCTCGTCCACTCCCAGATGTCCCCGAGCATCTGCACCGCGCCACAGTCCGCGCTTCCGTCGGCATAGGCGCCGGCGGGAGCACAGCCGAAGGAGTGCTCGTCGAGGTTCGCGCGCTCGCGGCTCGCGCCGGCGGCCGCCGCCTCCCACTCCGCCTCGGTCGGGAGCCGCTTGCCGGCCCAGCGCGCGAAGGCATCTGCCTCCTGCCAGGAGACGTGAATCACCGGAAGGCGCAAATCGACCGGCTCGGTGCGCCCCATCGCGGTGCGGACCCAGCCGCCCTCGCCGTCGCGCTCCCAGTACATCGGGGGCTCGGCGCCGGTCTCCTCCATGAAGGAGATGTAGGCCTCGTTGATCACGGGAGCCCGGTCGATCAGGAAGGGAGAGACGTCGACCCTGTGCCGCGGCCGTTCGTTGTCGTAGGCGAAGCCCTTCGGCCCAGCGCCGATCTCGATCGCGCCGCCTTCGACCCGCACCATCTCGGGTCCATGCGAGACCGCCTCGGCGGCCGGCGCGCCGTCGAC
Source organism: Solirubrobacterales bacterium (assembly GCA_036276255.1). Lineage (GTDB taxonomy): Bacteria > Actinomycetota > Thermoleophilia > Solirubrobacterales > 70-9 > DASUPK01. The sequence goes on from DASUPK010000007.1 coordinate 6,691, forward strand.
CTCCACCGGCTCGTACGACTCGATCATCTGCAGGAGCTGCAGCATCGTCTCGTTGTGCTGGTACTCGTGCGCGAGCAGCATCTCGTAGACGAAGCCGTCGGCCAACAGGCGATCCTCCGGATCGAGCTCGATCCCGTCGAGCACCTCCAGTGTTCGCTCGCGGACCCCGTCCATGTACGGGCGGACCTCGTCGGCGCGCAGGATCGGCAGCTCGCCGCGGATCTTGCGGGGCTGCTCGATCGCGTCGTAGAGCTCGCCGAGGTCGCCGCGGAGAGGCTCGCGCCCGCCGATCCGCTGGACGAGCCAGAGCTCCTCGAAGTTGCCGATGTGCCCGAGGTCCCAGATCAGCGGGCTGAGGATCGGGTCGTAGACGCGGTTGAGCTGTTCGTGGCTGAGCGGCTCGACCAGCTTCAGGGTGTGGCGGCGTGCCTCCTCCAACCGCGCGGCCAGCTCGGCCTTGCGATCGGAAGCGGGACGAGTATCACCCTCCGTAGTAGGAGCTGCAACCTCCGCGATCGGTCAAGACTACCGAGGCAAGCTCCTCGACTGGTGGGTGTCTACAGTCGCCGCCATGGGCGGGAGAGGACGAATCGGTCTGATGATGATCGTCGGGTTGCTCGCGGGCGCGATCGTCCCGCCACCGATGGCGAGCTCTGCGGGTCCGGCGGCGAGTCATGGGCGGAAGTGCAAGAGGAACCACGGCGCGCGCGGAAAGCGGAGCTGCAGGCCCCGGGCGAGGATCTCGATCTCCCCTCCCTTCCATGACTTCGGGACCATCGGCCAGATCGACGGCGCTCCCACCGACTTCGTGATCGGCAACGTCGGCCGCCGCGCGAGTGGGATTCCCGCGGCTTCGATCAGCGGCTCGGGGGCGCGCTACTTCCAGATCAACGCGACGACCTGCTCATCGCACCTGGCACCCGGAGCAAGCTGCACGCTGACCGTCCAGTCCGTCCACAACGACGGTGCGACGGGGTGGGCCGAGCTCAGCGTCACCGCCGCCCCCGGCGGCACAGCGTCCGCGCCGCTGGTGGTGAATCTCTTCTAAGTCACCAACGTCGGTGCGTCCCGAGCGCGTGCCTCCTGACGGTGATCGCAATACCCGGGGGGACGGTTTCCGCATCGGTGAGAGCCAACATCGAGGCCTGAGGGCTGCAGCCCCCGCCCAGATCCAGCCAATAAGCTGCCGCCCGCGATGAAGATCGAGGGAGCAGGTGCGCTGGTCGCCGGTGGGGCATCGGGCCTCGGCGCGGCGACCGTCCGCGCCCTGCACGAGCGCGGCGCATCGGTCGTGATCGCCGACCTCAACGCAGAGAAGG
>DASUPK010000008.1:0-4812 GCA_036276255.1 Solirubrobacterales bacterium
CCACGGCGATGACGGCAACCCCGAACAAGATGAGGGCGATCAGCGCGAGCACTGAAAGGAGAAGTATGAGACTCGCTGTCGGCGATCGAGTCCAGCTCCACGAGGCCCTTGGCACCATCGAGAAGATCGTCCGGACGGGAAGACCGCCGAGGTTCTCTGGGACACCAACGCTCGCTGTCCGCTTCCCCTTTCCTGGTTGAGCGACCCCGAGGAGCGAGAGGCCGCGAGAGTTGCCGCGCTGGAAGAGGCCAAGGAACGGCGGCGCTTGGAACGGGAGCAAGAGCGCCGCGAGAGACGTACAGGGCTACATGGGACACGCGAACATCGAAACGACCATTAAGTACGCGCACCACATCCCCAAGGCCGAGGCGGCGGCGCAGCTCTCCGAGCTGATCGAGAGCGAGAGGAAGGCCCTGCCGTACCACGATCCCGTACCACGGTCCGGGGCGACCAAGATGGACTAAACCGTGTTGTCCTGCATCTACCGACGTAGCCCTGGATGAGGCTGTCGCCTAGGCGGGAACTCATAATCCGTAGGTCGGAGGTTCGAGTCCTCCCCGGCCCATCATCCTGGCCCTCGATAGCCGGGTATTGCACTCGGCGCAGCACCTATGAAAGGGTGGCAGCGTCGCGACAGGGGGTGAGAGACAGGGGGGAGGGATGGAGAGGAATGCCGAAACGCCTGATCGCCGTCTGTCTCGCTGTGGTCGCCCTGGTGGCAGGGACTGAGATGGCGGCCGGAGCCGGAGAGACCGCCTGGACGCCGGTGAGCTTCGACTTCGGCAAGCAGCGCGTCGGCACCCAGAGCGCGTCGCACATCTTCACGCTTACGGCGGGCCCGAGCGGCTACGACTCCGATCCGGCGATCGTCAACTCGGCGAACGACTGGGACGTCCTCTCCACGGATTGCGGCCAACCCCTCCCGCCGGGCGGCAGTTGCCAGTTCGAGGCCGTCTTCAAGCCCGCCTCTCCCGGACCGCACACCGGGCATCTGGTCGGCATCTATCCGTACTCAGGACCCGTGGCGGTTCTCACAGGGATCGGTGTTACCGGCGCGCGGAAGAAGTGCAAGAAGAAGCATCGCCCGGCGGGAACGACGAGCGTGAAGAAGCGGTGCAAGAAGCCTCGACGGTGAGCGAAATCATCGCCAGGTCGAGGTTCGAGTACTCCCCGGCGATCTGAGCCTCCCGGCGTAGCCCGCCGCGCCCGGAGTCAACATCAGCGAACTTGGCCCCAAACGCCTCAGGTAATCGGTCGGCGGAGGGCGTCCGTAGTGCGTAGCATCGAGAATCGCTAGACGTCGGCGTCTCGTTCGGTCGCCAGCGCGCGGTCAGCGCTGAATGACGCCGATGTTGAAATCACCGGTCCCGAGTTGGCTGTAGAGCCTCAGCCACAGGGGCAGGTACATCTCGGTGCCGCGGGCGCTGGAGATGCCACCGAGGTCGATGATCCGGTCCTCGGGCCAGCCGAAGCCGCCCAAGAGCAGGGCGACCTCGCCCTTCGCATCGGCGTCGTCGCCGCTGACGAACACGGCGTGTTCGCCGGTACCCGGGCGGGGTCGACCATCAGCTCGTGGTTCATTGTGTTGAGCGTCTTCACGACCCTGGCCTCGGGGAAGGCGGCCTGGATGCGCTCGCCGAGGCTGTCGTCGTTGCAGAAGGCGAGAGTGGGCGGGAGTCCCTGGGAGGCATCGAGCGGGTTGGCGATGTCCACCAGCACCTTGCCGGCCAGATTGTCGGCGCCGGCCGCCGTCAACACATCGACCGAGGCGACACCCGCCGTGCAGTTGACGACCAGCTCGCCGAACTTGGCCGCCTCGGCGAAGCTGCCCTCGCTGGCGTTTCCGCCCGCGTCCTTCGCCCAGGCGACCGCTTTCTCGTTGCCAGCCTCACGCGAACCCATCCGTACCTCGTGGTCGAGGCTCGCAAGCTTCGTGGCGATCGTCTGGCCGACCATCCCCGTTCCAAGCACGCCGATCTTCATTGCTCGTCTCCTTGTCCGTTGATGGCAGGCCGCGCCCCCAACGTGAGCGCTAGGCTGATGGGGCTGACAGATGTTGAAATCTGTCAGTCAATAGGGACGCTACCGGCTCCGCCCACAGATACGACAGGAGGATCTCTTGGAAACGCGCCCGCTTGGCTCCACCGGCCCCAGCAGCTCCGCGATCGGCCTCGGCTGCATGGGCATGTCGGACCTCTACGGCGCCGCCGATGAGGCCGAGAGCATCGCCACCATTCACGCCGCGCTGGACGCCGGGATCAACCTGCTCGACACCGGGGACTACTACGCAATGGGCGACAACGAGATGCTGATTCGCAAGGCGCTGCGCGAGCGCGACCGAGGACATGCGCTGATCAGCGTCAAGTTCGGCGTCCTGCGCGACCCCGACGGCGGCTGGGCCGGCGTCGACGGCCGCTCGGTGGCGGTGAAGAACTTCCTCGCCTACACCCTGCGCCGTTTAGGCACCGACCACGTCGACATCTACCGGCTTGGACGCTTCAACCCAGAGGTCCCGATCGAGGAGACGGTCGGCGCGATCGGGGAGATGGTCGAGGCCGGCTACGTGCGCCACATCGGTCTGTCCGAGGTCGGCGCCGAGACGATCCGCAAAGCGCAGCAGACGCACCCGATCTCCGACCTCCAGATCGAGTACTCGCTGCTATCTCGCGGGATCGAGAAGGAGATCCTGCCGACCTGCCGCGAGCTCGGAATTGGCGTGACCGCCTACGGCGTCCTCTCCAGGGGCCTGCTGAGCGGGCATTGGTCCAAGGACCGCGACACCGATCCGACCGATTTCCGCAGCCACGCCCCCCGCTTCGGCGGCGAGAACCTCGATCGCAATCTGGCGCTGGTCGAGTCGATCCGCGCGATCGCGGAGACCAAGGGAGCGTCGGTGGCGCAGGTGGTGATCGCGTGGGTGCTCGCCCAAGGCGATGACGTTGTGCCGCTGGTGGGCGCCCGCCGACGCGAGCGCCTGGAGGAGGCACTCGGCGCGCTCGAGCTGGAGCTGACCGATGACGACCTGGCCGCGATCGAGCGCGCGGTGCCGGCCGGGGCCGCAGCGGGGGAGCGCTACGACGATCAGCAGATGGCGGTTCTGGACAGCGAGCGCGGCTAGGCTCTGGCCGCGTGACCGAGGCAGCGCTCACGCCCGAGCGGATCCTGGAAGCGGCGGAGGATGTGCTGCGCCGCTTCGGGCCCGCCAAGGCCACCGTCGTCGACATCGCGCGTGAGCTGGGCGTCAGCCACGGCAGCGTCTACCGCCACTTCCCGAGCAAGGCGGCGCTCCGCGACGCGGTCACCGAGGGCTGGCTCGCCAGTGTCTCCGAGCCGCTGGAGGCGGTCGCGGCGGAAGAGGGGCCGGCGCCCGAGCGCTTGAGGCGCTGGCTCGATCTCCTGATCGAGTCGAAGCGCAGCAGGGCGCTTAAGGACCCGGAGCTGTTCGCTACCTACGTCCAGCTCGCCGGCGAGTCGCGGGAGGTGATCACCGCGCACGTTGGCACGCTCACCGGGCAGCTCGCCCGGATCATCGCCGACGGCTCCGAGCGCGGAGAGTTCGGCGTCGCGGACCCCGAAGCGGCGGCTCGTGCTGTGTTCGACGCCACCTCTCGCTTCCACAACCCGGTTCACGCTGCGCAGTGGTCCGACCCCGCGATCGACGCGGACTTCGAGGCGGTCTGGTCCCTCGCTTTGGCGGGACTAACTGTGCCCAACCGTTCGCGCCAAGGTTCCGTTTGAGGTTCCAGTTGAGCTGGGTGGGCGCAGCCGGTTCGTCGCCTCTCTAGGGCGGAGCCGTACTCGAACTCGTGGGGCCCGCGGCCTAGCCGGGGCAGGTCCCTTGACGCGCCTGGACCGAGCCTCCCGTTGACTCAGTGACGCAACCCAAGGACGTCGTCGAGGTTCCCGAGCAGGACCTCCGCGATCGCCGGCTCGAAGTGGGCCCCCTTGCCCTCCTGCATTACCCGAAGTGCCTCATCGAGGGAAATGGCCTTCCGATATGGCCGATCACTCAGCAGGGCATCGAAGACATCCGCAACCGCGGCGATTCGCCCCTCGACGGGTATTGCTTGGCCCGCGATCCCGCGTGGGTAGCCACCACCGTCCCAGTGCTCGTGGTGGGTGAACGCGATCGATGCCGCCAACCGAAGCACCGCACTTTGCGAGTCGGCGAGCAGGTCGTGACCGAGGATCGTGTGGCGCTCCATCTCGTGGCGCTCCTCGCGGGTGAGTCCGCCGGGCTTGAGCAGGATTTCGTCCGCAATGCCGATCTTCCCCACGTCGTGCATCGGCGCCGCGACGAGCAGGGCGTCCACCACTTCATCATCGAGTCCCAGCGCTTGTCCGAGAAACGCGCTGATGAGCGCCATGCGGTTGCTGTGTTCCCCGGTCTCGGTGTCGCGCAGTTCAATGATCCGGGCGAGTCGCTCGACCGTTTCCTGGCGGGAGGCGCGAAGCTCCTCGATCGCGTCCCGGTGGGTTACCAACAGCTCCTCGCGGAGGTCACTCGCCTGTTTAGTGGGACGTGATGGTGACCAGCGTGCCGGCGTTGGTCCGGGCTGCAAGTCAATCTCATCCCGAGCAATCACTGAGTGAGCGCTTCGTCCGCGCCCTCGTCAGGCACGGGAGCGCCGTCCGCGCCTGGTGCGGAGCTGATCTGGACGTCGGCAGCGGCCGTTTCAACCCGGTTCCGCCCGGACCGCTTGGCCGCGTACAGAGCACGGTCCGCGCGCCGCAGCAGCTGCTCGCGGCTATCCGCGTCCTCGGGCATTGCAGCGACCCCGAAACTTGCCTGGATCCCATTGACCTCCGGAA
>DASUPK010000009.1:0-30614 GCA_036276255.1 Solirubrobacterales bacterium
CGAGATGGCGAGGTCGAACGGCGAGCTGATCGCGAAGGCGCGGCAGATGGCCGAAGACGTCGGGCGCCGCGCGGCCACCGTCGCGGAGGCCCGTGAGCTACTCGGTCTTCGGAAGCGGGAGGAGGCAAAGGCGTGAGCCGGCCGTTGGAGGACGTCAAGATCCTCGACCTGACCCGGCTGCTTCCGGGCGGCTTCTGCACGCTGCTGCTCGCCGACCTGGGCGCCGACGTGATCAAGGTGGAGGACACGGGTCAGGGCGACTACGTCCGCTGGGCGCCGCCGTACTACGGAGACGAGGAGCACACCTCACTGGGGACCCGCTCGGCGATCTATCTCTCGCTGAACCGAAACAAGCGCTCTGTTCGCCTCGACCTGAAGCACGCGGGCGGGCGTCAGGCGCTGCTCAAGCTGGTGGAGTCCGCCGACGTTCTGGTGGAGAGCTTCCGCCCCGGCGTTCTCGAGCGGCTCGGGGTCGGCTTCGACGTGCTGAGTCAGGCGAACCCGGCGCTCGTCTACTGCCCGATCACCGGCTACGGGCAGGACGGCCCGAACCGCGACCGCGCCGGCCACGACATGAACTACCTGGGCCTGAACGGGATCCTCGGGCTCACCGGCGAGGCGGGTGGCCCGCCGATCCAGTCAGGTGCGCAGATCGCCGACCTCGGCGGCGGTGGGCTGATGGCTGCCGTCGGGATCCTGGCTGCGCTCCAGGAGGCCCGGCGCAGCGGCCAGGGTCAGATGGTGGACATCTCGATGACCGACGGTTCGCTGGCCTGGCTCGCAATGGAGGCCGGCCGCTACTTCGGCTCGGGCGAGGTGCCCGAGCGCGGCAACATCATGCTCTCGGGCGGAATCGTCTGTTACCGGCCCTACGAGGCCGCGGACGGCTGGGTCACGTGCGGGGCACTCGAGCCGAAGTTCTGGGCGCGCTTCTGCCAGGCGGTGGGCCGCGAGGACCTGATCTCCAAGCAATTCGAGAAGCCCGGCTCCGACGCCCACCGCGAGGTCGCAGAGGTCTTCAAGACCAAGACCCGCGCCGAGTGGAAGGCCTTCAACGACGAGCACGACGCGATGATCGAGCCGATTCTCGACCTTGACGAGGCCCTGGAGTCCGAGCTGGTGCGCGAGCGCGAGATGGTGGTGAGCTACGAGCAGCCGGAGATGGGCGAGGTCAAGCAGGTCGGCTTCCCGATCAAGCTCTCGCGGACGCCCGCGAGCATCGAGCTCCCGGCGCCCGCGCTCGGCGAGCACACCGAAGAGCTGCTGGCCGAGGCCGGCTACTCGAAGGAGGAGATCCAGGCGCTCGAGGACTGCGGGGCAGCCAGGGGACCCGATGCGCAGGCCAAGCAGGAGCAATTCCTGGCATGAGCGCCGCAGATGCGAGGGTGCGCGACAGCGCAACCCGTTCAACAAGCAAGGAGGAGATGCTCCGCATGGGCGAGCTGGCGCGCGCCTCCGGCGTCTCGGCGGCGACCATCAAGCACTACCTGCGCGAGGGCCTTCTGCCTGAGCCGGTCAAGACCTCGCGGAACATGGCCTACTACCCGGCCGAGTTCGTCGACCGGATCAAGATGATCAAGCAGCTCCAGGAGGAGCGCTACATGCCGCTCCGCGTGATCAAGGACCTCCTCGAGGAGGATCCGGACCGCGCCAAGGCGCTGATCGAGCTGGGCGACAAGCTGCTCGAGCACGCGCTGGCCAGTGAGAGCGAGCGCGTCAGCGCCGCCGAGGTCCGAGGTCGCTACGACCTCCCTCAGGACGTCCTCGACCGCCTCGCCGAGCTCGGAGTGCTCACCCCGGACAAGAAGGGCTACTCGCCGAGCGACATTCGGATCATCGAGGCGATCAGGCGGTTCCGCGCGGGCGGCTACGAGGAGCGGATCGGCTTCACCGTCTACGACACCCTGCGCTACAAGGACGCGATGGGCGAGCTGGTCAAGCAGGAGGTCGACGTGATCATGGAGCGCCTTGCCGGCGAGATGGATCCGGACGAGGCGATGGCGCTGATCGAGGCCGGCAACCAGCCGCTCAACGACCTGCTCGCCGCGATGCACACCAAGGCGCTCGTCGCCGAGCTGGAGGCAAGGCGCGGCGCAGAGCCTGACTCGAACGGCAGCGGCGACAAGTCGAAGTAGCGGCCGATGGCGAAGCTCGCCGCCGTCATGCTGGTCGTGTTCGTGGTCCTCACCCTGTTCGTCAGGGTGGCGATCCAGCTGCGGCGCACCGGTGGCACGGGGCTGATCGGGCTGCGCAGGGGAGCCGGTCCCCTCGAATGGCTCAGCGGCCTTCTCTTCCTCGGCGGGATGGCGATGGCGATCGTCTCGCTCCAGCTCGTCCTGAAGGACACCCTGAACACGATCGACGCGCTCGATGTCGACGGGCTCCACGTGCTCGGCATCGTCCTCGCGACGGTCGGAGGGCTCTCCGTCTTCGGTGCTCAGCTCGGGATGGGCGCCTCGTGGCGGATCGGGGTCAGCGACGACCAGGGAACGGACCTCGTCACCGGGGGCTGGTTCTCGGTCTGCCGAAACCCGATCTACACGGCGATGATCGTCGGGTGGATGGGCTTCGCCCTGATGGTCCCGACCTGGCTGGCCCTCGCATCCGTCATCGTGATCTCGCTCGGCCTCGAGCTCCAGGTGCGCTTCGTGGAGGAGCCGTACCTGAGGCGAACACATGGCGATGAATACGGGCGCTACGCGTCGCGGGTGGGGCGCTTCGTGCCCGCGGTCGGCCGCTTCCGTTAGATCAACTCACTCCGTTTCGAGCAGCCCCATGGAGTCGAGCGTCTTGCGGACTCCTTCATCGAGGGGTGTGGTTTTCCAACCCAGCTCGCGCTGCGCCTTGGAGGAATCCGGCCTCGCCTGCCAGAGGATGTATTCCAGCTGGCCCTTGGGGAGCAGCGGCGGCCGTCTCGTCAAACGGGAGAGGCCTGCTCCCACGTTGGCGACCGCCTTCGCGACCGGGACCGGCATCCTCGGTGGCACGCGACCGCGCCCGGCGATCCGCTTCGCCGTCTCCGCGAGCTCGCGAAAGTCGGCGTATCCGTCGGCGAGGATGTAGCGCTCGCCGTCCTTGCCCTTCTCGGCGGCCAGCAGGTGCCCCGCGGCGACCCCCTCGACGAACGCGTAGCCGGTGCCGCCCGGCGGTATGGCCGGCAGGCGCTTTCGCACCACGGGCTCGAAGACCTCGTTCTCGAACGAGGGGGTCGGGGAGGGGGTCGGGCCGTAGACGCCGGACGGGTTGAGGATCACCACCTCCATCCCGTCGCGCTCCGCCAGGACCAGCTCCTCCGCGTGCTGCTTGGAGCGCTCGTATGCGGTGCCCTTCGGGTAGTCGGCAAGCATCGTCTCGTCGAAGCGCTGACCGGGGTCGGCGTGGAAGACGTCGTGGGTCGAGGTGTGAACTAAGCGCCGGACTCCGGCCCTGCGAGCCGCGGCGGCGACGTGCCCGCTGCCGATCGCGTTGACCTGGTCGAAGATCGATTCGTCCTTGACCCACTGTTCGGGCATCCCGGCCGAGTTGAAGACCACCTCGCAACCCTCGACGGCCGCGGTCAGCGTGCTCGGATCGGTGACGTCACCCGGAACGGGCTCGATGCCGGCCGGGAGGACGGTGGCCGCCCGCTTCGGATCGCGCACCAGCGCCCGGATCCCCTCGCCCCGCTCGAGGAGAGCCGAGGCGATCGCATATCCCACCTTCCCGGTCGCCCCGGTGACGAGAGCCCGCATCGGCTCATCCTATGCGGGGCGCGGACCCCCGTTCCCGTCAACGCCGCGGAGGCCCGAAAACCTCCTCGGCGAGCTATGCCTGGACCGGAAACGTGCGTGTGCTCACACAACTGAACGCATCCGGGGGATGCGGCCGCTAGATTGACTGGTCAGTCAGCCGAACCCGGATTCGCGTCAAAGCCGGGCTGCGCCAGGAGAGAAATGCGCGCCGCCGCCGTACAGCTCAACTCCACTGACGAATATGACCGCAACCTCGATGTTGCAGAGCGCCTGGTCCGGGGGGCCGCCGCCGAGGGCGCGGAGCTGGTCGTGCTTCCGGAGAAGTGGACCGTGCTCGGCTCTCCCGAGGCGATCCGCTCATGTGCTGAGCCACTCGACGGCCCGGCTCTGAGCGCCGCCGCCGGCTGGGCCCGCGAGCTCGGCATCCACCTGGTCGCGGGGAGCGTCCCCGAGATCGTCCCCGAGCAGGAGAAGCTCGCCAACACCTCCGTGATGTTCGGCCCCGACGGAGAGCAGCGAGCCGTCTACCGCAAGCTCCACATGTTCGACGTCGAGGTCGGGGATGTCGAATACCACGAGTCCGCGGTCGAGCAGCCCGGGGATCAGATCGCGATCGGTGAGGCGGGCGGCGCGATGGTCGGCCTGACCATCTGTTACGACCTTCGATTTCCCGAGCTCTACCGGATCCTCGCCCTGCGGGGCGCACGCGTGGTCAGCGTCCCGGCCGCGTTCACCGAGCGGACGGGGCGCGACCACTGGGAGGTGCTGATCCGCGCCCGCGCGATCGAGGACCAGGTGTTCGTCGTCGCGGCGGGTCAGATCGGGTTCGCGGCGCCGCACTACCGCAGCTACGGCCGCTCGATGATCGTCGATGCGTGGGGAGTGGTCATGGCGCAGGCCCCTGACACGGAGTGCTTCATCTCCGCCGATCTCGACTTCACCATCCAGAACGAGATGCGGAACAGCCTGCCCTCCCTCCGTCACCGACGCCCGGATGCGTATCGCTGGCCCGAGAGCCGCGCGGGCGACGACGTCCAGGCGTCGGCCGCCGAGCCCGCCACCCCGACCGGAGAGCCCTGATGGCGCGGGCCCCCGCACCCGACAAGCGGCGCGCGATCCTCGACGCCGCGATCACGGTCTTCGCCCGGCAGGGGTTCCACACCGCGCGCGTCTCCGACGTGGCGGCCGAGGCCGGCGTCGCCTACGGCCTCGTCTACCACTACTTCGACTCCAAGGACCAGATGCTGAACGAGCTCTTCTCGGAGCGCTGGGCGCTGCTGGTGGAGGCGAGCCGGGAGATCCGGCAGAGCGACGCTCCGCCGCGCGACAAGCTCGCCGGCGTCGCCAACTTCATCATCGAGTCCTACCGGCACGAGCCCGAGCTGATGAAGGTGATCATCGTCGAGGTCACCCGCGCGGCCAACTCGTTCGGCCGCACCCACCTGCCGGAGATCCGGCAGGCCTACGACCTGGTCGCGGAGATCGTCGCCGACGCCCAGGAGGCCGGCGAGTTCCGGGACGATGTGGACCCGAACTTCGCCGCGATGGTGTTCTACGGCGCGATCGAGCAATTGCTCACCGGCTGGATCTTCGACTCGATCCCATCAGCGGACGAGGACTACGAGCGCGCCAAGCGGCTGGTCGTCGAGACCATCTGCGACGGCCTCGAGCCCAGGCCCGTCGACGCGGTGGCCGGCTAGCGCCCCTGTATGTGGGAAGGGCTGGCAAGGACCGAGCGCCAGGACCGGGTCCTGCACGGGACCGCCAAGCTCGCCAACGTCCTGCTCGGCATCGTGCTGCTGCCGCTCTGGCTCTTCGGCCAGCTGATCGGCGGCCGGGTGCGCGACTTCCTGATGGGCCTCGAGCGGCGGGGCAAGCGCCCGCTTCCGGTGCCTCCCGAGCGCGAGCGCTCGATGGATGCGCTGATGGGCGACCTGCAGGCGATCCCTCAGCACCTGCGCCACTCCGACTTCGCGGAGCTGCGGAAGGGCTTCGCCGACATCTCGAACTTCGTCGTCGCCCAGCACCGCGAGGGCGCGGTGATCGGCTACCGCTACCCGGGCCAGTTCAAGGACCACATCGTCGAAGGGGCCGATGGCGAGCGGATCGCCGCGTCGATCGCGCTGCAGGAGGCCGCCCGGCCATCCCTCATTGTCGTCCACGGTCTCTTCACCTCGAGCCGCTTCGACTACGTCCGGGCGATCGCGGTCCGGGCCTTCTACGAGTGGGGCTTCAATGTCGCCGCGCTCGACCTGCGCAGCTTCGGCATGACCGAGCTCACCAGCCCGGCCCCCTCCACAGGAGGCTGGAAGGAGGGGCTCGACATCCTCGCGCTCGCCCGGTACATGAAGGAGCTCGGCGGCACGAGCGTGGGCGCGCTCGGCATCTCGTTGGGTGGCAGCTCCGTGCTGAACGCGTCCGACCAGGAGGACACCGACAGGTCGCTGGACGGCGGGATCCTCGCCGTCTCGCCGCCCGCGATCCCGAAACTCGCTTGGGAGCGGCTCTCCGAGCCGGTCTCTCGCGGGCACCCGCGCTACCCGATCCACCGGGCCTTCGAGGCGGCGCTGATCTCGCGGATCCGCTCGGGGCGCTGGCCTCCCGAGGCCGAGGACATGCTGCGGGCGATGGAGGTCGTCTCGGCGCCGTACTACCAGGTCGACGCCGAGGAGATCTGGACGGACGCGCGCGGCATCGACCATGTGCCGAACGCCAAGGTCCCGCTTCTGATCCTCCACCCCGAGGACGACCACATCATCAAGGTCGAGCACGCCCGGATGCTCCAGGGGGCGGCGGAGGGCAACGACTTGGTTCGCGTCTGGATCCTGCCCGCGGGCTCGCATGGGCTGCTCGAAGCGGCCGATCCGAGCTGGACCCACGCCGTCTACCGGACGTTCTTCGAGCGCTGGGGGACCTACGCGGAGCGGTCCACGGCGCAGGCCAACGGCCGAGGCGCCGAATTGGTTTACTCCTCTCAAGAGGAGACCACGGAATGGACAGCGAAATCTTGAGGCGGTTGATCTGGGCGGGGCTCCTGGCCGCGACCGGGGCGCTTGCCACCGTCGCAGCTCACCGGCTCTCCGGAGTGATCTGGCGGCGGGTCTTCAACGAGGAGCCGCCCGAGTGACCGACGGAGAGGGAACCCGCCCCACGCAGACTCCTCCGTCTCCACCGGACTCGGAGCGCCCGGTGGAGGACATGACGGTGGGGGAGCTCGTCTTCGAGGTCAGCGATCAGGCCTCGGTCCTGATCCGCGAGGAGATCGAGCTCGCCAAGACCGAGGTCACCGAGAAGTTCAACAGCCTGCTGCGCGGGTCGGTCGCCGCGCTCGTGGCGGGTGTCTTCGCGCTGCTCGCCCTGGCGCTCGCGATGCACGGCTTCGCCTGGCTGCTCAATGACCTGGTCTTCAACAACCCATGGGCTGGCTTCTTCGTCGAGGCGGGGATCTTCCTGCTGATCGGGATCGGCGGCGGCCTCTTCGCCTATCGCATCTTCAAGCGCGCCGCGCCCCCCACACCCGACATGGCGATCGAGGAGGCCAAGGAGATCAAAGCCGCCTTCGAGGGACACAACGGAAAGGAGGACGGACCATGAGCACGCCCACTCGCGAAACCGTTTCGACCGGGGGCAATGGGCGTCGAGCGATGCCGCCTCCAGGCACTCGCTCCTCGGACCAGATCCGACGGGACATCGTCCAGGAGCGCCAGGAGTTCTCGCGCTCGGTCGACGCGCTGCGGAACCGCTGGGTTCAGGTCACCGACGTCCGGCGTCAGATTCGCGAGCACCGCACCGAGCTGGCCGTCGGTGCCGCCGTCGTCGGCTTTCTGGTCGGCGGCGCCATCGCGCTCGGCCGCCGCCGCGGCTGAGACGCCTCTAGAACTCGAGCAACGACGTCGGCACGCCGCCGACGCCGAGCAGCCCAGGCCCGACGTGGGCCCCGATCACGGGGCCGACCTCCGAGGTGAAGACGGGATCGTGACCGAAGATCGGCCTGCAAGCCTCGACCAGGCGCTCGGCGTTCTCGGGGTCCTGGACGTGCTGGACCACCCAGGCGTCCGCGCCGTCGTCGTGGCGCTGGCGGGCGTAGTCGACCAACCGCTCGAAGGCGCGGCTCCGAGTCCGGACCCGCTCGATCGGGGTGATCTCGTCCTCCAGGGTCAGAATCGGCTTGATCTTCAGCGTCGTCCCGATCCAGGCGCGGGCCGCGCCGATTCGCCCACCGCGCCGCAGGTAGTCGAGCGTGTCGACCGCGAACCAGATCTTGAGCTCGTTGCGCGCGGCCTCGGCTCGCCCCTTGGCCTGGGTCGCGCTCTCTCCCGCCTCGGCGGAGTGCGATGCGGCCAGGATCATCAGGCCCATCCCGCCGGCGGCGGTCCCTGAGTCGCAGATGACGATGCGCTCCCCGCCCTTGCCGTCGGCGGTGAGCCGCTCCCTGGCCTGCATCGCCGACTCGCAGGTACCGGAGATCCGGGAGGAGAGATGGATCGAGACGATCTCCTTCCCCTCGGCCAGCAGGGGCTCGTAGACCGCGATGAAGTCCCCGACGGAGGGCTGCGAGGTGCTGACCACCTCGTTGGATGCGCGGAGGCGCTCGTAGAAGGCGTGCAGATCCGTGATGTCGGCCTCTCGATCCTGCTCGCCCTCGATTCCCACGTAGAGGCTGACGAGCTTGACGTCGTGCTTCGCGAGCAGTTCCGGCGGCAGGTAAGACGTCGTGTCCGCTACCACGGCGGTCGAGGGCATTGGCGCGTTCTACCATGCCCGCCCTATGACCGAGTGCTCCCGGCCGCTGACCCGCTCGCGCCGGCCGGCTGCGAATCTTCGCCTGGCCGCGTCCTCGGACTTGCCCTTGCCGCCAGCAAGGGCTGCATCCTGCGTCCTTGCCAGCCTCGATTCTCGCTCGGCCGGTCACGACCCGGGGCAACGCCCGTGAGCACTAAGACGCTCGTCACCGGCGGGACGGGCTTTGTCGGCCTCCACGTTGTCCGAGAGCTGGCTCGCCGCGGCGACGATCTGAGGCTGCTGGTCCGCAAGGAGAGCAACACGAAGCCCCTCGAGGGCATCGAGTTCGAACGCGCCGTCGGCGACGTCACCGATCGCAAGGCCGTGCGGAAGGCGATGAAGGGCGTCGAGCGCGTTTTCCATGTCGCCGGCACCACGTCGATGCGAAGCCGCGCCCGAGACCGGGTCTTCGAGGTGAACGTGGAGGGGACCCGCAACGTGATGGAGGAGGCGCTCCGCGCCGGAGTCGTCAAGGCGGTGCTCACTTCGAGCTCGAGCGCGGTCGGGGCCGCGAATAAGGGAGAGACCATCGACGAGGACTACCCGTTCACCGTCGGGCGGCTCGGGATCGCCTACATCAACTCCAAGCACGAGGCGGAGCTGGTCTCGATGCGTGCGGCGGCCAAGGGGCTCCCCGTGACCATCGTCAATCCGTCGTTCGTCCTCGGGCCGGACGACCCGAATCCGAGCGGCACCTCCAATGCCCTCGTGCGCCGGCTCCTGCTCCGCCGGATCCCGGGCTATCTCGACGGCGCGATCAACATCGTCGACGTCCGCGACGTCGCCAAGGGGCACGTCCTCGCCGACGAGCGCGGTGAGGACGGTGAGCGCTACCTGCTCACCGGCCGCAACTTCACCCAGCAGCGGCTCTTCGCGGACCTCAGCCGGATCGCCGGCGTGCCGCCACCCCCGAT
This sequence comes from Solirubrobacterales bacterium, assembly GCA_036276255.1. Lineage (GTDB taxonomy): Bacteria > Actinomycetota > Thermoleophilia > Solirubrobacterales > 70-9 > DASUPK01. Next base: position 9,428 of record DASUPK010000009.1, read on the forward strand.
TCGCATGCAGGGACGCCTGGTCCTCACCGGCGTGGAGATGATGGAGCTCACCGGGCTGAAGATGCCCACCTCCGCCGACGAGGTCCGCTCAGGCACCCAGTGGTTCACGTACCGCAACGACAAGGCGCGCAAGCAGCTCGGCTGGGAGCCGCGCCCGCATGAGGAGACCCTCGAGGACACGGTCCGCTGGCAGCTCGAGGAGCTCGGCAAGCGGGCGGAGGGCCATCGCCTCACCGATCTCGCGCTGCGCGGCACCGGCCGCGCCCTGAGCCTGCTTCCCTTCAGCTCATGAGCGAGCCTCGCCGCGTCCTCTACCGCTGCGGCACTCCGACGAACTTCCTCTGTCCATGCGGGGCCGTCGCCCGGCGGCTCAACAAGCTCGGCATCGAGTACCGCACCGAGCGCGTCCAGCGCAGGCGCTCCCAGCGCCCCGAGATCGTCGAGCTCACGAAGCTGCCGTACGTGCCGGTGCTCGTCGACGGCGACGAGGTCGTCAGCGACTCGCGCCGGATCCTGCAATACCTGGATTGGCGCTACGGCGACGAGACGCCGGCCGCCGCGCGTGCCTCGCCCAGATCCGCGAACGCCCGGAAGTAGCTGATCCTCCCTTCGCGGGCGCGGCAGTGATAGCCCCAGCGCTGCTCCCACGGAACCGATGCGCCGGTAGATTCGCCCTCGAACCGGATGATCGCCAGCAGGCCGTTCGTGCCGGTCCGCACCTCCTCGACGGTCAGGTCTCCCCCAAGAATCTCCTCGTACCCAGCGAACGCGTCACGCACGGCATCTCGGCCGCGATACGCGCTGGAGCCCGGCCACTTCTCGTCCTCGACGTACTCGACCTCACGGTCGAACCACCGCTCCATCAGGGCGTCGCGCTCCGCGATGAGCGTGCCGCGAGCCTCGGACATCGCCTCGAAGGTTCCTCGGACGACAGCCTCCTCGTTGGACATGCCGGAAGTATTTCGGACCCGAGGGGAGGGCCGTCTACAATTCATCGCGATGAGTGAAGCAACACAGCCCATCACGCTGACCGACAAGGCGGCGGGCAAGGTCAAGGAGCTGCTCGGCGAGCAGGAGAACGGGGCCGAGCAGGCCCTTCGCGTCGCAGTTCGCGGCGGCGGTTGCTCCGGCTTCCAGTACGCCCTTGCCTTCGACACGCCCAAGGAGGACGACCACCGCTTCGAGAATCAGGGCGTCGCGGTCGTCGTCGACAAGACGAGCATGCAGTTCGTCTTCGGCTCCGAGGTCGACTGGGTCGATGGCCTCCAGGGCGCCGGCTTCGCGGTCAACAACCCGAACGTCGTCGCCGCCTGCGGTTGCGGCTCCTCCTTCCAGGTGAAGGAAGACGCGGCCGAGCAGGCCGCCGCGGTCTAGCTCGACTCGTCTGAGAGCGACTAGCGCTGGATCTGGATCGGTGGGCTCTGCTGCGGGTCTGCCTGGAGCTCCTGCTTGGCCGACACCGCCGGCCTCTCAGGCTGCTCGACGCCAAATAGCCCAGCGAGCTCGCCGGACTCGTCCATCTCCTCGACGATGTCGCAGCCGCCCACCAGCTCGCCATTGACGTAGAGCTGGGGGAAGGTCTGCCAGTCGGAGATCTCGGCGGTCACCTCGCGCAGAGGCTGGAGCGCCGGGAGGACGTCGACCGCGCCGTACTCGACTCCGTAGGACTCGAGCACGTTGACGACCCGCATGGAGAAGCCGCACTGAGGGGCCTCTGGATTGCCCTTCATGAAGAGAAGGACCTTGTTCTCCCGGATGAGCTCCTCGACCTTGTCCTTGAGAGTGGGTTCCATAAGTAATCGGGTTGCTCCTCGGCTTCGGCCTGCGGAGCAGCCTCGGATCACACTATACGCAGCCGCTACTCCGGCACCGACGTCTTGACCGAGAGCGCGTGGATCGAGCCGTCGTCGAAACGGGTCTGGACCGCCTTCTTGACCAGCTTGTGCTGCTCGATTCGCGAGAGGCCTTCGAACTGGGGGGCGGTCACGGTGGCGCGCAAATGGTCCTTGGTGCCGGTCTCATCGACGACCTCGACCTGCGCCCCGGGCAGGGAGGCCTCGATCATCAGGCGGACTTCATCGTTGGAGATCGCCATCGCCGGGTGATTCTAGGAGTCCCGCGAGCGCGCGCTCCACGACCTCGATGCGGCCGCGGCCGCGATGGTCGGCGGTGATGAACGGGCTGCCGATGAAGAGCGAGAAGGCGAGGAGGCAGCGGGCCTCGGCCTCGTCCTCGTCGCGGCAGATGGCGTCGAACAGGGAGCGCATGTAGTCCATGCGGCGGTTGTCGACCCGCTTGACCCGGCGGGCGACCGCCCTGTCGCGCCTGGCCCAGTCGCGAATCGCGAGCTCGGCTTTGAGGAGACCAGGGCCGGAGGTGGCGATCGCGAACAGGCGCTGCAGACGGGCTTTCGGGTCGGAGCCCGACTCCTCGACCCGCTCGATCACCTCATCGACCATCGTTCGCTCCCAGGCCTCGAGCATCTCGAGGAGGAGAGCGCGGCGATCGCCGAAGTGGCCGTAGAAGCCGCCCTTGGTGACCCCCAGCGACCGGGCGAGGGGCTCGATGCGGACGGCTTCAGGGCCGCCGGCGGCGAGGGCATTGAGCCCCTCCTCGATCCAGCGGTCACGGGGTGTCAGCGTCGGTGCAGCCATCTCAAATATACGCTACCGTATACATACTCCCGGATGGAATGAGGTCCACGAATGAGGCTCCCGAACAGCGCGCACACCTCCCGGCCCTGGCGGATCCACGAGATCGCCGCCGACTTTCGAGTGGAGGATGTCTGGGCGCTGCCCACGCCGGGCGGTCCGGACGACTTTCACCTCCTCGTCGAGGGCTTCGCGAAGGCGGATAGCGCAGAGAGCTCCTCCGTCGTCGTCCGCGCCCTGTTCGCGCTCCGCTGGAAGCTCGGCGAACTGTTCGGCTGGGACGACGCGCCGGGCGGCCTCGGCTCGCGGGTGCCCACGCTGCGGGATCGCCTGCCCGACGTCCTCCGCCAGGCCGAGCCCGGCCCCGAGTTCGACGGTTTTCCCTTCCGCTCGCTCTATCTGCTCCAAGACGAGTGGGCGGCGGAGATCGCCAACCGGACGATGCACGGGGTGATGCACCTGGGCTGGGTCCCCGACGGCTCCGGCGGCTACCGCGGCCAGATGGCCGTCCTGGTTAAGCCGAACGGCATCAGGGGCGAGGCCTACATGGCGGCGATCAAGCCGTTCCGGCACCTGCTCGTCTACCCGCGGATGCTGCGGGACATCGGGCGGCGCTGGCGCGATGAGGCCGGGGCGGCCACTCCGGCGCACGTCTAGCGCCCCCCGCGTCTAGGAGTCGATCCGCGGCAGGGCCGCAACCTGGGTGTCGCGCGCGACCTGCTGGACCTCACGTGGGACGTCGCCGAGGTTCACGCGCAACGCATAGTCCTGCGGCTTGCCGAGCGGAGTGAAGAAGTTGTCGTAGTGGGTGGGTACGACGACGCCGGGATCGAGCTTCGGGAGAATGCGCTCCCAGTAGTGCGGGGTGACGCTGCGCCCAGCGATGCCGGCGAGGAAGATGTCGACTGGGTCCTCCTGCAGCTCGCCGTCGTCGAGGTTGGCGCTGCCCTGGTGGTACAGCGTTGTCCCTGCGACCTCGATGCGGATGCCGTAGACGTCGCCACACTTGTAGCTGGTCGGTGAGAGCCCGTGGAGGTGGTCGCAGGTCAGCTCCCCGTCCATCGGGACCTTGCGGCCGAACAGCAGCTTCGAGTGTCGACTCGGCACGAATCGCACGACGAACGGGCCCAGCTCATACGGCTGGTGGGGAACGACCTCGACGCCCAGTTCGCCGAGCCCATGGAGCCGCATCAGGTGCGCGAGCGAAGCCGACCCGTACGACTTGGTGCCGAAGCGCCTGGCCAGGAACGGCGCATCCACGGCGTGATCGAAGTGGGTGTGGCCCACCAGGATTCCCGCGACCTCGCCGGGTGCCGTCGCGTAGCGCTCGATCATCTCCGGATCGGGGAGAGCGCGGCGTCGTAGGAGGAATGTCCGCAGGGGAACTCGCGAGACGTACGGGTCGATGAAGAGCGAGACGCCCTCGTAGGTCAGTCGGTAGCCGGAGACGCCGAGCCAGACGATCTCCAGGCCTCGAGGCAATTCGATCGGGAGCCTTTCCAGCTCCTGTGCTGCGTCGGCATCGTCCATCCTGCTCAGGCCGCTGTCTTGGCGGCCTTCGAGGCGTCGAGCATCTCGTCCGTGCGGCAGAACTTGACGCGCGGGCGGCCGCGCGGCTTGCCCGCCTCGACCTCCGCTGCGTCGATCGCCTGCCAGCCCTCAAAGGTGATGTGATCGGGCTTCCGCTCGTTCAGCAGGGCCTCGATCGAGCCGCGGTCGGAGGCGAGCTCGGGATCGGGGACCCTGCCGGCCTCGAGGTCCTCGAAGAGCCTGTCGACCGTCTCCTGCGCGTCCTTCTTGTTCGTGCCGATCACGCCGGAGGGGCCGCGCTTGATCCAGCCCACGGCGTAGAGGCCGGGCACCTGGTTGCCCTCGCCGTCGTGGACACAGCCGCAGTCGTTGTGGATCAGGCCCCTGCCGTCGTCGAAGGGGATGCCCTCGATCGGGATGCCCTTGTATCCGATCGAACGCAGCACCATGCCGCACTCGATCGTCTCGCGCTCGCCCGTGTCAACCGCGCGGATGCGGCCGTCGTCGCCGCGCTGCAGCTCGTTCTTCCCCACCACGATGCGCTCGACCTTGCCGTCGCCCTGGATCTCGATGGGCGAGCGGAGGAAGCGGAGCGTGATCTTCTGGGCCTTGCCCTCGGGCTCGCGGCCGGAGAAGTCGGTGAGGATCTCGACGTTGCGCCGGTTGGTGGGATCGGCGTCCTCTGAGTCGAGCCATTCGCGGCTGATCTCGTCCAGCTCCATCTCGCCGGCGTCTATGTCGATGTCGGCGTTCACCATCTCGCCGAGTTCGCGGACCTCGGGATTGGTGAATGCCGCCTGCGCCGGCCCGCGGCGGCCGAGCACGAGGATCTCCTTCACGCCGCTGCCGGCGAAGGCCTCGATCGCGTGGTCCGCGGTGTCGGTCTCCGAGAGCTCGTCGCGGGTCAGCGCCAGCATCCGGGCGACGTCGGCGGCGACGTTCCCGTTTCCGATCACGACGACCCGCTCGCAGCTGAGATCGAAGGCGCGGTCGGCGAAATCGGGGTGGGCGTTGTACCAGTTGACGAACTCCGTGGCGGGGTGCGACCCCGGAAGGTCCTCGCCGGGGATCCCGAGCTGGCGGTCGGTCGCGGTGCCGTAGGCGAAGACGACCGCGTGGTAGCGGTCACGGAGCTCGTCGACGGTGATGTGCTTGCCGACCTCGACGTTGCCGAAGAAGCGGAACTCGGGGCGGGCGGCGGTCTTCTCGTAGACGCGGATCACCGACTTGATCTTCGGGTGGTCGGGCGCCACCCCGAATCGCACGAGCCCATACGGGGTCGGCAGCCGGTCGAACATGTCGACCTCGGCGTGGGTTCCCTCGTGCTTGAGCACGTGCTCAGCCGTGTAGAAGCCGGCCGGGCCGGAGCCGACGATGGCTACGCGCAGCGGCTTTTCCTCTGTTCCGATCACAGCGAGCGGGAAAGGGTAGTGGGTGCGCTATGCCGGGGTGACGGCAGTCGCGGCGGTGCCGTCGAGCGCGTCGAGGGCGCGGCCGAGCGACATCGAGACGCAGGTGAAGATCGGCGTGTCACGCAGCGTGTAGGCACTCGACTCGGTCGGGCGCAGCTCCTGGACGAGATCGAGGAACTCGCCTGGCTCGTCGCCTTCGAAGGAGACGACGAACTCCTGGTCGTCGAGGCCGAAGGAATAGGCGGTGTTGATCGAGATCTCGGGGTAACGCCGGCCGACCTCGATGTGGTTGCCCATGATCCGTCGGCGCTCCTCGAGCGGCAGGCCGTACCACTCGCGCTTCTTGTCGAGGGGATAGATGAAGAGGTACTTGCGGTCAGAGACGCAGATCTCCGCGCGAGACTCGCTGTCCGAATAGGGCGAAGGCTTGGTCATCGCCAGGTAGGAGTAGGGGATGGACGCCCAGCGGGCGAGGCCGCTCTGGCTGAGGACGACGTGGAACGTGTGTATTTCCTCCAGCGTCGGGCTCTGGCTGAGCAGCATCAGGTCTGTGTCGCCGCGGGTCCCGACCGTCGAATACGCTCGCAGCGAGCGATCCTCGGCAAAGTCCTCGCAGGCGGCCAGGAACTCGGCCTTGTCGATCGCCCGCTCCTCGGCGGAGCGCCGGCGCCAGGCGGAGTCGAGCTTGAAGAACGTGAACTTGACGAACGTGCGGCCGGCCACGAAACAGAGGGTAATGGCCGCCGCTCTCGCGGCAGGGGTGCTGGCGTGCGGGTGGGCGGCGCCCGCGGCGGGCATGGGAGTCGAGAAGCCGACGATCACGCTCTCGCCCAACGTGATCGTGATGGTGCTGCCGCCGGACACAACAGTCGGGCAACTTGCCGCCGCGGGTCTCTCCCCCGGCCTGATGAGCACCGGCATCGGCGAGGCCCCGCAGGAGCAGACCTATCTGGACATCTCGCAGGGGAACCGGGTCGACGACACCCTCTACGACCGGCCGTTGCCGACGCTCCGCAGCTTCCTCTTCCGAGTGCCGCACTGGCAGCACATCGTTCAACGGGCTGGTAGCGCCCCCGCCGAGATCGTCCCCGGCCTGCTGGCGTCGAGTCTGCTGTCTCGCGGGGTCCGCTCAGACGCGGCCGCCGCAGCGGAGTCCGCCAGGCTGATGGCCGCGCGCCGCGACGGCGCTGTGGGCGTGTCCAACTTCGGCAGCTTCAGCGTGTTCGCCTCGGGGATCGGCGTGGTCCGCAAGGAGATGAGCCGCATGCCCGCTGACGAGCTTCTGATCGCGTTCGCGGAGCCGTCCCTCGACCGCCAGATCGTGCCGATCGGGATCGACGGAGAAGGGTTCGATGGGAACCTCAGCTCGGACTCGACTCGCACCGACGGCTATGTCCTTTCCACGGACCTCGCCCCGACGATCCTGCGCCGGTTCGGCCTGCCAATCCCGGCTGAAATGGACGGGGAGCCGATTCACACCTCTGGAGGGATCGATCCGGGGTCGATCGAGGACCTCGCCGATCGGATGCAGGTCATCCCCGACCGGCGCGCGCCAGTGGTGATTCTGAGTCTGGTCGCCTGGATCACGGTCACGGCTCTGGTCGGCCTGCTGTTCGGTGCCGCGCGTCGGCGTGCGTTGGCCTGGGTCGCACTCGCTTTTGCCTACATGCCGCTGATGCTGCTCGTCGGGGCCGCGCTCGAGCCGAGCACGGTGACGGAGGGACTGCTCGTGGGTTTCGGCTCCGCCGTGCTGGCGGCGGTGACGCTGGCGTTTGCGCGGGGATGGTGGGCGCTTGCGATCGCCTGTGCGATCACGGTGGTCGCGTACGCGATCGACGTCATCACAGGATCCGAGTTGACGAAGCTGTCCCTGCTGGGACCGAACCCGGTCTTCGGTGCCCGCTTCTACGGGATCGGCAATGAGCTCGAGGCGCTGATCGCGGTGATGGTTCCGGTGGGGGTGGGGGCGGCACTGACCGCGAAAGGCGGCTGGGGAAGGGGAGCCGGGATCGCCGCTTTCCTGGGTGCGGGAGCCGTGACGGCCCTGGTCTTCGCTGTCGGGCGGTTCGGCGCCGATGTCGGCGCGGCGATCGTGCTCCCGGTTGGCGCCGCCGCGGCCGCGGCATTTCTGATTCCAGGGACCGTGCGGATCCATGGTGCTCCAGCAACAGCCAATCCGCACCGTCGCACCTTGGTGGCACTGATCGTCGCGGCGCCTGTCGTGGTCTTGGGCGCCGTCGCCCTCATCGATCTGGTTTCCGGTGGCAACGCGCACCTGACCCGCTCCGTGCTCGATGCCGGCGGTGCGGGCGAGCTCGCCGATACCGCCCAGCGCCGCCTCGAGCTCTCGGCCCACGATTTCGCCCAAGCAGCCGCCAACCCCCTGTTCTGGCTGGTCATTGCAGGGGTTTGCGCCTGCGCTGCCAGGTGGCGCCGGATTGACGCCTGGATGCGGGCCGCCCCCTTCGCCCGGGCGGGCTTCCTCGGCGCCTGTGCCGCAGTCGCCGTTGGTGTGCTCGTCAACGATTCGGGAGCGACCTCTCTCGTGCTCGGATCGCTCGCCCTGGGCGCCGCTCTCGCCTTCGCCTGGGCCCAGGCGCCAGGCACGGATCCGTAGTAATCCGCGTAATCGGGAAGGCCCACGCGGGTAAGTGAACGAGGTGTGACCTCTGCCACTAACCACAACCAGCGGTACCGGTACCCTGGCGCAATGCGCATTGCGCTCGTCTCGCCCTATTCCTGGACCTATCAGGGAGGCGTGAACAGGCACGTTGAGGCGCTGGCGGAGCAGTTCATCGCCCGGGGAGATCACGTTCGCGTGCTGGCCCCGTGGGATCCGCCCGGCCGCATCAGCCACCGCCTGCATCGCTCCCAACCCGAGTTGCGGGAGGCTCCCGACTACCTGGTCCCGCTCGGACGCACGATCGGCTATGGGGCGAACGGCGCCGTCTCGAATCTCTCATCCTTCCCGGAGGGCCCCATCGCCCTGCGTCGCGAGCTTCGCGCCGGCAACTACGACGTCGTGCACGTGCACGAGCCGCTCGCGCCGCTCGTCGGCTGGGACGCAATGACCTTCCGCGAGGCGCCGGTCGTCGGGACATTCCATGCCTACTCCACCAAGGCGTTCCCGAACCACACCGCGACTCTGCTCGGTGCTCGCCGGCGGATGAACCAACTCTCCGCGCGGATCGCCGTCTCCGAGGCCGCGGCCTGGACGGGGCGCCGCTGGTTCGGCGGCGAGTACACGATCGTCCCGAACGGCGTCGACATCGAGGCCGCGCCGCAGGGGCCGAAGCCGCCGAGCGAGGAGCTCCGGCTGCTCTTCGTCGGCCGCGCCGAGGAGCGCAAGGGCCTGCCGGTCCTGCTGGCCGCGTTCCAGGCGCTGGTCGAGCACGTGCCGTCGAAGCTGACCGTGGTCGGCGCTGATCCGGCGGAGATCTCCCGTAGGGTCAGCGACCCGGACCTGATGGACCACATCGACGTGCTCGGCAAGGTCTCGGACTCGGTGTTGTGGCGCCAGCTCGGCGAGGCGGATCTACTCTGCGCGCCCTCCCTGGCCGGCGAGAGCTTCGGCATGGTGCTGATCGAGGCGATGGCGGCCGGTACCGGCGTCGTCGCCTCCGCGATCGCCGGCTACAGCGACGTCGTCACCAACGGCGTCGACGGCATCCTCGTTCCGCCGGCCGACCCGCAGGCGCTCGCCGAGGAGCTCCAGCTCCTCGCGCACGAGCCCGAGCGGATCCGCGCGATGGGCGAGGCCGGCCGCCGCAGCGCCGAGCGCTACGCCTGGCCGCGGATCGCCGATGAGGTCACCGACGTCTACGAGCGGGCGATCGAGCCTGCCCCTGCCGCGATCTGGCCGCCGGAGGCCTATGCCCGGCGAACCGGAATGGTTCGGATCGACGGTGGGACAAAGCGCCCCGCGAAGCGGCTCCCCTCACTTGAGCCGGCTGCGCACGACGCGCGGGGCCGCGGCAAGCGCGTCGCCCGCAAGGCGGGTGTCGCGATCGCCAGCGTGCTCGGCCTCGGACTGACGGCCCTGGCCGCCCGGCGCATCGGCGTCGACCAAGTCGCGAGCAACATCATCGACTCCGATCTCAAGTGGGTCCTGATCGCGTGCGCCCTGATGGTCGCCGCGATGTTCGCCCGCGCCGCCTCCTGGGTCGCGATCGTCCAGGCCGCGCTGCCCCGCTACCACCTGCGCCGCCGGGACGTGACCTCGGCGACGATGATCGGAGTGCTGATGTCGGCGACCTTGCCGGCACGGCTCGGCGAGCCCGCCAGGGCGATGGTCCTCTCCCGGCACGTCGGGCGGATACGCGAGACCTTCCCCGTCCTGATCGGCACCCTCGTATCCCAGACGGCGCTCAACATCCTGGCGCTGGCGCTCCTCGGCGGGATCATCGTCTCGACGACCGACCTCTTCCAGGCGAGCACGCAGAAGCTGTTCCTGGTCTCGACCGCGCCGCTGCTGGTCCTCCTGGCGGTGCTGATGGCGCCGTCGGTGGTCAAGGTCAACGGCCAGGGGCGGATCGCGCGGGCCATCCAGGCGGTCCGCCGGGCGCTGCAGCAGGCTCGTAAGGGCCTGACGGTCTTCCGCGATCCGCGGAAGGGCTCGTTCGCCGCGGCCGCGCAGCTCTTCGCCTGGTTCCTGCAGCTTCTCTCCTGCTGGGCGCTGTTCGCGGCGCTTGGCCTGGACCATCAGGTCGCGATCGGCGCCGCGGCGGCCTGCCTGTTCGCCGTCAACGTCACGGCGGTCGTCCCGGCCACGCCGTCCAACATCGGCATCTTCCAGCTCGCGATCATCAGCGTCCTGCACCAGGGCTTCGGCATCAACGCCGCTGACGCTCTGGCCTACGGGGTCATCCTTCAGGCCGTCGAGATCGCCACTGCCGTCGCGCTCGGCGTTCCGGCGCTCGTGCGCGAGGGCGTCAGCTGGTCGGACATGCGCGTCCGCGCCATGGCGGCCGCCCCGGTGCAGCTCTCCGAACGCCCGCGGGCACGCGAGCGCCAGGCCAGGCCGGAACGGGTCTCGGCCTAGCCGGCCGTGGGCTCCGTCTACTTGACGGACTCCGCCTCGACCGCGCCGTCGGCCGGTTCCGCCTCCGGCGGCAGCTCGCCGCTCGGGTCGGTGCCCGCGATCAACTCGTCGGGAGCCCGCTGCTTCGGGATGAAGCCGGACTTCATGCCGAAGTAGACGGCCTGCGGATGGTGGGCGATGATCGCCACCGTCGACTGCTCGGGCATCACCGCGTGACCGCCCGAGAGCGTCATCCCGATCTCCTCGAGGCCGAGCAGCCGCCAGACCTTCTCGTGCTCGGACTGGTCGGGGCAGGCGGGGTAGCCCCACGAGTAGCGGCGCCCCTGGTCGGGATCAATGGCGAGCTCGCTCCGAACCCGTGAGTGAAGCCACTCGGCGAGCCCCTCAGCCGACTGCACGCCCAACCCGTGGACGTAGAGCTGCTCGGCGAACTCGCCCTCGGCCTCGAGCTTCGCCATCAGGTCGGTGACCTCGGGGCCGACCGTGACGCCCTGGAGGGCGACGACATCCCGCTGGGGCGGGAGGGGTGGTTCATGTTGGAGCTCGTCCAGCGGGCGGAAGAAGTCGGTCAGGCAGATCCGGTCGTGCTTGGGCTGGCGGGGGAAGACCAGGCGCTCGAGCTCGCGCGCGGGGTCCGCCGGGTCGAAGACGATCAGCTCGTTGCCATCCGCGGCACAGGGGAAGTAGCCCAGCCGGGCTCGCGGACGGAGATAGTCCTGCTCGCGCCACATCCGCTCCAGTCGCGCGGAGAAGCCCTCCTCGCCGTCGTGGCCCTCGACGATCTGGCGCCATTCCTCGCCCTTCTTGCCCCGGCCGCCCCAGTGGAGCTTGAAGAGCACGTGGCGGTCCAGGTGGGGGAAGACGTCATCGAGGTCCACCTCCACCTCGCGCGCGCCCCAGAACGGCGGCTCCGGGATCGGGGCGTCGGTTCGCGCTGCCGAGCGCACGCTGTCGTCGGTGGTGGGCGGAGCGTCGTCCACCTCGACGGGCTTCTCGCGCAGCTGCTTCGCCTCCGAGCGCATCCGCTCGACCAGCGCCGCGCGCGCGTCGGCGTCGATCAGCTCGTCCATCGTGTCGAGGCCGGCGAAGGCGTCCTTGCAGTAGAAGACGCCCGGCTCGTAGACGTCGTCTGAATCCTTGCCGCCCGGATAGAGGATGCGGCGTCCGAAGTCGCGGTTGATCGCCGCGCCGCCGATCAGTACCGGGAAATCCAGCCCGCGCTCGTGCAGCTCCTGCACGCAGGTCGGCATCTGCTTGGAGGTCGAGACGAGCAGGGCGGAGAGCCCGATCGCGTCGGCCTCGTGCTCGACGGCGGCGGAGATGATCTCCTCGACCGGGACCTGCTTGCCGAGGTCGACCACCGTGTAGCCGTTGTTGGTCAGGATCGTGTTGACGAGCGACTTGCCGATGTCGTGGACGTCGCCGAACACCGTGGCGATCACGACCTTGCCCTTGGTGTGGCCCTCGATGCGCTCGAGGTAGTTCTCCAGCTGCGCTACCGCGCGCTTCATCACCTCGGCGGACTGCAGGACGAACGGCAGGATCAACTCGCCCGCGCCGAACTTGTCCCCGACCTCCTTCATCGCCGGCAGGAGCACTTCGTTCAGCGTCGGAACGGCGCCGATCTTCTCCACCGAGCGGTCGATCCAGTCCTCGACCCCGTCCTTCTTGCGGTGCAGGATCATCCAGTGGAGCGCCTCCTCGGGCTCCATGCCCTCGGTCGGGTCGCCGGCCGTCTCCTCGGCCTCGTCGCCCTTCGACTCGAAGTGGGCGATGAACTTCTCCAGTGCGTCCTCCGAGCGATTGAAGACCAGCTCGTCGGTGAGCTCCCGCTCGGACTCGGGGATCTCGGCGTAGGGCCTGATGTGGTTCGGGTTGACCATCGCGAGGTCGAGGCCCGCCTCGACGCAGTGATGGAGGAAGACCGAGTTGAGCACCGCGCGTGCCGGCGGCGAGACTCCGAAGGAGACGTTCGAGACCCCCAGCGACGTCTTGGTGCCCGGGATCTCCGCCTTGATCCGGCGGATCCCCTCGATGGTCTCGACGGCGGAGGGTCGCCATTCCTCGTCACCCGTCGTGAGAGTGAAGGTGAGGGCGTCAAAGATCAGAGCCTCGGGATCGAGCCCATGCTCATCGCAGCAGAGATCGCGAATTCGCTGCGCGATCTCGAGCTTGCGGTCGGCGGTCTTGGCCATGCCGATCTCGTCGATGGTGAGCGCGATCAGCGCCGCGCCATGCGCCTTGGCGAGCGGAGCGACGCGGTCGAGCTTGTCGCGACCCGCCTCGAGGTTCACGGAGTTGACGATCGCCCGCCCGGGGATCCGCTCCAGCGCGGCCTCGATCACCTCCGGCTCGGTCGAGTCGACCTGGATCGGCGACGGCTGGGTGAGCGAGATCCGCTCGACGACCGTGCCCATCTGCACGTCCTCGTCCTGGCGCTCGGTGAGCGCGACGCAGACGTCGAGGACGTGGGCTCCGCCTGTCACCTGGTCCTCGGCGACCTGGACGAGGCCGTCGTAGTCGTCGGCGAGCAGCAGCTGCTTCGCCGCGCGCGAGCCCTGGGAGTTGACTCGCTCGCCCACGAGCGTCGGGCGCGGCTCCTGGACCAGCGGGGTGGAGGCCATCATGCTCGAGACCTCGATCGGCCCCTGCTCGGGGCGTTCGCCCGGAGCCCGGCCGTCGACGCGCTCCCGGATCGCCCGGATGTGGTCGGGGGTCGTGCCGCAACAGCCGCCGACGATGCCGACGCCGTAGCGCTCGACGAACTCGCCGAGCGCCGCCGCCAAGGGCTCGGGCTGCTCGGGAAAGATCGTCTCGCCGTCCGGCCCCTGGAGCGGCAATCCGGCGTTGGGGATGCAGTGGACCGGGAGGGGAGAGGTCTCGCCCAGGAAGCGGATCGCGTCGCGCATGTCCTCCGGGCCGGTCGAGCAGTTGAGCCCGATCACCTGGACGTCGAGCGCGGCGAGAGTCGTGAGGACGGCCTGGATGTCAGTGCCGAGCAGCATCTTGCCGCCCTGCGGCAGGAGCGAGACGGAGGTCTGGATCGGCAGTTCGCGGCCGGTGAGCTTGAACGCCTCGCGTGCGCCGAAGACCGCCGCCTTCACCTCGAGGATGTCCTGGGCCGTCTCGATGATGATCAGGTCGGCGCCGCCCTCGACCAGGCCCTGGGCCTGCTCGGTGAAGACCTCGACCAGCTTCTGGAAGGAGATGTCCCCGAGCGTCGGGTCGTCGCTGGCGGGCAGGAAGCCGGTCGGCCCGATCGAGCCCGCAACGAAGCGGTCCGGCCCCGCGGCCTTGCGGGCGATCTCGGCGGCATTTCGGTTGATTTCGGGCGTGTGCTTACCGAGCCCCCACTCGTCGAGCTTCAGCCGGCTGCCCTGGAAGGTGTCCGTCTCGACGACCTCGGCGCCTGCGTCCAGCATCGAGGCGTGCACGCCCTCGATCACGTCCGGACGGTTGAGCACCAGCGCCTCGTGGCACTTGCCCTCGAGGCCGCCGTAGTCCTCCTCCGTCAGGTCGAATTGCTCGAGAGTCGCGCCCATCCCGCCGTCGAAGACGACGACGCGCTCGCGCACCGCCCCCAGGTAGTTGCGCTCAGGCATGGCCCGGCAGGGTAGCCAGGGCGGGGGCCCGGCGATGCGGCGTTTTCAGCTTTGACGGCCTCGCTAGGGTTGACGCATGGCCCTCTCCAACGTCTCCGGATTCCCCCGCATCGGGCGAAATCGCGAGCTGAAGTTCGCGACTGAGGGCTACTGGCGGGGCGAGAAGTCCGCCGATGACCTTGCGTCAACCGCGCGTCAAATCAGGTTGGAGAACTGGAAGCTGATGCAGGACCAGGGGATCGACCTGATCCCCTCGAACGACTTCTCCTACTACGACCAGGTGCTCGACGCGATCGCCCTGGTCGGCGCCGTGCCCGAGCGCTACGGCCACGATGGCGGGCAGGTGGACCTGGACACCTACTTCGCCATGGCTCGCGGGCGCCAGGACGCCACCGCGATGGAGATGACCAAGTGGTTCGACACGAACTACCACTACATCGTCCCCGAGCTCGGCCCCGACACGAAGTTCTCGCTGTCGGGCACCAAGCCCTTCGACGAGCACGCGGAGGCGATGGAGGAGCTCGGTATCGACACGATCCCGGTCCTGATCGGCCCGGTCAGCTTCCTGCTGCTCTCCAAGCCGGCGGACGGCACCCCCGAGCGATTCGACGCGCTCGATCTGATCGAGCCCCTTGTCGAGGTCTACGGCGAGGTGATCGAGCGGCTGGCCGAGCAGGGCGCGACCTGGGTGCAATTCGACGAGCCCTGCTTCGTGGAGGACCGCACGGAGCGCGAGCTCGACGCTCTCCGCCTCGCCTACGAAGAGCTCTGCAAGGTGCACGAGCGCCCGCGGATCCTCGTCAAGACCTACTTCGACCATGTCGGGGACGCCTACGGCGTCCTCCGCGACCTGCCCATCGAGGGCGTTGGCCTGGACTTCACCGGCTCGGTTCATGGACCGGAGCTCGGTCCCGACGTCCACGAGCACGGTGGCCGCCACAACGCCGAGTTCATCGCCCACCAGGAGGGCCTCGACGACCAGTGGCTCTTCGCCGGAATCATCGACGGGCGGAACGTCTGGATCGACCACCTCGAGCATTCGCTGGATGCCCTGGAGGGCCTGAAGACCCGCACCGCCCGGCTCGTCGTCTCCACCAGCTGCTCCCTCCTCCACATCCCGATCGACCTGGATGCCGAGCCGTCCGGCGTGGACGCCGACCTCGACGACGAGACGCGCTCCTGGATGGCGTTCGCCGTCCAGAAGGTGGGCGAGGTCGCCACGCTGGCGAACGGGCTGGCCGACGGTCGCGAGGCGATCGCCGAAGCGCTCGACGCGAATGACCGTGCGCTCGACTTCAGGCGCGAGTCGAGCCGGACGAGCAACGCCGAGGTCCGCGCACGGATCGAGTCACTTGACGAGGAGCACGACCGCCGTTCGAGCCCGTTCGAGGAGCGTAGGCAGGCCCAGCGCTCGCGCATCGACATTCCCGAGCTCTTCCCGTCGACCACGATCGGCTCGTATCCCCAGACCGACGAGATCCGCCAGACCCGCCAGAAGCTCCGCAAGGGCGAGATCGACTGGGCCGCCTACAAGCAGGCGATGGAGAAGGACATCGAGAAGGTCATCCGCTTCCAGGAGGAGGTCGGCCTCGACGTGCTCGTTCACGGCGAGCCCGAGCGCAATGACATGGTCCAGTACTTCGGCGAGCAGATGGAGGGCTTTGTCTTCACCGAGAACGCCTGGGTGCAGTCCTACGGCTCGCGCTACGTGCGGCCGCCGATCATCTTCGGCGACGTGCTGCGGCCCTCGCAGATGACGGTCGACTGGATCACCCACGCGCAGTCGCTGACCGACAAGCCCGTCAAGGGCATGCTCACGGGGCCGGTGACGATGCTCGAGTGGTCCTTCGTCCGCGCCGACCAGCCGCTGGCGGACACCTGCAAGCAGCTGGCGCTGGCGATCCGCGACGAGGTGGAGGACCTCGAGAAGGCCGGCGTCCAGATCATCCAGGTCGACGAGCCCGCGATCCGCGAGGGACTGCCCCTGCGGAAGGAGCGCTGGGACGAGTACCTGGGCTGGGCCGTCCACTGCTTCCGCCTGAGTACGGCCGTCGTTGAGGATCAGACCCAGATCCAGACCCACATGTGTTACTCGGACTTCGGCGACATCCTCGAGCACATCCAGGCGATGGATGCCGACGTCAACCTGATCGAGGCGGCCCGCTCGCGAATGGAGCTGTTGGCGGACTGGGAGAAGACCGGCTACCGGAACGACATAGGCCCGGGCGTCTACGACATCCATTCGCCGCGCGTACCGACCGTGGAGGAGATGGTCGAGCTGCTCGGTGAGGCGGCGCGCGTCCTGCGGCCAGAGCAGATCTGGGTGAACCCCGACTGTGGCCTCAAGACCCGGACCTGGGACGAGGTCGATCCCAGCCTGCGGAACATGGTGCAGGCGGCGAAGCAGCTCCGCGAAGAGCTGGTCCCGGCGAGCTAGCCCGTCCCGCTTCCCCGTGTCGCAAGGTGCGGGGCTTTCGCAACTTGTTAACAATCCTTTAGCGCCGTGTTAGCGGACGCTTGCATACTTGTTCCTCCAACACGACTCGAAAGAGAAAAGGGAACACATGGAAGCCAATAGATTGCAGGGACTACAGGTAGGTGGACGCGAGCCGAAGGCGCTGCTGATGACCGACGGGACCCGGCTGGCCCTCGAGGACGAGGGCCCCGGCGGACGGGCCGACTGGATGCTGCTCGGCGACGACGGCGCCTCGGAGCGGGAACTGAGCGTCGCCGACGCGATTCGCGTGGCCGGCGACCAGCATGCGGACTACGTCCGGATCAGGACGCGGTCCGAGGTCGCCTGGCTGAGACTCGTCTCGGAATGGTTCGACAAGGAGGCGCGCCGGCTTGACGGTGAGCTCTCCGCTGCCGGCTAGCGGTTACGACCGAGCCTGCGGCGCCAGTCGCGTGCGGCGAAGAACGTGGTGATCTTCAGCAGCTGCTGGCGCCGCCTCTCCGTGTACGGGAAGTAGAGCGGCTCGCGCTTCTGGCCGAAGCGGCTGATCACGATCGATTCGGGACGGACGAACTTCTTGATCCCGTACTCGCCGTGCCGGAAGCCGATGCCTGAATCCTTCCAGCCGCCCATCGGCACGTCGGAGGCCAGGAAGCCGACCAGCACGTCGTTGACGTTCGCCGTGCCGACCTCGAGCCGGCGCGCCACCGCCTCCGCCTCTCGCTTCGAGCCGAAGACAGAGGCGGCGAGCCCGTAGCGCGTGTCGTTGGCGAGGCGTACGGCCTCGTCGGCGTCGCGGACCTTCATGATCCCAACCACCGGGCCGAAGGTCTCGTCGCGCATCACCTTCATCGAGTGGTCGACGTCGGTAAGCACGGTCGGCGGATACCAATCGCCGGGGCCCTCGCCGCGCTGCCCGCCCGTGACGACGGTCGCGCCGGAGCTCCTCGCGTCCTCGACGTGGTCCTCGACGATGTTCGTCTGCGGCGGGAAGGCCATCGCCCCGATGTCCTTGCCGTGCTCGCGGCCGTCCATGCCCTGATTGAGCTTCCGAACCTCGTCGGTGAAGCGCTGGACGAACTCGTCGTACACCGGCTCCTCGACGTAGAGGCGCTCGACGGAGATGCAGACCTGCCCGACGTTGGAGAAGGCGCCCCAGGTAGCGGCGTTGGCGGCCCGTTCCACATTGGCGCTCGCGAGCACGATCATCGGATCCTTGCCGCCGAGCTCGGCGCTCACCGGGGTGAGTGTCTCGGCCGCCTGGGCGAGCACCTTCTTGGCGGTCCGGTCGGAACCGGTGAACTGGACGAAGTCGACCTCGTCAACCAGCGCCGAGCCGGTCTCGCCCATGCCGTTGACCATGTCGAAGACGTCGGGGCCGCCGATCTCGGTCTTCCAGGCCTCGATGATCTCGGTGACACCGAGCGGCGTGATTTCGGACGGCTTGATGACGACCGCGGCGCCCGCGATCAGGGCGGGGATCGCGTCGCCCAGGGAGAGGATCAGCGGGTAGTTCCACGGGCTGATCACGCCGACGACCGGGTAGGGCCGGTACTGGACCTTGAGCTTCTTCACCTTCATCAGCGGCGAGTGGGCGGGGACCTTTTCGTCGCCGATGAACTTGTGGCCCTTCTTGCCGTAGAAGTTGATCAGGTCCGTCAGGTAGGCGGCTTCGCCGGCGGCCTCGCCACGGACCTTCCCGGTCTCGCGCTGCATCGTGTCCGCGATCTCGTCCTGATGGTCGAGGATCCAGTCCCGGAGCTTGTAGAGCCACTGCGCGCGGCCCTTGATGCCGAGCGCCTCCCAGGCCGGCTGGTTGGCGCGCACGCGCGTGACGGTCTCCGCGACCTCGGCGGGCCCATCGAGCGGCACGTTGGCGATCGCCGATCCGTCGGCGGGGTTGATGACCTCGAAGCTCTCGCGCGAGGACTTCGCGGCGCTCTCGTTGACGGTGTCGATGGCCATGCTTGCTCACTCCCCTCGTAGACCGGCGGGTGGCGCGGACTCTAGCGCGACTGGCTGGCCAGCCAGGATCTGCGCGTGCCTCGTGACGATTGCCACTCTCGACCGCTTGGAGCAAGCCTCGCGCACGATTTTCGACAGAGGGCCAAAGATCTCGTGCCCGGCCACGGCTACGGTCCCGGATGACAGCTGCCGCCGTCCTCCCGGGGGGAGTCACCGTGAAGAAGATCGAAGCGTTCATCCGCCATGAGGCGTTCGAGCCGATCCGCTCCGAGCTGCTCGACAAGGGATTTCCGTCGCTCTCGGTCTCCGAGGTGAAGGGCTCGGGACGTCAGAAGGGGCTGGTCGAGGCGTACCGCGGCTCCACCCTGACGGTGTCGGTGCGGCCCAAGCTGAAGCTCGAGGTGGTCGTGGACGACGGCGGCACTGGGACCGTCGTCGAGACCATCATCAGGCACGCCCGCTCGGGCGAGATCGGCGACGGCAAGATCTTCGTGCTGCCCGTGGAGGAGGCCATTCGCATCCGGACCGGGGAGCAGGGCGAGGTGGTCCTCCAGACCCATACCGAGGAGGAGATCGCCGCGGGGGCGGCGCAGGACGAATGACCATGCGGGAGCTGAGCACGCGGATGATCGAGGCCGTCCTCGACGGCGAGGGGCTGCAGGGCGTTGCCGAGCTCGCCGCCGCCGAGGCCGGGAGCCCGGTGGCGATCGTGCTGCCGCCGCGCGGTCTCGCGGCTCGGGCGCCGGGCGGCGGGGAGCTGAACGGACTGGCCGAGTACGCGAAGGCGCGCGTCGCCCAGACCAAGGCGACGACTCCCGACCCGATCGTCCTCGAGCGCACGATCGAGGCCGGCGGCAGCACGGTCGGGATCGTGCTGCTGCTCGAGTCCGAATCGGCCGAAGCCGAAGGCGCGGTGCTGGTGGATCGCGATGAGGTGCTGAGGGCCGCTGCGCTGGCTGCGCTCGCCGAGGTCGCGGTGGCGGACGCGCGCGACGAGGCCGAGCGGAAGATGCGGGGCGGGCTGATCGAGGAGCTGCGCTCCGGGGGTATCGACACCGCCGAGACGACGAGCAAGGCGGCTCGGCTCGGGTGCGATCTCGCCCGCGGGGCGATCGCGCTGGTGGCCGAGATCGAGTCCGCCAGCCCGAGCCACGCGACCGCCCTCGTCGAGGCCGAATACGAGGGGTCGCTCGCCGAGCTCTCCGAGGGCCGGCTCTACGCCATCCTGCCCGCCCGCGGTGGGGACGACGCCCCCGAGAAGACCCTGCATGGAGCCGGCCGGATCGCCAACCGGCTCCGCAAGCACGGCGCCGCGGCGGTGTCCTCGTTCTATCCGGACCCGGGCGAGCTCCACCGCGCGATCAAGGAGGCCGAGCTGGTGCTGGACGTGATCACCCGCGAGCCCGAGATCGCCGACGCCCTTGAGGAGGGGATCGCGGCGAGCGGCGTCTACCGGCTGTTGTTCAGGGCCCTGATCTCGGATCCCGACGAGGTGAGGAGCTTCTACCGCGACACGGTCGAGCCACTGGTCCGCTACGACGACCAGTACCGCTCGGATCTGCTCGGGACCCTCGAGGAGTACCTGGCGAGCGACTGCAACATGAACGCGACGGCGCGCGCGATCTTCGCCCACCGCCACACGGTCGCCTACCGGCTCGAACGCGTGAAGGAGCTGACCGGGCTCGACCCGCAGATCTCCGAGGACCGCGAGCGCCTCGGCCTCGGCATCAAGGCGTACCGGATCCTCGCACCAGCCTTGCCTCGTTAGAGCTGCTTCCGGACCGGGACGAGCCGGAACACCGAGCCCAGGGTCGGCTTGCCGTGGCGGCGGGGACCTTTCAGGGTGAGCACGTAGACGCGGCCGTCCCGGTCCTGAGCGAGCGAGGTCAGGTAGCGGAACCTGAACCGGAAGCTCCGCAGCTTCCCCGGCCGGCGTCCGGGCCGTGGGCGGAACGCGAGCAGCTTCCCCGAGCAACGGACGCCGTACAGGTAGCTCCCGTTGATCTCGCGGCCGCGGATTCGCTCCAGCCGCGGGTCCCTGACCAGATAGCCGCCGATCACCGCGCAGCCGCGTCGCCGCGGAAAGGCGATCGTTGGGAAGGTCGCCAGCCTTCTGGGCAAGCCTCCGCGCAGGATTTCGAACCCGTCATAGGCCGGCCAGCCGAAGTTCGCGCCACTCGCCTTCTCGATCGGCAGGTACTCGATCTCCTCGTAGCGCTGGTCCCCGACGTCGGTGATGCCCACGGTGTGGGAGGTGCGATCGAAGGAGATCCTGCGCGGATCACCGAGCCCGGAAGCCCAGACCTCCGGGTTCGCCGGGCTCCCAGGGTTGACCCGCAGGATCTTGCCGCGCAGCTGGCTGGGATCCTGGGCGACGCCCTGGGGATCGTCCGGCGGTGAGCCGTCGCCGGTCCCGATGTAGAGATAGCCGTCCGGTCCGAAGGTGATGAAGCCGCCATGCCGCTGCGGCTTCGACTCGGGGATCGTGAGGATCACTTGCCCAGCGGACCGATCGGCGACCAGGGGGTCCG
>DASUPK010000010.1:0-5324 GCA_036276255.1 Solirubrobacterales bacterium
GGACGATCGGCACGCCGATCGCCGGTGGCAGCATCTCGATCTCGGCCATCTCCATCATCTTCGGGATCGAGCCACGGCTGGCCATCCCGATCTCGGCCCACGCGGTCCAGTCGATCGCGATCCCGCGCGCCGCGGGCCCGCCTCGTCGCAGCGAGGAGACGCTCTTGCAGATCAGGTCGTTGGCGGCCGAGTAGTCGGTCTGCCCGGCGTTCCCGAACCGGGCTGCGATCGAGCTGAACACCAGGGCCGTTCCGACCTCGGCATCGCGGAGCGCGTACAGGAGGTTGAACCAGCCGTCGGCCTTGACGTCGAACACCAGGTCGTACTCGGACTGCGGCTTGTCCGGCAGGAAGTGGCTGACCTCGAGGCCGGCGCAGTGGATCAGCGCGTCGACCCGGCCGCTGTCCCTGAGGACGTCCCTGATCGCCGCTGAGACCTGCTCGGGATCGGTGAGGTCCACCTGGTGCCAGTAGGCCTTCCCACCCGCTTCGCGGACCGCTTCGAGCGCGTCGAGGGCCGTGCGCGCCCGCTCGATCCCAGAAAGCTCGCGCTCGATGAGCTTCGGGGTCGGGCGCTCGCCCCGCGCCCTGATCCGTTCGGCCAGCTCACGCTTGAGCCCATCGCGGTCGGCGGTGAACCGGACGAGGTCCGGGTGTGCCGGATCCGGCTCCGGGACCAGATCGAGCAGGTGGAAGGTGCCGCCGGACGCTGCGGCCAGGTCGGCAGCGATCGCCGAGACGATGCTCCCGGCGCCTCCGGTCACGCAGAAGACGGTCTCCGCTCCCAGCGCTCGCTCCGGGTCGGGCTCGGCCGCGCGCTCGACGAGCCCGACCGACCAGCGCAGCTCCTCGGCGTGGCCAACCTCAACCACACCGGGATCGCGCAGGGTCTCCTCGATCAGGATCTCGGCGAGCGCCGCAGTCTTGCGGCTCGGGGCGAAGTCGACGGCCTTGATCAGCGCGTCCGAACGCTCGCGTGCGAGCGACTTGACGAAGCCGGTCACCGCACCGCCCATCGCGGAGGTCGCGCCGGCGGCGTCGTAGCCGTGCCGGCCCCCGAGGCGGGTGCCGGCGACCAGGAACGTCCCTTCACCCTCGATCTGCTCGGCGAGCTGGCGCATCGCCACCGCCAGCAGCTTGACCCGGAGGTGCAGGCCCTCGACCCAGGCAGCGTGATCGAGCTCGGCCAGCGGCGGCTCCGCATCGAGGGCGGGTAGCCAGTAGACGCCGTGCACGGCTCCGTCGGCCGTCCAACCCTCGATCTGGCGCTCGAACTCCTCGTTCGGATCCGCCATCAGTACCTCGACCCCGAGCTTGCGCAGCTTCTTGTCGAGCGCAGTTGCCACCCCGCCGCGGTCCGGCATCACGATCACTCGGCTCCCGGACTCGAGAGAGACCCCCGTCGCAACGCAGTGCTCGAGCGCGGGTCGCACGATGGGGACGGGGACCCGGCGCGGGAAGCGTTTCGGCTCTCCGTCCGGCAATACCGCCGCCCCCGCTTGCTCGGTGGCCGGCGAGTCCTCTTCCGCCAGGCCCGCCCGCTCGAGGACGAAGGCGACCACGTGGTTAAGGGTCGGGTAGTCGCGCAGCTTCAGGGCGTCGTCGAAGGGGATCCCGTAGGCCTCGCGGATCGAGGCGAAGACCTCGGCCTGCTTGACCGTGTCGATGCCGAGGTCGGCCTCCAGGTCGAGGTCCATGTCGAGGAGGTCGGTCGGGTAGCCCGTCTCCTCGGAGACGACGGCGAGGACGCGTTGCTCGATGTCGACGCTCGCGGTGGGAGGGGCGGGCTCGAACGCCTCGGCCGGGGAGTCCATCTCCAGCGCGGCGGGCTCGATCTCCGCCGGCGCGGAATCCGGTGCGGATGCGGGCGCCAGCCGAACGCCGGCCGGCGGACCCTGATCGACGATGCGGAGCCGGTGCTGGACGACCTCGAGCTGCGGCTCCTCGTAGCCGCTCATACGCCTCAGCCATGCGGTCCAGGCGGCTCGATCGGCAACTCGGTAGTCGTGGCCGAGCTCGTCCGCATTGCGCCGGCTGCCGTCTGCGACGGGCGTCCAGCGCAGGAGCAGCATCGAGATCTGGGAGCCGAAGCCCGCCGCCAGCCGGAGCGAGTAGTGGACCGGGTACGAGCCTCCCCCCGAGAGGTTGAGCTGGCCCAGCTCGGGGTCGGGATCGCGGAAGTTGGGCACCGGTGGAACGACGCCGGTCTCCAGGGCCTTCACCGCGAGCACGTCCTCCAAGCCGACACCCATGGGATGCCCGGTGAACCCCTTGACGTTCGCGATCACGACGCGGTCGGCGGCCTGGCCGAAGACGTCGCGCAGCGCGTGTATCTCCGCTGCCGCGCTGCCGCCGCGGGCGGGCGTGTAGGTCTCGTGCGAGACGAACACCGTCTCGCCGGCGATGTCCTCCCGGCGGAGCCCGCGGCCCTCGGCCTGCTCCACGAGCTGCTCCATGACGCCGCTGATGTGCTCGACGTCGAGCCGAGTGCCGTGGAACGCGGAGTTGGCGGTCACCGAGCCGAGCACCTCGCAGATCGGCGTCAGCGCGCGCTCGCGGGCGGCGGCCGTGCTCTCCACCATAAGCCCGGCGGCCCCCATGCCGATGATCATCCCGTGACGACGCTCGTCAAACGGCAGCGCCGCCTCCTCGACGACCTCGTCGGTCGCCGCCGCGCCGGAGGCGAGGAAGCCGGCTCCGATCCAGCCCATCATGGTGTCCGAGGTGACATCGTCGGCCGCCACGATCAGCACGCGGCGGCACCGCCCGGCGCGGATCCAGTCCTCGGCGAGCGCGACGGCCTGCGTGGTGCTCGCGCAGGCGGAGTTGATCTGGGTGTTCGGTCCCCGGGCCCCGATCAGCTCGGCGAGCTGCGAGTGGCCCATCGAGAGGACGCGGAAGAGGAACCGGCGGTCGAAGGTGTACCCCTCCTCCTCGAGCGTGTGCTCCAGGTCGTGAATGCGCCGCTCGACCTCGTCCAGCACCACCAGATCGGTGGCGTCGTGGTCGAGCATCCTCTCCCGCAGCGTCTCGAGCGCGGCGAGGCGCTCCCGGCGCATGTGGTCCGTGGCGTAGCGTGCCGCCTCGTCGGCCATCTCCTCGAGGCCGGGGAACGCCGATGCGTAGATCACCCCGGTGTCGTCGCGCAGCTCGTCGGGGAGCGACCAGCGGTCGGGAAGCTTGGTGCCCGTGGTCGTGGTCTTGTAGCGCAGTACGAGCGGGATCCCGGCGTCGCGAAGCGCGTCGATGCCCACGGCGATCGCCAGCTGCGTGTCGTGCCCGAGCGCGGCCAGCCGCTCGTCGTCGACGCCGAACTCCTCGACCAGGTCGAACGCGCCGGCACGCCCGGCGAGCTTGATCACGGCCTCGAGGCGGTCGATCGTCTCGAACTTGGCGCCGCCGTCGTCGTCCTTGACCAACCGCGTGATGTGCTTGTCGAGCATCTCACGGCGAAGGCGGCCGGGGATGACGTCGATTCCCTGCTCGCCGTTCAGGAGCCTGGCGATGTTCGCGTCGTCGAACAGCCGCTCGGCGCCGGGAAGCCCGAGCGCCGCGCCGGTGATCACCACGGGCTCATCCCCGGGCGCCTCGCCGGCGACGGCCGCCGGCCCGGGCTCGGCGCCCGCCCGGCCCTCCTCGGGGGCAAGGCGGGCGCGCGCCTCGCGCACGGGCCGCGAATGGGGCTGCGCCGTCGCGCCTGGCTTGAGCTCGACCGACTCGCGCGTGTCCGGGTCCCGGCCGGTCCCGAGACCCGCAGCCCACAGGCCGCACAGGGCGTTGTTGAACGTCGGCACGTCGCCCTGCTTGGGGTGGTTGCTGGCGAGGCTGACGATCGCGTCGTCGCCCAGCACGTCTGAGGCGAATCCCTGAAGGGCGTGCTTCGGGCCGACCTCGACGAAGATCCTCGCGCCCTCGTCGTACAGGGTGTGCAGGCCCTTGACGAACTGCACGGGTGAGGCCACCTGGCGGCTCAGCATGTCGAGCATCTGCTCGACTGCGCCGTCTCCGGTGGGATAGAGCTCGCCGGTGACGTTGGCCACGGTTGGCAGCCGAGTGGGACGGAGGCCGAGCCGGGCGAGCATCGCCCGCAGCGGAGTGCGCGCGGGCGCGACGATCTCGGTGTGGAAGCCGTGGCTCACAGGCAGCGGGATCGCGGTGTGCCCTCCCTCCTTCACCGCCTCCACGGCGCGAGCGACCGCGTCTGTGGCGCCGCCTAGCACGACCTGGTGCGTCGAGTTGATGTTGGCCAGCACGACGTAGCCGTCGATCCCAGCGACGATCTCCTCGGCCTCCTCCAGCGGAGCCATGACCGCTGCCATCGCTCCGGGGTCCTCCACTCGGAGGCTCGCCATCTCGCGTCCGCGGGCGCTCACTGCCTCGAGCGCGTCCTCGAAGGTCAGGCCACCGGCGGTGACCAGGGCCCCGTACTCGCCGACGGAATGTCCCATCACCATGTCGGGGGCAATCCCGTACTCCCCCAGCAGCCGTGTGAGCGCCGTGTCGACGGTGATCACCGCCGGCTGCTGGATCTCGGTGCGGCGAAGCTCCTCCTCCGCGCGCGCCATCGCCTCCGGGTCCGCCGGGTCGGCGAAGACCAGGTCGGACAGGCGCCGGCCCTCGAGCAGCGGCGCCAAGAGCGCATCCGCTTCATCGAAGAGCTCGGCGACCACCGGCTCCCGCCGGCGCAGCTCGGCGAGCATGTTCGTGTACTGCGAGCCCTGTCCCGTGTAGAGGAACGCCACCTTGCCCGAGGTGCCGCTGCCGCGGTGGATGCCGCGGCCACGCAGCGCCGGCCATGCCGACGGGTTGCCCGCTTGCAAGACTCGCAACGCCAGCTCCGCCTTCGCAATCAGATCTGGGCCGTCGGCGTAGTCGATCGCGATCCGCTCCGGGGCCCGAAGCGCTTTGGTCGACGGCGCCGTCGGATCGAGATGGCGGCACTGCCGCGCCTCCGCTAGCTCCGTGCGCAGCGCGTTGGCGAGCCCCGCCTCGTCGGCCCCGCCGAGCACGAGCGCGCCGCGCACGGGCGGCTTGCCGAGCGCCGCCGGCCCAGGCTCGGCGGCTGACGGGGGCTCGACCGGGACGGCGACCGACGAGCCATGGCCGTTGGTGGCGTGGCGGTCCGGCGCGTACTCCTCCATGACTAGGTGGAAGTTGGTGCCGCCGAAGCCGAACGCGCTGACGCCCGCAACACGTGAGCGCCCGGCGGCGATGTCCCAGTCGCGGAGCTCGGTGTTGACGGCGAACGGCGACGCGGTCCAGTCCACGTTGGGATTCGGTCGCTCGAAGTTGATGCTCGGCGGCAGCACCTTGTCGTGAAGCGCG
>DASUPK010000011.1:0-16362 GCA_036276255.1 Solirubrobacterales bacterium
GGGCTGCTCGCGGAAGGAGCGCGCCTGCTCCGTCACGCGCTCGAGATCACCACGCTCCGGCGGGTAGGCGCTGGTCACGAGGCCCACGGCGAGGCCCGCGACCACCGGATCGATACCCGCCTCGAAGAGCGCCACCCAGAGCGCCACTCCGGCGACGATCGCCGCCTCGTTCCGCCAGATGCCGCGGACATAGCGAAGGCCCAGGAGGACGCCGAAGAAGAGCACCGCCAACGCCAGGGGCAGCAGCTCGACGTGATCCGTGTAGACGGTCGCGATGATGGCCAGCGCAACCAGGTCGTCGACCACTGCGATTGTGAGGAGGCGGAGCCGAAGCCGGGTCCCCCGCGGCGCCAGGAGCCCCAGGACCCCGAGCGCCAGGGCCGTGTCGGTGGACATCGCAGCGCCCCAGGCGTGCGCGCCCGAGCCCCCGACGTTGAAGGCGCTGAAGATCAGGATCGGCACCGCCATCCCGCCCAGGGAGGCGAAGACCGGGATCGCCAGACGCTGGCGCTCTCGGAGCTCGCCGGTGTCGAGCTCGCGCTTGGCCTCGAGCCCGACAACCAGGAAGAAGAAGGTCATCAGGCCGCTGTTGACCCACTCGCGGAGATCCATCGAGATTCCGCCGCTCCCGATGGTGATCGAGAGCTTGGTCGTCCAGAACGACTCGTAGGAGTCCGACCACGGCGAGTTCGACCAGATCAGCGCCGCCGCCACGGCCGTCAGCAGGGCGACCGCGCCTCCCGATTCGGCGCTCAGGAAATCCCTGACGGGCGACGCCAGGTTCCGCGCCCAGGCGGTCTTGCCCGTGTAGGCCGCAGTCGCCGGCTGGGCGCTCATCCGCTCAGCCTACGCGCGAGCTCCAGCGGCTAGGCCGGCGCCGGCTTCGCGCGGTCGAGCAGGCGATCGATGTCGATCTCGATGCCTGCAGTCAGGACGTCGACGTCGGGGGCGTGGTCCCGGTCTCCGGTCACCCCGAAGTAGAGCTCGCCGTCGTAGGAGAAGATCGCCACGACGATCCGGATCGTCCCCACGATCGGGACGAAGGGGTACGAGGCGACGAGCTTGCGGCCCAGCGTGTGCAGCGCGACCTGCGGGCCGGGGACGTTCGTCGTGGCGGTATCGATGTTGAGGCGGGCCGAGCGGGTCGCCAGGCGGCTCCCGAGCGCGAGCAGCATCGGCGGCGCGAACCCCGAGAGCTGCGCGAGGGCATCGCCCGCGACGGCCTGCCCCGACGACTTGATCCCGTCCATCTGGACACGGATTTCGGCGAGGCGCTCCGCCGGGTCCTCGATGCCGACCGGAAGGCGTGCGAACACCGCCGAGACGCGGTTGTTGTACTCGCCACGCTCCCCCGGAGCCCGCACCGAGACCGGGACCATCGTCCGCACGACCGTGTCACGCTTGATCGCCTCCCCCCGGCTCTCGAGCAGAGCTCGGTAGCCGTTCGTGATCAGGGTCAGCACGACGTCGTTGACGGTGCCTCCGAGCTCCGAGCGCGCCCGCTTGACGTCGGCCAGCGAGACCCTGGCCCAGCTCCAGACGCGGTGCGGGCCGATCGGCCCGGTCAGGGACGAGGTCGAGGGACGGAGCGCCGGCGCCGCGGCGAGCAGGGCCTTCGCGCTTTCGGCGACGGCCCCGAGGACCTCCCGGGGCGCGCGCAGGGCGAAGCGAACCTGTGCGGCCGGGTCGTGGATCCGATGCTGGGCGCTGTAGGCGATCAGATCAATTCCCGAGGGCTCGGGGTCCGCATGCCAGACCTCACCATTCGCGCTCTGCCCAGGCGCCTCGCCGAACATCAGCGACATCATGTCCGTCGCTGCGACGCCATCCACCATGCAGTGGTGGACCTTCGAGAGCAGCGCCCAGCGGTCACCCTCGAGCCCCTCGAGCATCCAGATCTCCCAGAGGGGCTTCGACCGGTCGAGGTGCTGGGAAAAGACGCGCGACGCGGTGGCGCGCAGCTGATCCTCCGTCCCGGGCGAGGGCACCGCGCTGTGGCGAAGGTGGTAGTCGATATTGAAGTGGGGATCGTCCACCCATACCGGCTCGCCCATCCCCAGAGGGACGAAGCGAACCTTCTGGCGGTAGCGGGGCGTCAGGCTGAGCTTCGCGGCCACCATCGACCGCAGCTCGTCGAAAGGCGGCGGCGGTCCCTCGAACAGGCTGACCCCGCCGATGTGCATGGGAGTCACGTCGTTCTCGACGTGCAGGAACATCGCGTCCTGCACGCTCATTGCCTGCATGCGGCCTCCTCACAGCAGTCGCCGTTCCGGCAGTCGCGCCGCAGCCAGCCGCCGAGCGCTGTCAGGGAGGCGTCACCCGCCATGAAGCCCGGGGTGAGGAGGACCGGTGGCGGGTCCACCGCCGGCTCCACCGAGAGGAACCGCCGATCGACGAGCAGCCGCGCCAATTCAAGCCAGTACCGGAGCTCGCCGCGAACGGCTGCCACGTCCACCCCTCGCACGGTATCTCAGCGCTCGGTCTTCGACTGCCAGAACGCGACCTCGCCGGCGCCCGGCGTGGAGACCACGCTGCGCCAGCCCTCGGGGCCCTCACGCGGGGTCAGCAGGACCTCGCCGCCGAGGGCCTGCGCACGGTCGGTCGTGACCTTGATGTCGGGGACCTGCACGTAGGGCAGCCAGAGCGGGTGCTCCGCTGCCTCGGCGCACTCGACCAGGCCGCCCGCCAGCCGGTTTCCCATGGCGAGCGAGAGATAGGAGCCGTCGCCGGCGCGAATCCGCTCCGGCCGCCAGCCGAGCACGCCCGTGTAGAAGGCCAGCGCGCTCTGGAGATCCCCCGTATGCAGCTCGAGATGGACGACCGAGTTGGAGGCACGCTTATTCATCGCCTGCCACCTAGACCGGTCAATCTCTCGAGATTCATCGGTCCGGCGATGAGTTCCGGCGATCCCGTCGGTCTACTCTGCATAGACGGGATGAGCACGACGCCGACACAGTCGACCGTGGAGCAGAGAGAGCTGCTCGAGACCGCCCGCGAGGGGAGCGAGGACGCCTATGCGCGGCTGGTGGAGCCGCATCGCTCCGAGCTGCAGGCGCACTGCTACCGCATGCTGGGCTCCGTCCAGGACGCTGAGGACGCGCTCCAGGAGGCGCTGGTCCGCGCCTGGAAGAGCCTCGACAGGTTCGAGGGACGCAGCTCCCTGCGCTCCTGGCTCTACCGGATCGCCACCAACACCTCGCTGGACGCGATCGGGCGGCGGCCCAAGCGGATCCTGCCGATCGACTATGGCCCGCCCGCCGATCCGCACGGCGGGGTCGGCGAGCCGCTCGTCGAGTCCGTCTGGATCGAGCCCTTCCCGGACGAGACCCTGGGGATCGAGGACGGCTACGCCTCACCCGACGCGCGCTACGAGCAGCGCGAATCCGTCGAGCTCGCCTTCATCGCGGCGCTGCAGCTGCTCCCGGCCAACCAGCGCGCGGTCCTCATCCTCCGCGAGGTGCTCGGCTTCTCCGCGCAGGAGACCGCCGAGACCCTCGACACCACCGTCGCCTCGGTGAACAGCGCGCTTCAGCGCGCCCGGGCGACGATCGAGAAGAGACTGCCGGAGCAGAGCCAGCAGGAGACCC
This sequence comes from Solirubrobacterales bacterium, assembly GCA_036276255.1. Lineage (GTDB taxonomy): Bacteria > Actinomycetota > Thermoleophilia > Solirubrobacterales > 70-9 > DASUPK01. The sequence goes on from DASUPK010000011.1 coordinate 3,588, forward strand.
TGAAGGCCCTCGGTGACGAGAAGCTGCGCGAGATCGTGGAGCAGTACGCGGACGCGTGGGAGCGCAACGACGTCGACACGGTGGTCTCGCTACTCGCCGAGGACGCCGCCTTCACGATGCCGCCGATGTCCCGCTGGTTCCACGGTCACGACGGGATCCGGAGGTTCTTGGCGATGTGGTCGATGCTCCCGGACTGGGGCTGGAGGTCGATCCCCACAACGGCCAATGGGCAGCCCGCCCTCGCGTTCTACAGCTGGGACGAGGAGAAGCAGGCACGGGTCCCGTTCGCCGTGAACGTGCTGACCTTCGAGGGCGAGCGGATCAAGGAGGTCGACGCCTTCATCCTGCGCGGCTCGCAGGACCCGGACCCGGAGGTCCAGGCGCGAACGCCCGAGCAGCCGGCGGACTACGAGAAGCTCGCCAAGGCCTACGACCGGTTCGGGCTCCCTGCTACTTTGGATTAGCGAGCTGTCGCTGCTCGTGCCGCGACCTGGACCGATGAGTTTCAGGGGGGTTCCCAGTCGTATCGGGAAACGACCCTTTTGATTGCCAGGAGGCCGACGAGATGACGCAGGCACAGGTGGGAACAGCACATGACGAGGCTCAGCCGGCGAGCGACCGCTCCCGCTGGATCGCGCTGTACGTGCTCTGCGCGGGCATGCTGATGATCGTTCTCGACGTCACCGTCGTGAACGTCGCGCTGCCCTCCATCAAGGACGATCTCGGGTTCTCGCAGTCCAGCCTGGCCTGGGTGGTGAACGGCTACCTGATCACCTTCGGGGGGCTGCTGCTGCTCGCGGGGCGCCTCGGCGACCTGCTCGGGCGCCGGAGGATCTTCCTGATTGGGCTCGCGCTGTTCGTCGCGGCCTCCCTCCTCTGCGGCGCTTCCCAGAGCGAGGGGATGCTGATCGGCGCCCGCCTGTTGCAGGGCGTCGGCGGCGCGATGACCTCCGCCGTCATCCTCGGGATGATCGTGACGATGTTCCCGGAGCAGCGGGAGCAGGCCAAGGCGGTCGGCGTCTACGCATTCGTCGCCTCCGCCGGCGGCGCTGTCGGCCTGCTGCTCGGTGGCGTGGTCACCCAGATCATCAGCTGGCACTGGATCTTCTTCATCAACGCGCCGATCGGCCTGGTGACGGCGATCCTGACGAGGCGCCTGCTCGAGGACGACGAGGGTCTCGGCTTCAGCGAGGGCGCGGACCTTCTCGGCGCCTTCCTGATCACCACCTCGCTGATGCTCGGCGTCTACACGATCGTCAAGCCGGCCGCCGAGCAGGGCTGGGGCGCTTCCGAGACTTTGCTGCTCGGCGCCGGCTCGCTGGCGCTGCTCGCTCTGTTCATCGCGCGCGAGGCGACGGCCACCACGCCGCTGATCCCGCTGCGGATCTTTCGCTCGCGGAACGTCAGCGGCGCGAACACCGTCCAGGTGCTGACGGTGGCGGGGATGTTCGGGATGTTCTTCATGGGCTCCCTCTACCTCCAGCAGGTGCTGGGGTATGACGCTCTTCAGATCGGTCTGGCCTTCCTTCCGGTGACGATCATCATGGGGACGCTGACGGGCCGCTACTCAGAGCCTCTGATCATGCGCTTCGGCGCCCGTCGCCTGCTCTTCCCGGGCCTCGGCCTGGTCGCCCTTGGCCTCGCCTACTTCACCCGGGCTCCGGTCAACGCCGACTACGTGACCGACGTGCTGCCGGTCCTGGTGCTGCTCGGAACGGGCATTGGGATCTCCTTCCCGGCGCTGATGACGATCGCGATGTCGGGAGCCACCCGCAGCGACGCGGGGCTCGCCTCGGGGCTGGTCAACACCTCCGCCCAGGTCGGCGGGGCGATCGGGCTCGCCGTGCTCGCGACGCTTGCGACGTCACGCACGAACGACCTCGAGGCGGCGGGCCACTCCACGGCTTCGGCGCTGACCAGCGGCTACCACCTCGCGTTCTGGGTCGCCGCGGGGCTGGTCGTTGCCGCCATCGCGGTCGCCGCAACCGTCGTCGAGCCCGAGTCGAAGGCGGCCGAGCACTTCGCCGGCGCCGAGGAGCCCGGCGAGCTGACGCAGCCCGGCGAGGCGGCGTACTCCGAGGCCGCCTAGTTGGACGAGTCGGTCCAGCGGGCTCTCGAGAACGACCGCACGGTCGACATCACCACGACCGGTCGCGCCAGCGGTCAGCCCCGGCGGATCGAGATCTGGCGCTACCGCTACGACGGCAGGACGTTCCTGAGCGGGTCGCCCGGGACGCGCGACTGGTACGCGAACCTCGTCGCAGATCCCGAGTTCGTCTTCCACCTGAAGGGCAGCGACCAGGCCGACCTTCCGGCCCTCGCCCGCCCGATCACCGACGAGGCCGAGCGCCGCGAGGTGATCGCCGGGATCCTGGACGACCTTGGCCGCGGATCGAGCGATCTCGAAGAGTGGGTGGCTCGGAGTCCGCTCGCCGAGGTCACCTTCAGGTAGCGGCTTCGTTACCGTCCCCGCGGTGATCACGGAGCGCGAGGCGATCAGGAGGCGACTGCTGCCAGTGGCGCTGGTGGCGGGGGCCCTCGGCGCCGTAGCCCTGTCGGGCTGCGGCGAGAAGTCCGAGCCCGCGGTTCATCCGCCGACCACGGCGGCCACGACGACCACGCCTCCGGCCACGACGACGCCAGCGCCGACGACCACGGCGAAGACGCCCACGCCGACGGCTCCCGTGCCGAAGACGACCCCTTAGTCAGCGCGACTGGGCGTCTCGCTGCTCCAAACCGGTGCAGCTGGTCACCGGCAGGCGGGGGTAGCGAGGGAAGTCAGGGTCGGTCTTGGAGCGCTCGCAGAGCGAGAACTCGGACCCACGGGTGTTGGGGATCAGGCGTTGGTGCCGGCAGCGGTCGCAGAGGCCGGCAGCCGGGCGGCTCACCGCTCCGGAGGTGAATCGGGTGGCTCCTCGGCAACGCCCGCGGGGCCCCCTCTCAGTTCGGCGGCTCTTTCTGCCTTCTCCGCGGCGGCCTGCGCCTCCTCGGCCGCCTCTTCCGCCTCTTCCGCCGCCAGCTCGGCTCCGAAGATCGCGCGCTTCAGTCCCTCCGCCACGAACTCGCCACCACGCTGGGCGCGCTCGAACGGCTCTGTCAGCTTCACCACACGCCCGAGCAGCTCGTTCATCCGCTCGGCCTGCTCCAGCGCCTGATCGGCCTGACGGCGCATCACCTCGAGCTGCGCGCGGGAGACCTCCATCAGGTCGTTGGCCTCCCGGATGCTGCGCTCCATCGTTCGCGGCAGGTCGATTGCTGCGCGCGCCATCGAGATCGGCCAACTGATGAGCTCTCTGACCACTGGGCGCAGGGTAGCGAGGGGTCAATGACCGACCTGCAGCAAGCGCGGCAGAAGCCTTTACTTCACTTTGTATAGTCGTTGTATGCCCACCTTCCGGCGCCTACTCGACTTCCTGCGTCCATATCGCCGTCAGCTGATCGGCTCGCTGCTGCTCGCCTGGCTTGCGATGGGCATGACCGTGTTGATCCCGCTGCTCATCGGCGGGGCCGTGAATGCGATCGAGGATGAGCGCCGCGGCGACATCGAGCCGCTGGTCCTGGCCCTGCTGGGCGCGGGTGTTCTCAGGCTCCTGCTGACGGTCGGAAGGCGGCTGATCGCAGGCAAGGTCTCGCTGGCGGTGGAGTTCGACCTGCGCCAGGTCTTCTACGAGCACCTCCAGAAGCTCGAGCTCGGCTTCTTCGACACTCAGCAGACGGGTCAGCTGATGTCGCGCGCGACCGTCGACCTGCAGTCGATCCGCTTCTTCCTCGGCTACGGGCTGATCTGGGTAAGCCAGAGTGCGCTGACCATCCTGTTCGCCGCGGTGGCGATGATCGTGTTGGACCCGGTACTGGCCCTGCTCGCCCTGGCGCCTGTGCCGTTCCTGGTGGTCACCGCAACGCGCTATAGCCGGCGCAACCGCCCGGCCGAGCAGGAGGTACAACAGCGCATCGGGGAGGTGACCGCGAACGCCGAGGAGAACATCTCGGGGATCCGCATCGTGAAGGCCTTCGCTCGGGAGCGACATGTACTCGGACGCTTCACCCATTCCGTGAATCGCGTCTTCGAGCAGAGCATGGTCTCGACGAAGCTCCAGGCCTTCTACACGCCGCTGATGGGCTTCCTGCCGAACATCGGGCTGGCGGCGGTGCTCCTGGTCGGGGGCCTGCAGGTGATCCACGGGTCGACGAGTGTCGGACACCTGACCGCCTTCTACGCCTACGTCGTGTTGCTCTCGGGCCCGGTGCGCTGGCTCGGCATGTCGCTGAGCATGGCCCAGCGCGCCGTGGCTTCCGGCAACCGGATGTTCGAGATCCTCGACCGGGAGCCCTCCATGGAGAGCGCCCCGGATGCCCCACCCCTGCCGGACGGGCGGGGCCAGGTCTCCCTCCAGCGGGTGACGCTGCGCTACGACGGGGTCGAGCCGGCGCTGACGGGCATCGACCTGGAGGTCGAGCCGGGCCGAACCGTGGCGCTGGTCGGGCCGACGGCCGCCGGCAAGACAAGCCTGGTCGGATTGCTGGCGCGGTTGTACGACCCGAGCGAGGGGCGGGTGGTCATCGACGGCGCCGACATCAAGGATGTCGACCTGGCGTCGCTGCGCCGCGAGATCGCATTCGTCGCCGACGACAGCTTCCTGTTCTCGGACACGGTCTCGGGCAACATCGCCTACGCCAAGCCGGAGGCCACCCAGGAGCAGATCGAGCAGGCGGCGAAGCGGGCTCAGGCCCACGACTTCATCACGCAACTGCCCGACGCCTACGAGACGGTGATCGGCGAACGCGGGCTGACGCTATCCGGCGGGCAGCGTCAGCGGATCGCAATCGCGAGGGCGCTGGTGGCCGAGCCGCGGATCCTGATCCTCGATGACGCGACCTCGTCGGTGGATGCACGCACCGAGGCCCAGATCAAGGAGGGGCTGCGCGCGGCGATGAAGGACCGAACCACCTTCATCGTGGCGCACCGTCTCTCCACCATCTCACTGGCCGATGAGATCGTGGTGCTCGACCGTGGGCGGATCGTCGACCGCGGCACTCACGACGAGTTGCTCGAGCGCTGCCCTCTGTACGAGGAGATCGCGGAGAAGGGGCTGGAGGACTCGGTCTACCTCCAGCGGGACCTCGAGGAGCGCGAGGAGCTGGCGAAGCTGTGAACGATTCAGACGGTGCGCAGAACTTCTTCGCCCTCTTCCGATCGCTCTGGGCGCTGATCCGCGGCGACGATGGCCGCTGGCGCAAGGTTCGCTGGCTGCTCTCGCTGCTCCGGCCGTACCGGCGCCAGGTGCTGATGATGTTCGGCGCGCTCATCCTCGCCACCGGGACGACGCTGGCACCGCCGTATCTGGTCGGTCAGGCGGTGCACGTCTCCCTGAACGGGGACACGAACGCCCTTGTGCTGATCATCGTGGCCTTCATGGTGGCGGCGCTGATCGGCTGGGGAACCAGCTATCTGCAGACCTATCTGGTCGGTTGGGTCGGCGAGCGGGCGCTCCAGGACCTGCGCATCCGGATCTTCACCCACCTGCAGCAGATGTCGATCGGCTTCTTCACCCGCAACCGTCCCGGCGTGCTGATCTCCCGGATCACCAACGATGTCGATGCCCTTGACCAGCTGATCAGCACCGGCGTGGTCACGCTCTTCTCGAGCACCCTGACGCTGGTCGGCGTCGTCGTGATCATGCTCGTCGCGGACGTTCAGCTGGCGCTGGTGGTCTTCCTGACGCTGCCGCTGCTGGCGATCGCGAGCCTCGTCTTCCGCATCGTCGCCGCGAGTGCCTACCGGATCACCCGAGAGCGCATCGCTGAGGTGACCGCCTACCTCCAGGAGACGCTGAGCGGGGTGCGGGTCGTTCGCAGCTTCGCGCAGGAGCGCCGCCACATCGAGCGGATGGCGGAGCTCAACGAGCTCAACCGCCGGGCAAACCTGAAGACCGTCTACCTGAACGCTTCGTACTTCCCGGCGGTCGAACTGCTCTCGGCGATCGGCACCGCGGTGATCCTGCTTTACGGCGGCTACCAGGCGCTCGACCTCACCACTGAGAGCGCCCGGAACGCACAGATCGGAATCGTGGTCGCGTTCGTCGGCTACCTCTCCACCTTCTTCGACCCGATCCAGCAGCTCTCCAACCTCTACACGACCTACCAGCAGGGGATGGCGGCGCTGGACAAGATCTTCGACCTGCTCGACACGGAGCCAGACATGGTCGACAAGCCCAATGCGCTCGATCCCGGAACGCTCCGCGGGGAGATCGAGATGGACGGCGTTTGGTTCTCCTACGGGCTGGACCGGACCGCCGGGCTGAAGCGCTCGAGCGGGAAGATCGAGACGGGTCCCGACGAGGAGGATGATGTGGCGTGGGCGCTCGAGGACGTATCGATCCATGTGCCCGCCGGCCAGACGCTGGCGCTGGTCGGAGAGACCGGGGCCGGCAAGTCGACTTTCGCCAAGCTGGTCTCCCGCTTCTACGACCCGCAGCGCGGCAGGGTGCTGGTGGACGGCAACGACCTGCGCGACCTGAGCTCGACCTGCCTGCGGAGCCAGCTGGGCATCGTGCCGCAGGAGGGTTTCCTTTTCTCCGGCACGGTGCGCGAGAACATCGCGTTCGGGCGCCCCGAGGCATCGGACGAGGAGATCGAGGCGGCCGCCGACGCGATCGGCGCCGGGGAGTTCATCCGGCGGATGCCGCAGGGCTTCGACACCGAGGTCGGCGAGCGAGGGGTGTCGCTGTCAGCCGGGCAGCGCCAGCTGATCGCCTTCGCGCGGGCGCTGCTGGCCGAGCCGCGCATCCTGATCCTCGATGAGGCGACCTCCAACGTGGACGTGCGGACCGAGCGAACGATCGAGCTGGGACTTGAGAGGCTGCTCAAGGGCCGGACCGCGATCGTCATCGCGCACCGCCTCTCGACCATTCGCGGAGCCGACCGGATCGCGGTGCTCGAGAACGGGCGGATCCGCGAGAGCGGCACGCACGACGAGCTGATCGCGGCCGGCGGCCGCTACGCCGAGCTGTACGGGACCTGGGCGGATTTGGCTGCTGCTTAGCGGCCACCAGGCCGCTCCACTTCGGAGCGCAGGGCGAAGCCCGGAGCGACTTATTTGGGGCGGGCGCTTGTGTCCGCGACCTGATGGCGACGCCGCCCCAGCGCCAGCGCTGGGGCGTCAGCCGGGCCCGATGCCGCCGGATCCGCTCGATCCGCCGGTGCCCGACGACCCGGAGGTGCCGCTGGTGCCGCTGCTGCCGCTGCTGCCGCTCGTCCCACCCGAGGTACCGCCGGAGGTTCCGCTCGAGGAGCTGCTCGGCGCGCTCGGCGTGACGGTACCGCCGCTGCTCGAGCTGGAGCTGCTGCTCGAGCTGGAGGTCGAGCTGGAGGCGTTGATCTCAGAGCCGCAATCCTTGAACCCGTATGCAGAGGCGGGTGTCGCGGCCGCCGACTTCGCGCTGTCGAGCTCGGTCTCGAACTGGCTCGGGTCCTCGCCGCGCTGCACGGCCAGGCCGATCTTCTGACCCGCCGAGACCTGATCGGACATCGCCTTCAGGAAAGCGTCGAGGTTGGTGTCGCTCGGCGGATTGAGCTGGTTGATGTCGTCGATGACGCCCTGGCGGAGCTGGGCGATCTGTGCCGCCTGGCTCTCGCCCTGGCCCGCGGCCGCGAACTGCTCGATCGACGAGTTGGCCTCCGCGCAGATCGAGTCGGCCTGGGTGATGAACTGGGCCTTGCTCGCCGTCTGCTGGGTCGTCTCCGTCGGGACGACGATGGGTGTCTCAGGGGAGCTGTCGCCGCCGCAGGCGGAGAGCACTGCCACCGAGCCCACAGCCACGACGAGGACGATCAGGTGCCTCGGGCGCCACATACGGCCGCGCAAGGTAGCAAGGATGTAAAACGGAACCAGGCCGCTTCGCCCTTCTCGTCGGAGTTCCGTTCTTGTGATGCAACTGCAGTCCGATCGCCTTGCCAAGCCAGGTGGTCAACCCACAGATCTCACACAGATTCTGCTTCAACCCTGCCGCGATCAATCTGGTTTTCAAGTGTCCTCTGCTGGTTCGTCGTCCGCAAACCAGTAATTGATCCAGTGGAATCAAATGTGAGCGAGGAATGATGTCCCCACGCTTGACCGCGGCACTCCACGTTGCCCTTGAGAAACCGAAGTGACAACAACAGTCGAGGGCCCGCATCCCCTTGTTGTGCGCGTCCTGGACCGCGTCCCAGTCGTAGCGCCGATTGAAACGCTCATCGACCGGCCGGCCCAGTCTCCTAACGTGAAAAGCCACGGTCGATTTCCCGACACCTATCTCCTCACCGATCTGCCTGTAGCTCTTACCGGCGCGGAGACCTTGCTCAACCTTGTACCGCGTCGAATCGGGCCCAACCTGCGTCCCGGGCTTCCGGGGCACCACGAGACCGAGCTCCACTGCCTCCCGCCAGGAGCGCTTCGAGACGCCGAACTGCTTCATGCATTGATCGCGGGTATGGCCCGCCTCATACCAAGTCTGAACCGCCATCCAATCGATGACCCGCTTTCCGCGCCTGCCGCTCATACGAACATATGTTCGTATGAGGCGCGGACAGAACCCAGCCCCGGACGAACGAGGAGCCGGCATTACCGGCCCCTTACTCCGGGGGGAGGACTCGAACCTCCGTCTCCGCGTCCAGAGCGCGGCGTCACTACCACTGGACTACCCCGGAAGGCGGCGAGAACGATAGCGACTCGCCCGAAGGCGAAATCAGGCCTGCGTGAGCTCGGCCAGGTCGCTGTCCGGATCGCCGAGCAGCGCCTTCGCCTCGTCATCCGCGACATCGACGCCCTCGGCCAGCAGCGTTCGCGCGTGCGCCAGCTCCTCCGAGCGCTCCACCGTCAGGGCCCCGGCCACCTTCCCGTCCTTCAGGTAGAAGACCGTGAACTCGCCCGCATCACGGTCGCCGCGCCAGATCACCTCGTCCCAATCCGTCGCCGGCCCCACGTACTCGAGCCCGGCCCAGTCTGCCAGGTCGCTGAAGAAGTACGGCACCACCTCATACGGCTTCGCATCGCCCATCATTGACTGAGCTGCGTGCTGGCCCTGCTGCATCGCCACGTCCCAGTGCTCGACCCGCAACCGCCGGCCGTGCACGCGACTGTCGTACGAGCAGGAATCGCCCGCCGCGTAGATCCCCTCCACGGACGCCTGAAGCGTCTCGTCGCAGCGAATCCCGCCGTTGTCCTCGTCGATCTCCAGCCCGGCCCGCTCCGCCAGCATCACATCCGGCCTCACGCCGGCGCCGACGACGACCATGTCCCCCTCGATCGTCTTGCCACTCTCCGTGACGACGGCCGCGGCGTGGTCATCGCCCTCGAAGGCCGCGAGGGTCTCGCCACCGTGGATCTCGATCCCCTTCGACTCCAGCAGCTCGTGAAACCAGCGGCCGGCCTCCTCACCGAAAGTGCGGGAGAGGGCGACGTCCTCCATCATCACGATCGCGCAGTCCGTCCCCTTCGACTTCAGGGACGCGGCCACCTCACAGCCGATGTAGCTGCCGCCCACCAACACGACCCGTTTCGCCTTCGCGGCGTCGTCACGGATGTTGTCCGAGTTGCCGAACGCCCGGAGGTAGTGGATGCGGTCGAGGTTCGACCCGTCGACCCTCAGCAGGTTGACGTTCGCGCCCGGCGCCAGCAGCGCCTTCTCGAAGCCGACCTCCTCCCCGCCCTGCAGCTTCACCGTCCGCGCCTCGGCGTCGAGCGACATCACGTTCGTCCCCGTCCGCAGCTCGACCGAGTTCTCCTCGTACCAGGACGCGGGGTTGACGTGGGCGTCCTCGCGCTTCGACTCGCCCCGCAGGTACTCCTTGGAGAGCGGCGGCCGCTCGTAGGGCGGCTCCGGCTCGCGCCCCGCCAGCAGGATGTCGCCATCCGCACCGCGCTTGCGCAGCTCGGCCGCGCAGTGGGCCGCGGCGAACCCGCCGATCAGCAGATACTCAACCCGCCGAGTTGCCATCCGACCCAAAGAACGACTTCAGTTCCTCCTCCAGGCCCGGGTCGAGCACGGCCAGCACCTCGTCCCCCGCCTCGAGCACCGTATCCGGCGTGGGAACGAACCCGCCCAGGCCCTCGCGCAGGATCGAGATCAAGAGACTCCCCTCCGGCATGCTCAGATCGCCCACTCGCTTCCCTGCCACCCGGCTGTCGTCCCCGAGCATCATCTCGATGATCTCCAGCCGCTCCTCGGGCAGGTCGAGTAGGTGCACGAGGCCGTAGTCCGGCACCTCGTGCTCCAGCAGCCGCAGGATCAGGTCGGTGGCCGAGACGTAGGGCTTGATCCCCAGCAGCTCGAAGTGCGGCCGGTTCCGCGGATTGTTGACCCGAGCGATGATCCGGTCGACCAGGTACTTCTCCTTCGCGACCTGGCAGATCAGCATGTTGTCCTCGTCGTCGCCGGTCACCGCGATCACCATGTCCGCGCGCGAGATCCCCGCCCGCTCCAACACCCAGAGCTCGGACGCGTCGCCGTACTGGATGTTGTGCTCGAGCTCCTGCTCGACCGTCCCGTAGCGGTTCCGGTTGTCCTCGATCACGGTCACCTCGTGACCCTTGTCGATCAGCTCACGGGCGAGGTTCCAACCCACCTTGCCCGCCCCGGCGATGATGATGTACTTGCCGCTCCCCTCGCCCATCAGCTGGTGCCGGCCGCCTCCAGGACCTCCTTCTCGAGCATCTCGATCGCGACCCTGGTCGGGCAGATCGTGTTAACGCCCTGCTTCTCGTACCACTCCGCCCGGAGCGGATCGAGGATCCGCGCGATCACGGTCGGCACGTTGAACCTCCGCTTCGCGATCTGAGCAATGACGATGTTCGTGTTGTCACCATCCGTCGAGGCGATGAACGCGTCGGCGCGCTCGATGCCCGCAGCCGTGAGGGCCTCCTCCTCGAGCGCGGTGCCGACAGTGAACTGGCCGCCGGAGTCCTCCCACGAGCGATCGAGGTTGACCTCGAGGCGTGCATGCGCCTCCGGATCCTCGTCGAGGCACGACACCTCGTGCCCCTCGCGAAGCATGTTCCGCGCAACGGAGGACCCAACCCTCCCGCAACCGACGATGAGAACGAACATTCGACTTGGATCTTAGTCCTGCTCGTGCCCGGAGCACTCTCGCACCATCCGGGGCAACTACTGAAAAGGGAGTGGTAGTTCGGCCCATTGTGACGCCCGCGGATTTCCAGCAGACTGGCTACGCGTGCCAGGTGGCCGATCGAATGACTATGGACGACACTCAGACTGGGACGGCGGGGCGCCACGAGCTCGACGTGGGCGAGGCCCTCGAGCGCGGAGAGATCGACGTCCACTTTCAGCCGAAGGTGGATCTGCGCAGCGGGCGAGTGCTCGGCGTCGAGGCCCTGGCTCGCTGGGAGCATTGCGACCTGGGACTGCTGCCGGCCGCGGAGTTCATTCATACCGTCGAATCGGACGCCCAGATGAGGTCGCTGACCGAGCGGGTGATTGGCATCTCGACCCAGGCCGGCGGCGACTGGTGGCGATCGGGCCTGCGGCTGCAGCTGTCCGTGAACCTCCCCGCGATCGCCGTCTCAGCGACCGACTGGAACCTGGCTGCGTTCGTTTCCAGCTCGCTCTCGACGGCCGGTCTCCCGGGGGAGGCCTTCCACTTCGATGTCACTGAAGACGCGCTCCTCCTGGACACGGAACAGGTCACCAACCGACTGGCGCAATTCACAGAGCTTGGGGGCGGGCTCGCCATCGATGACTTCGGGACGGGGTACTTCTCCCTTCGGCAGCTCATCGAGCTTCCCCTCGACGAGCTCAAGATCGACAGAAGCCTGATCCTGCATCTCGACGACGACGACTGCAGGACGATCGTCCGGGCGGCCATCCACCTCGCCCATCAGGTCGGTTTGCCCGTCGTTGCCGAGGGCGTCGAGACCAGGGATGCCTGGCAGCAGCTGCGGAGCATGGGATGCGAGCGAGCGCAGGGTTTCCTGATCTCACCACCGGTCCCCTCACGCGAGGTGCCCGCCTGGCTCGCGAGCTGGAACCAGCGGGCCCGCGAGCTCAGTTCCACCGCTCGAATCAAGCACCGGCGCAGCAGGACCACAAAGCGGACAACGGCGCCAGCCGAAGCTACGGCCTAGCGGCCGCCAGTTACGAGCGGCACCACGGGTTCCGCGGTACGCCCTTGCACGGGTGCGGCATGTTCTTGAGCTTCTTGTTCGGCAGCTTGTGCATGACGACCCCCTGGCGACGCGGGTAGTGGTCGTTCGGGCCACAGGGCGTCCCGAACTGCATCGCGTTGCACTCCAGCTGCGTGACCAGATCGAAGTTCGGGTTGGCCGGCGCCGTCGGCCCGCAGGCCGGTTGCGTCGACTGGAGGTTGGCGGGTGAGGTGCCGTCGGGCAGGGAGTTCCCCGAGAAGCAGTTGATGGGGTTCCCGTCGGTGAACGTGATCTGGCCGATGTCACCGTTGGTCGCGTTGCCGAAGAACCCGTTCTCCTTGAACGTGTTGTTCTTCGCCGCGCTGCCCCAGTCGTCGTACAGGCACCCGAACGGGCCGCCCGTGTCGACGCCGCCCTGGCAGTGTGCGACCGGCGGAGGAGTATCCGTGTCGGGGAACGGGAACAGGATGAGGCCCCACGACCCGTTGTGGATGAATCTGTTGTTCTCGATCGTGTCGTTGCGACCGCCCGCGATCGACATCCCGGTCCCCACCGGCGCCGCGCCAGCCGCCCCGACCCTCGGCACGTCCGGGTTGTTGTTGTCGTGGACGTAGTTCTTCATGAAGACCCAGCACG
>DASUPK010000012.1:0-4732 GCA_036276255.1 Solirubrobacterales bacterium
GGCCTCGCCGAGGGCGACCAGCGCATCGCCGTATGCCTGGCGGGTGGCGATCGACTCAGTCTGCGACTCGGCGGCCTCGATCAGCTCGCTTGCCATCAGCTCTTGCCCTCCAGCGCCCTGGTCTGCTCCTCGTAGCGGGCCTCCAGCTCCTCCATCGCCTGCTCCGCCTGCTCCTGGCTGGGCGGCTTGCCATGGAACCCGAAGCGATCCTCCATGAAGGAGACACCACGGCCCTTCTTCGTCTGGCAGACGATCGCCGCGGGCCGGCCGATCGTCCGGCTGCGCTCCAGCGACTCGACGATCGCGTTCATGTCGTGTCCGTCGATCTCGACAGCGTCCCAGCCGAAGGCCTCGAACTTGGCGCGCACGTCGCCGGTGTCCATGACCTCCTCGGTGGTGCCGTCGGTCTGCAGGTGGTTGTAGTCGACGATCGCGGTGATGTTGGGGATCTCGAAGTGGGCCGCCGACATCGCGCCCTCCCAGCTCTGGCCCTCCTGGCAGTCGCCGTCGGACATCAGGGTGAAGACCTGGGCGGTCTCGTCGAGGTCGTCGAGGCGAAGGGCGAGACTGATGCCGACGCTCATCGACAGGCCCTGGCCCAGCGAGCCCGTGGAGACCTCGATCCCCGGGGTGCGGGTCATATCCGGATGGCCCTGGAGGTGCGAGCCGATCTGCCGCAGCCCCATCAGGTCATCGGCGGGGAAGTAGCCGTGCTCGGCGAGCGCGGCGTACTGGATCGGGGCGGCGTGCCCCTTGGAGAGGACGAAGCGGTCGCGCTCGGGCCACTTCGGGTTGGACGGGTCGTGACGCAGCACCCTGTAATAGAGGGCGGCAACGATGTCGGCGGCCGAGAGCGAGGAATCGAGGTGACCCGACTTGGCGACCGCGAGCATGCGGACGCAATCGCTCCGCAGCACGGTCGCGTAGCGCTCGAGCTCGGCGATCGAAGGCTTTCCGCCGGCCTTGGCGGAGGGCTCAGGCTTGAGATCTGGAACGGGCTTCAGGTGCGCCATCGGCGGCTCGTCATGCGCCTGGTCGTACGAGATGGCCTTGGGCTGCGGCTTGCTCAAGACCGGGCGGCGAGGGTAGCAGCGGGCAGCACCAGCGGGGACCTTAGAAAGGAGATCCGACGGAACCTCGGGCGCTTAGCCTCCTGTCCCATGAAGCTCGGACCAATCGCGGCCGCACTGACGGCGTTGGCCCTCGCCGGCTGCGGCGGGTCCGGCGACGGGAAGACCTCGGCGTCCGTAGCGACCCTCGCCCCGCCGACGACGTCAACCGGCACCGTCAAGGGAAAGCTGTCGTCCGTCCCGCCCGGCCCGGCCGGCCCGGTCGACACGGCGCAGGAGGCGGCCGAGGGACCAGCGGCGACCGAGGCGAGCCCGGAATCCGGCGCGAATGGGCCGCAGATGACCGGGGACCTGGAGGGCGCGGACCGCACGGCGGCGACGGCCACGGTCCGGAGCTATGTCGAAGCGCTCAACCATCGCGACGCCGGTCGGGTCTGCGCGCTGTTCGCGTCGGGCGCGCTTCCGCTGGGCGAACTGCCCCGGCGGCGCGGCGACTGTCGTGCGTCGCTGCGAGCGTCGATCGGCTCCCATCCCGCCGACGGCGGCCCGGCCTGGCGGCGCACCGAGATCTTCGAGGTGAAGCCGGAGGCGATCGGGGCCGATCGCGCCCGGCTCACGACCACGGTCACCCATCGCTTCTCGGATCGCAAGTACGTCTCCGTCGAGGACGACGTGATCTACCTCGAGCGAGTCGACGGGCACTGGCTGCTGGCCAAGCCGAGCGCGACGTTCTACCGCGCGGTCGGCTACGGCGAGCCGCCCCTGAGGGCGTTCTCGCCGCCGCCAACCTGGTGATCTCAGAAGCGGTTGTTGCCTCCGCCACGCGGAGCATGGTCGCGAAGCGGCCGCGGACGCGCTCGGCTTGCACCGAGGATCGTGGCGTCAGGGGTGCCGGCGCTCGGCTCGAGCAACGTCACATAAGCCACCGAGTCGGTGAGCGCATCGGACCAGAGCGTGCCCTGGGAGCGCTTGACGGTGAGCAGGACCCGCCCCGCACCGTGTCCGTGACGTGCGCGCACCATCAGCCGGCTGCCCCGCGCATTGCTCCGCACGTACGCAAAGGAGTTGCCGCTCACGGCGGGGTCGAAGAGAAGAAGCATCCGCGAGCTGACCAGCGTCTGGTGGTTCCGGGTACCCATCACCCATTGGACAACACGGCTGCGCCGCGGTGTCGCGATCGCGTAGAGGAGAGTGCTCCCATCCACCGCTGGGGGGCTGAGCTGGGAGGGGCCGGCCTCGCTCGCCAGCAGAACGGGTGGCGCTGGCGCTGCGGGGTTCGCGATGTAGCGGATGTAAATCGCATCGCCGCCGCCGAGCGAGGCCCGGTAGGCGAGCCACGAGTCGGAGACGGCGACCGCGTCGGCCCCTGGGGCGTCAATCCGCGCGACCGGCGCGAGGCTGTTGCGGTCCAGGAGCTGAATCGTATCGCCGGTCACGGTGGCGATGAATCGCCCACCGATTGCAGGATGGGTGCCGGGCAGCGGGATCTCAGGGCCGCCGCGGCTGATCACGGCCGGGCCACCGAGCCTCTGGAAGAGCAGCGCATCCGCCGTCGCGGCCGGGTCGGTCGCGTGGGGAACGTTGGTGCCGGTGGCTCCAGCGCTGCCGGGAGCGATCACCAGCGCCACCGCAGCGATCAGCAAGGCAACGGCATCCCCACGCCGTAGGCTTCGATAGGTGCTCTCGCGCTCGCACATCAGCTCAGTGGCGCGAATGCCGGTGGAGCTGCCCCCAAATGGTGCGAGGACGACGATCGGAATCGCCCGTCCGACCCCGAACGCGATTCCCAACAGCAGGCCGAGCGACGGATCTCCGACCGCCAGGCTGACTCCCGCCAAAGCCCAGACCCCGAAGGAGAGGACGAAGGTCGTGAACCCGAGTCCCAGCAGGACGCCGTAGAGAGCGGCTGCGAGCGGCATGGGCATGACGCGGCGCCAGTGCTCGGGCAGCTGGCGTCGGATCTGGGGAACGATCCTCGTTCCGCGTGCCTCCAGCACGGCCGCGAGCAGGGCGATCGCGGCAGCGACAATGTAGGCCGCGCGGCCGCCCGCGCCGTGGAGCAGCTGGCCGAGCAGGGCGAGTGAACCGAAGGTGAGCAGCCCGCCCACGACGGCTCCGGGCAGAAACGTCGCGCAAGCCGCAGCGGTGATCCGTCGGCCTCCCGTGTGGCCGGTCGGCCCGATCGTGTCGATCGCCGAGAGCCCACACGGCGAGAACGTTCCGGTCGCCCCGACGAGTAGAGCGGCGACGGCGAGGGCCACCTCCAGAGCCGACATCAACAAGGCACCTTCGTGTCGTAGTACTGGACGCAGAACACCTTGCGGCCGCTGTAGCAGTAGCCGGTGAGCGCAGCATCGCCGTTGATCCTGGTGTGGCGATGGGCGCAGCAGTCGCGGAGCTGCCGGACCTTGCCTCCGCAGCAGCGGTACCACGAGCCGTCGACGTGGGCATTAAATCCATAGAGCTCGCCGGCGCGGTCGCAGACGACGGTGCGGGGAGCCGGCGGCAGGGGGCGGCCCTCAGCGTCGAGCAGCACGAGCCCGTCGTCGTCGATCGCCTGGCCCTCCTCATTCACCGGCCGGCCCAGGTCGTCGATGGGCTGGCCGTCGCTCGGCCGCAACGGGTAGCCCCGAGAGTCGATCCTGGGCAACCCCAGCGGATGCGGGCAGGAACCGGTCGTATAGGTGTGGCCGCAGAAGGTGAAGTACGCATCGGAGTCTCCAGGCTCAATCAGCGTGCCCACCGTCCGAGCGGCCGTCAGGGCGACCAGCGCGCCGCCGACCCTGGCGAGGAAGCCGCGCCGGGAGGTGTCCCGAGCGAGGGCGTCGGTGACGCGATCCAGATGCTCAGGCACGACGCCGCACCGCGGTGGCCAGGACGCTCTCCAGCTGAGCGAGATTGTTGAACGTCCCCTTGGCCAGCACGATCCCGGAGTCGTCGGTCGCGATCGCGAACGGGCTGCCCGGGATCGCGAGGTCGCGCCAGAGCGCGGCGTCGGCGACCTCGTCGAAGACCCCGACGGTGACGTGCGGGTCGTTCGCGACGTTCTCGATCGCCGGCGACAGGGTCTGGCAGAGATGGCAGCCCTCGGAGCTGAAGACGGCCAGCCCGAGGCGCTCAGTGCCGTTCGAGGGCGGGACCAAGAGGCGGCTCGCCAGGCCGTCTGCGCGGGAGCCCACGTCAGGCCCCTCCCCCACGATCTCCAGGGCGCCCTGGGTGCCGAGCTGAAGCCTGAGCATCCCGACCTCGCGCGCGAGTCCGAGGACGGCGATGACGAGGCCCGCGCAGGCGATCAGCGCAACGCCCACGCCGATCCCAAGCCAGGCGTCGGTCCCGAGAGCGATCGAATCGACGTTCGGGATCACGGCGAAGCCCGCCGCCAGGGCGAGGTTTCCTAGCACCCCCAGCCAGGAGACCTTGGAGCGCGGCCCGAAGCAGGCGCATGGCGCGCCCGCCCGCCCGCGGAGGAGCGCACCGGCGGTCAGCGCAGCGAACAGCAGCATCAGTCCGGAGGCGAGATACGCGGCGGAGTCGGAGCCGAGCGCGACCGCGACGCCGAGCCCCAGCTCGACCGCGATCAGCCCCGCCCAGGCGATCGGGCGCAGTGGCCCGCCCTCGAAGCCGAAGCTGGCCATCGCCGCGATGCTGGCGCGTGGCGAGGC
>DASUPK010000013.1:0-9479 GCA_036276255.1 Solirubrobacterales bacterium
AATGGACTCACCTATGTGCGAGTCACTGGGGGGCTCAACCAGAAGCTTCGATTCCTTCAGTTGGCTGATCCGGCGATCAGCAGAAAGCGATCAATCGAAGGCACCGCGGTCAAGTGCGCCGCCAAACTCCGGGTGAAGTCAATCGAGCCGCTCGGCAAGCGGATCCGGATGTTCGATATCACCACCGGGACGGGCGACTTCATAGCTAACGGTCTGGTCAGCCACAACTGTTTCGCCCGCAACACCCACACCTACCTCGACATGGACGCTGGTCGCGACTTCGAGCGGGAGATCGTCGTCAAGGTCAACGTCCCCGAGTTGTTTCGCGCTGAGATCGGCAAGCCGAGTTGGAAGAGGGAGCTCGTCTCCTTCGGGACAAATACGGACCCGTATCAATGGGCGGAAGGGAAGTACCAGCTGATGCCGCCCATGATTGAGGCGCTTCGGGATACCGAGACGCCGACGTCAATCCTCACGAAGTCACCGTTG
Source organism: Solirubrobacterales bacterium (assembly GCA_036276255.1). GTDB lineage: Bacteria > Actinomycetota > Thermoleophilia > Solirubrobacterales > 70-9 > DASUPK01. Next base: position 490 of record DASUPK010000013.1, read on the forward strand.
GTGACGCGCGACCTCGACGCCCTGCTCGAGCTCGCCGAGGTCGCGGACGTCTCGGTCAACTTCTCCGTCCCGACCCTCGACGAAAAGATCTGGCGCCAGACCGAGCCGCATACGCCGCATCCGCGCAAGCGGCTCGAGGCCGTGGCGAAGTTCAACGAGGCCGGGATCCCCTCCGGCGTGCTGATCGCTCCGCTGATGCCGGGCATTAACGACTCGCCGGAGCTGGTGGAGGAGATCGTCTCGATCGCCGAGGAGGCGGGCGCGACCTTCGTCAACGGGATAGCGCTCCATCTGCGGCCCGGGGTCAAAGAGGTCTTCATGTCGTGGCTCTCGGCGGCGCGACCGGACCTGGTGCCCAAGTACGAGGACCTGTACCAGGACCGCGCCTACGCGCCGAATGCCGAGCGCAAGCGGATCGGCTCCCTCGTTCGCGAGCCGAACCTGTCGCACGACCCGCGCTACAGCCGACGTGCGCGGCTCGATGCGAGGCGCAGGAAGCGTGCGGAGACCGCCGCGGAGCCCGAGGTCAGACAGACCAGGCTCTTCTAAGTCCCCTTTTCCACGGGTTTCTGGCATTTCCCCCAATCAGGTAGGGAATTAAGTGGTTTTCGATCCACAAAGTCAACAACTCTGCTACCGTGCCCGCCCTCTTGTCAAGGAACCCAATGAAGAAAGGTCTAAAAGCCTCCATGACTCAGGCACAGAAGAAGCGCCGTCCGAGGCGCCTCATCGCACGGATTGGCATTGCCACCGTCGCTCTGGGAGCGACCGTCGGCATCGCGGCGTGCGGCTCGAGCGGCACCACTCTCAACCTGGTCGCGTACTCGACTCCGCAGCAGGTCTACGAGCAGAGCCTCCAGCCCGCTTTCAAGGACACCTCCGACGGCAAGAACGTCGACTTCTCGAACTCGTTCGGGGCGTCCGGCGACCAGAGCCGCGCGGTCGAGTCCGGCCAGCCGGCCGACGTCGTCGAGTTCTCGCTCGAGCCGGACATGACGCGTCTGGTCGACGCGGGCATCGTCTCGGCCGACTGGAACAAGAACCAGTACAAGGGCATCGTCACCAATTCGGTCGTGACCCTGATGGTCCGCCCGGGCAACCCGAAGCACATCACCAGCTTCGACGATCTCGCCCGGTCCGATGTCGAGGTGATCGACCCGAACCCAGCCACGTCCGGCGGAGCCCGCTGGAACATCATGGCCATCTACGGGTCGCAGATCAACGAGGGCAAGACCCCGGCGCAGGCCCAGGACTTCGTCAAGCAGGTCCTCGCAAACACGTCTGTGCAGGACTCGAGCGCTCGTGACTCGCTGAACACGTTCTCCAGCGGCAAGGGCGACGTGTTGGTGGGCTACGAGAACGACGCCATCCAGGCCAAGAAGGACGGCGTCAACCTCGAATACGTTACGCCCGACAGCACGATCCTGATCGAGAACCCGATCGCGGTCACCAAGGACGCGCCGTCGGAGGCCCAGAAGTTCGTGGACTTCCTGTACACGGATCAGGGCCAGCAGGAGTTCGCCGACGCGGGCTACCGCCCGGTCGTGCAGTCCGTGTTCCAGAAGAATGCCAGCAAGTTCCCGACCCCCTCGGGTCTGTTCAAGATTGACCAGTTCGGTGGGTGGGACAAGGTCGCCGATCCGTTCTTCGGCGACAGCGGCTGGGTTACCCAGGCCGAGAAGGACCTCGGCAACCCGACCAGCTAGGAGCCGGTTGGCATCTGCTGACACAGCTGTAGCCAGACCGCCGAGGGCGGGCCTCCGGGTCCCCCTCGGCGGTGCTGCGCTCACTCGCGGCGCCGCTGTCCTGTGGATCAGCCTGATCGTGCTGCTCCCGCTGGCCGCTGTGTTCAGCAGGAGCTTCTCCGACGGGATCGGGCACTTCTGGAGCGCCATCACCGACAAGGAGGCGGTGGCGGCGATCAAGCTGACGCTGATCTCGTCGCTGATCGTGGTCGTCATCAACGCGGTCATGGGCACGCTGATCGCCTGGGTTCTCGTGCGGGACGACTTCCGAGGAAAGCGGTTCGTTAACTCGGTGATCGACCTTCCTTTCGCCCTACCGACGATCGTGGCGAGCCTCGTCCTGCTCGCCCTCTACGGACCGAATTCGCCGATCGGCATTCACCTCGCCTACACCAAGGCCGCGGTCGTGGCGGCGCTTCTGTTCGTGACCCTCCCGTTCGTCGTCCGCTCCGTGCAGCCGGTGCTGCTCGAGGTCGACAAGGAGATGGAGGAGGCGGCCGCCTCGCTCGGCGCTCCCAACCACCGGATCTTTCGCAGCATCCTGCTGCCCAACCTGACCCCGGCGATCATCGCCGGCTGCGGCCTGGCGTTTGCCCGAGCCGTCGGCGAGTTCGGATCGCTGGTCCTGCTGACGGGGAACGTCCCCTTCAAAACGGAGGCGGCATCCGTCTACATCTACGGGCGGGTTCAGACCAGCGACTACTCCGGTGCGGCCGCCGTTTCGGTGCTCCTGCTCGCCGTGGCCGTGGGCCTGCTCTTCGCGCTGAACCTGTTCGCCGGCTGGAGGTCGAGACATGAGCGCTCCTAGCCTGCGAGCCCGGATCGGGCTGCGTTCGATCGTCCTGATTTACCTGGCGGCTCTGATCATCGTGCCCGTCGGGATGATCTTCTACCGGACCTTCGAGCATGGCCTGAGCCAGCCGATCGATGCGGTGACCAGCTCGGACGGCCAGAACGCCTTCTGGCTGACGATCGTCTGCGTGGGGATTGCGGTACCGCTCAACACGATCTTCGGGGTGATGACGGCGATGGTTCTGGTGCGCCAGGACTTTCGAGGCAAGGCGGTGCTCAACGCGGCGATCGACGTGCCGTTTGCGATCTCCCCCGTCGTCATCGGCCTGGCGCTGTTCCTGGTCTACGCGCCGCGCAACAGCTGGTTCGGTGGATGGCTGATGGACAACGGCGTCCAGGTGATCTTCTCGACACCGGGAATGGTGCTGGCGACGATTTTCGTATCGCTCCCGTTCGTGGTGCGGGAGGTGATGCCGGTGCTTCAGGAGATCGGCACGGACCAGGAGGAGGCGGCAGAGACGCTCGGGGCCTCGCCCTGGCAGACGTTCTGGAAGGTCACGCTGCCCGCGATTCGGTGGGGCGTCACCTACGGCGTCGTGCTGGCGACGGCTCGAGCCTTGGGCGAGTTCGGCGCGGTCAGCGTCGTGGCCGGAAGCAAGCTGACGATGCCGCTGTTCGTCAGGAAGCAGTTCGAGGGCTTCGACTTGGCCGGCGCCTATGCGGCCGCGCTCGTGCTGGCGCTGCTGGCCATGGCAGTCCTGCTCAGCATGAGTTACCTCCAGAAGCGATCGGCCCGGAGTCCCGACGCCGACGAGGAGGATCACGAGCTCCCCGGCCCGGGTGTGTTCGTCCCACAACCTGTGAAGGAGGCCTGAATGGCCATCGCCGTCAAGAACGTGACCAAGAGATTCGGGGACTTCGTCGCGCTTGACGACGTCTCCATCGAAGTGCCGGATGGTGGGCTGACCGCCCTTCTGGGCCCCAGCGGCAGCGGCAAGTCCACCCTGCTGCGCGTGATCGCCGGGCTGGAGCAGCCGGATGAGGGGCAGGTGTTGATCTCGGGTCAGGACAACACCGAGACCAGGGTGCAGGACCGGAACGTCGGCTTCGTCTTCCAGCACTACGCCGCCTTCAAGCACATGACCGTGTTCGACAACATCGCGTTCGGCCTGAAGATCAAGGGCGAGGGCAGTGGCACGATCCGCGAGCGGGTGAAGAAGCTGATCGACCTGGTGCACCTGACCGGGTTCGAGAAGCGGTATCCGAACCAGCTCTCGGGCGGACAGCGCCAGCGGATGGCTCTGGCCCGGGCGCTCGCGGTCGAGCCGCGGGTACTGCTGCTGGACGAGCCGTTCGGCGCTCTCGACGCCAAGGTGCGGGAGGAGCTGCGGACCTGGCTGCGCCGCCTCCATGACGACGTGCACGTGACGACGATCTTCGTCACGCACGACCAGGAGGAGGCGATGGACGTTGCCGAGCAGATCATCGTCATGAACCACGGCAAGGTCGAGCAGTCGGGTGGGCCGCGGGACCTCTATGAGGATCCGGCGTCGGAGTTCGTGATGAGCTTCGTCGGACCGGCCCACCGATTGGGCGAGGCGTGGGTGCGGCCGCACGACATCGACATCCGCCACGAGCCGAACGGCAAGACGATTGAGGCGATGGTGCAGCGGATCGTCCACCTCGGCTTCGAGGTGAGGGTGGAGGTGACGCTCACGGACGGTGAGCAGTTCTCGGTGCAGCTGACGCGGGACGAGGTCGATGAGCTGGAGCTCAAGGAGGGGCAGATCGTGTTCGTGCGGCCCCGCTCCACGAGGGTGTTCGGACCGGACGGCACCGGTTCGAAGGTGACCAACGAGCCGGAGGTGGCCGGCTAGGGCGTCCGTTTGAGTTGAACGAGCCGGCGAGCCGTCACCGGGTCGCGTCGCCGAGGACGACGGCTAACGCTGACTCCAGGCTTCCGCCGGCTCGCTCAGCTCACGGACCTCCGACGGCAGCTTGCCGCCGACCACGTCGGCGAGTGAAGTGTCCTCCATCACCTCGCGGATGTTGGCGCGGAGGGCGATCCAGACCTCCTGGAGTGGCTCGGCCTCCCCCTTGTACTTGAGTGTCTCCGGGCCCTGGCCGCGGACGGTCGCCAGTGGCCCCTCGACGGCTCTCACAATGTCGGCCAGGCTGACCTCGTCGGCGTCCTTGGCCAGCCAGTAACCGCCCTGGGCCCCACGGCGGCTGGCCACGATCCCGGTGTGCTTGAGCTCCCCGAGGATGTTCTCGAGGAACTTGAGGGGGATGTCCTGGGCGTCGGCGATCGCCTCGCCCTTGATCGGGTCACCGCCTGCGGCCGCGAGCTCGATAGCAGCGCGCACTGCGTAGTCAACCTTGGCCGAAATCCTCATGCCAGATGATCCTCGCCCACGGCGTCACCGCGGACGTCATTTCGCTTGTGGGCTACCAACGGAAAGCTCCCCTCTCTGATTGCGCTGCGAGCACTCTAGTGGCGAGCGCCGCAAGGCTACGATCACCGGGCCCCCGTAGCTCAACTGCTTAGAGCAACGGATTTTTACTCCGGAGGTTGTGGGTTGGAGTCCCACCGGGGGCACTTTCTTCGCGATTTGCAGGGATTCGTTCGTCTCGGCTGGGCAAGTCGGTTGAGGCCGGCTGAGGATCGCCTGACGAGGGCTAGTGCCGGAAGTGGCGGTGCTTCGTGAAGACCATCGCGACACCGGCCGCGTCGCAGGCGTCGATCACCTCGGCGTCACGCTTCGAGCCGCCGGGCTGGATCACCGCTACGGCCCCGGCATCGATCGCCGCCTGGGGCCCGTCCGCGAAAGGGAAGAACGCGTCCGAGGCCACAACCGAGCCGGCGAGCAGCGTCTCCGCGTCAGGCCCCCTTGCCTCCTTCGCCTTCTCGATCGACAGGCGCACTGAGTCCACCCGGCTCATCTGCCCGGCCCCGATGCCGAGCGTCGCCCGGTCGCGGGCCAGCACGATCGCATTCGACTTCACGTGTCGCACCACCCGCCAGGAGAACAGCAGGTCCTCCCACTGCACGTCGGTCGGCTGCGTCTTGGTTGGCACCTCCATCAGCTCTCGCGGCTCCGGTGAGCCGTCGGGATCCTGGACCAGGATCCCGCCGCGCACCCGCTTGATGTCAGGTTCGATCTGGTGCAACCGGCGCTCCGTGTCCTCGAGGATCCGAACCGCCTCCTTCTGCTGCAGGACTTCGAGCGCGGCGTCCTCGTAGCCCGGCGCGATCAGGACCTCGACGAACTGCTCGTTCAGCCGCTTCGCCAGAACCTCGTCGACGGGCCGGTTGAGCGCGATCACCCCGCCGAACGCCGACATCGGGTCACACGCAAAGGCCTTCTCATAGGCGGTCCCTATCTCGACGCCCTCCGCCACGCCGCACGGGTTGTTGTGCTTGACGATCACGCAGCCGGGTCCATCGAGGTCCCCGAGCAGCGCGCGCGCCGAGTTCAGGTCGAGCACGTTGTTGAAGGAGAGAGGCTTGCCGTGCACCTTCGCCACCCGCGAGAGCACGTGCGAGCGCGCCCGCGGCTCGACGTAGAGAGCGGCGCGCTGATGCGGATTCTCCCCGTAGGACAGCTCGAGCTCCTTCTCCCAGGCGGTCACCCAATAGGTCGGCAGCTGCTCGTAGCGCTGCCCGAACCAGCGGCTGATGGCCGCGTCGTAGCGGGCGGTGTAGGCGAACGCTTCGTTGGCCAGCCAGTGACGCGTCGCCGCCGACAGCTCGCCGGTCTCCTCGAGCTCGTCGAGCACGGCGTCGTAGCTCTCCGGCCGCACCACCACCGCGACGAACCGATGGTTCTTCGCTGCGGCCCGGATCATCGTCGGCCCGCCGATGTCGATGTTCTCGATCGCCTCCTCCTCGGGCACGTCGCGGCGGGCGACCGTTCGCTCGAACGGGTAGAGGTTGACGCAGACCAGATCGATCTCCTCGATCTCCCTGTCCTTCAGCGTCTCGACGTGCTCCGGGTTGTCCCGCACTGCGAGCAGCGCCGCGTACAGGTGGGGATGGAGCGTCTTCACCCGCCCGTCGAGGATCTCCGGGAACCCGGTCAGCTCCTCGACCGCCCTGGCCTCGACCCCGGCCTCACGCAGCACCGAGAGCGTTCCGCCCGTCGAGATCACCTCGACGCCCTGCTTCGCCAGCCCCGCTGCGAACTCCGCCACCCCGGTCTTGTCGGCCACCGAGATCAGCGCCCGGCGCACCGGCAGCGACTCGCCTGCGGGCTCTGGAGCGATCTCGGAGGAGGGAGTCGACACCGCGCCGAGTCTATTCCGGATCGATGTGCACCAGACGGGGGTTCCGCTCGTCGATCCGCACCCGGCCGGCCGCCAGCATCCGGATGGTCTCCGGCAGCAGCGCGTGCTCCGTGGCGTGGATCGCCCTCTCGGTCTCGTCCCAGTCCCGGCCGGGCGCGACCGGCACGGGCCGCTGCAGGATGATCGGCCCCGAGTCGACGCCCTCGTCGACGAAATGGACGGTCACCCCGGTGATCTTCGAGCCATGGTCGATCGCCTGCTGAACCGCGTCGATCCCCGGGAAGGCGGGCAGCAGCGCGGGATGGACGTTGATCACCCGGTTTCGGAAACGGCCGATGAACTCGGGCGAGAGCAGCTGCATGTAGCCGGCCAGCACGACGAGGTCCGGCTCGCGCCCCTCGATCCAGTCCCCGAGCGCACGGTCACGCTCCGCACGATCCGCGTAGTCGGCCGCGGGGAAGACCGCCGTCTCGACGCCCGCCCTCCCGGCGCGCTCGAGCGCCATTGCCCCCGGCTTGTCGGAGCCGACGCCCACCACCTCGATTCCCTCCTCCCCACCGTGCAGCTGGTCGAGGATCGCCTGCAGGTTCGTACCCCCGCCGGAGGCGAGCACCACTATGCGAAACGCCCCCACCGGCGGCTAGCGGTTCGCTGGGACCACGGCGATGTCCTCGAGAGCGAACTTGCCGTTCGCGCTCTCCGGATCGCCGAGCGGATACTCGCCGGTGAAGCACGCGTCGCAATGTTTCTCGCGCGGGGTGCCGATAGCCTGGTACACGGCGTCCATCGAGAGATAGGCGAGTGAGTCGGCCCCCAGCTCCTCCGCGATCTCCTCGACCGTGCGGTCGTGGGCGATCATCTCCTCGCTGGTGGACATGTCGATCCCGTAATGGCAGGGATGGCGGATCGGCGGCGCCGAGATCCGCAGGTGAACCTCCTTTGCGCCCGCGTCCTTGAGCATCGCGACGATCTGCCGGGTGGTGTTGCCCCGCACGATCGAGTCGTCGACCACCACGACCCGCTTGCCCGCGACGATCTCCGGGAGCGGATTGAACTTCATGCGCAGCCCGTGCTTGCGCAGCTCCTGCCCGGGCTGAATGAACGTCCTCGCCACGTAGCGGTTCTTGATCAGCCCGTCGTCCTTCGGCAGCCCAGCCGCCCGCGCGAAACCATTCGCCATGGGGTTGCCCGAGTCGGGCACCGAGATGACCAGGTCGGCGTCGACCGGCGCCTCCTCGGCCAGCAGCTCGCCCATCCGCCCGCGCACCTCCTGCAGCACCCGGTTCTCGAGCCGGGAGTCCGGCCGCGAGAAGTAGATGTGCTCGAACACGCAGTGGGCCGGCTGCTCGCCAGTGATCACCGGCTTCAGCTCGAGGCCCTTGGCTGTCAGCGAGACCATCTCGCCCGGCTGGACCTCGCGGATCATCTGCGCGCCGATGATGTCGAAGGCGCAGCTCTCTGAGGCGACCACGAAGCATTCCGGGGACCCGTCGCTCGGCTTCATCTTGCCGAGGGCGAGGGGGCGAACGCCGTGCGGATCGCGGAAGGCCACAACCGCATGCTTGGTCATCACGACGGTCGAATAGGCGCCCTCCAGCCGCGGCATCACCTGGGCGACCGCGTCCTCGATCCACTCGTCGCCCTCACCGGCCGTGCGCGACAGCAGCGCGGCCATGATCTCGGAGTCGGACGTGCCGCGAAGCTGTAGCCCCGCTTCGGTCAGCTCGTTGTAGAGCTCGACCGCATTGGTCAGGTTGCCGTTGTGAGCGAGAGCAAGCTCGCGCCCGTCGTCGCGCCAGACCGGCTGTGCGTTGTCCCACGCGCCGCCGCCCGTGGTCGAGTACCGGACGTGTCCGATCGCCATGTCGCCGGCGAGGGCGCGGAGCTTCTGCTCGTCGAAGACCTGAGAGACGAGCCCGAGCTCGCGAAGCGTGGTGATGTGGCCGCCCTCGCTGGTGGCGATTCCGGCCGATTCCTGGCCGCGGTGCTGAAGCGCGTAGAGGCCGAAGTAGGCGAGCCGGGCGACATCCCGCCCCGGCGCGTACACGCCGAAGACGCCGCACTCATCGCGCGGACCATCGCGATCGGGAACGTCAAAGCGCGCGTCGGTCACGTCTGTGGAGGTGTCTCAACCTCTGGAGATCGAAGTGGCGGACAGGAGGACAG
>DASUPK010000014.1:0-15929 GCA_036276255.1 Solirubrobacterales bacterium
TGGAGCCGCCGGTGAGCGTTTCGCTGAAGGAGGCGCTCGGCGCCCAGCGCGCGATCAGCTTCGACATCTCCAACGCCTGCGCGGGCATGATGACCGGCGTCTTCATCCTCAACGACCTGATCCGACAGGGCCGGATCCGGCGCGGGATGGTCGTCAGCGGCGAGTACATCTCCGAGCTGGGGCGCAATGCCGCCCAGGAGATCCGCACCGTGATGGATGACCAGCTTGCCTCGCTGACCCTCGGCGACGCCGGTGCCGCCGCGATCCTCGAACGCGCGCCCGCAGGCGCTCCCGGGATCGAGGTGGCCGGCTTCACGACGCTGTCCGAGCACAGCCGCCTGTGCGTGGCGTTCCCGGCCAAGATCGGCCCCGGAGTGACGATGCACACCAAGGCGCGGGAGATCCATCAGGCGGCGACCGAGGACGCGGTCCCGATGCTGCGCGAGGTGCTCGATCAGGCCGGGCTCGAGTTCGACGAGATCGACTATCTGATCCCCCACCAGACCTCGGCGCGGGCAATCAAGAAGGCGATGGCCGAGTTCTCCGAGGGCCTCGGTTCAACGCCGAAGCATGTGGTGATCACGGTCGACGAGCTTGGCAACACGGCATCGACGACGCATTTCGTCGCTCTCAGCAAGTACCTGAGGGAGAGCCGCTTCGCCGAGGACGACAGGGTCCTGCTTCTCTCCCTCGCCTCGGGCCTCGAGGTCGGAATCGTGATCTTCAAGGTCGATCAGCTCGTGGGACGCAATGGGCACGATCATTGAAGCGACCGCGACGGCGACTGCCGACCGACCGCCGGGCGCGCTGAAGCTCGCCGACGCCGCGGCCCGCTCGTGCCTGGAGCGCGCGAACCGGAGCGCCGACGAGGTGGACCTGCTGATCAACGCCGGCGTCTACGAGGACAAGAGCATCAGCGAGCCCGCGATCGCGTCCTTGATCCAGGAGGACATCGGCGCGAACCCGGAGCAGCAGAACGGCTTGGGTCAGGGCACCTTCTCGTTCGACGTCCGCAACGGGGCCTGTGGCCTCTTGACGGGCATTCACCTGGTTGACGGCATGCTCGCCTCGGGCACGGTCGAGGTCGGGATGGTGGTCGCCAGCGATATGGACCCGGAGCCGGGCGTCTCTGAAGGGTTCGTCTTTCCCGCGGTCGGCGGCGCGATCCTGTTGAGCGCGGACGACTCCCGCCCGGGCTTCTCCTCCTTCGAGTTCTCGACGTTCCCTGAGTTCGCCGACCTCTTCCAGAGCTATATGGACTGGCAGGAAGACGCCTCTGGTGGGGAGACACCGCACGGTCGGAACGTCCTCACCCTCGAGATCGCCGAGTCCTACGCGTCCCGCGCGGTCGAGTGTGCGGAATCGACCGTCCGGCAACTGTCGGCGGCCAACGGGTTCGACCTCAACCAGCTCGACCTGCTCGTCGCCACGGCGTCGGTCGCCGGCTTCGCCGACGGGCTTGCGAAGCGACTCGGCGTCTCCCTCGACCGGGTCGCGTCACCCTCGGACGAGCTCGCCGGCGCGCACACCGCCGCTTCGGCCGTGGCGCTCGAGTCCGTGCGACTCGAAGAAGGGCGCACGGCGCTGTTCGTCTCCGCAGGCGCGGGAATTACGGTGGTGGCGGCCCTCTACCGGGCATGATCCAAGCGTGAGCAGGCGCCGCGCTCGAGACCCCAACGCTGCCAGGCTGCAGGCGCTGCTCGGTCTCGACCGGACCAGCGAGCCCCGCATAGCGCCTGCCCGCCCCCGCGAGCTGCGACCGCTGGCCAGGGCTGTGGCCGAGATCACGGGCCGCGTCACCGGCGGCGGCCCGCCGAACATCTTCACGACGCTTGGCCAACATCCGCGCCTCTTCCGCGCCTGGCTGCGCTACTCGGCGCGCCTGATGCCGTTCGGTCAGCTCCCGCGACGCGACACGGAGCTCGTGATTCTGCGGGTCGCGTGGCAGTGTCGCTCGGCCTACGAGTGGCGCCAGCACGTGCCGATCGCGCTGCGCGTGGGACTGACGCCGGACGAGGTCGCGGGCGTGGCCGACAGTTCTCCGGCAGGCGGCTTCACGGAGCGTCAGCTTGCGTTGCTGGCCGCGAGCGACGAGCTGCTCGCCCGGCGAGCTCTCTCGGATGCGACCTGGAGCGCGGTTCAGGCGAGTCTCAGCGACCGTGAGGCGATCGAACTGTGCATGCTGATCGGGCACTACCAGGGCCTGGCGTCCGCGATCGGCGGCCTCGGGATCCAGGTAGAGGAGCGCCCTGGGGAGCGGAGCTGATCCGGTCGCGGTTGGCCAATGCTAACTGTGCGCGGCGACCAGTTCGTGGAGCGTTTGACGGCCGTCGTAAGCGGGCCGCCACCCCAGCTGTTGTCGAGCGCGCGTGCAGTCCATCAGCATCGGGACGCGCAGCGCCTCGAGCCATCCTGCTTCAACCGCCAGCTGCGGGATGCGGCCGACGACGTTCGCGGTCACGTCGATCGCGCCCCTGGGAATCCGGAAGGCGTACCAGTCGAGCTCCTTGGCGACGTCGGACCATCGAACCTCGCCGGACCCCGCGAGGTTGTAGACGCCCGGCTGGCCCCGCCCCAGCACACCCGCCACCAAGGCCGCGGCGACATCGTCGTGGTGGACGAGCTGGAACGGCACGCCGTGGTCAGGCAGGACCGGCTTGACGGCGGGCAGCCTCCCGATCAGTCGGAGCGCGGCGACCGGAACCTTGTCCTCGAGGCGCAGATATGGGAGTTGGTCGAGCAGTGCGGGGGCCTCCGGCCCAGCAACGATGCAGGGTCGGAACACGTAGGCGTCGGTAGCCGCATCGGCGAGCGCCTCGTCCAGCACACGCTCGACCTCGGCCTTCTGGTGGGAGTACGCGTGTTGCTCGGTGCCGCGGGTCGGCATCTCCTCGGTGAGCGGCCCACTGTGGTCGTGGTAGCCATAGGCCGCGACCGACGAGGTGTAGACGAGCCTCGGAACGCCGGCGGCCACGGTTGCACCGAACACGTTGCGCGATCCCTCGATGTTGATGTCGTAGCTGCTTGCCGTCGCTTTCACCACGATGAAGGCGAGGTGTACGACGACATCGGCGTCCGCAACCAGGTCGTCGACAGCGGCCCGGTCCAGGATGTCCCCCTCGCGGTACTCGGTCTTTGTCCAGCCCAGTTCGCGCGGATCAAACGGCCGCCGCGCCATCGCCAGGACGCGCCCGACCTCGGGCGTGGCTTCCAGGGCACGGACGAACGGTTTTCCGATCTCGCCGGTCGGACCCGTGACAGCAATGGTGAGCTCGGATCCCGGTGTGATACCCGTGGACGATGCCGCTCCCATCGACTGTCAGCCTATTCGGGGAACGAGCGCTCGCGGGACCACGTGACAGCCAATGGGGCAAGCCTTCCCAGGGTCGTCTCCCCGGCCGCGGCAAGGTTCATGGGGTCGGCTCCGTCAGGCGGCGGCTCGCATCATGCCGCCCTCATCCTCGTCGAGGAAGGCGCGGATCGGGGGAGCGGCGTTCTCCGGCTCGTCGAGCAGGAAGAGGTGCCCGCCTTCCTTGACGACGTGCAGCCGGGCGTGAGGAAGTCGCCCCGCGAGCAGGCGCGCGTTGCGCAGCGGCACGGCGGGGTCCTGCTCGCCCGCCACGATCAGGCTCTGGTGCTGCACCCGGTGAAGCCAGGGCAAGCTGGACCAGCCGAGTGCCGCATAGAGCTGGTACGCGTAGCCGAGCGGGTCCGGTGACCGGCTCAGACGCGCCTCGGCCTGCTCGGCGAGGACGTCCGGCTCCCGGGCGGTGCGCCCGCCAGCGATGTGCGGAACGGTGAGCGCGAGCAGCCGGGGGTGGTAGTAGCGCGCCGGGGTGGCCAGCATCAGCGCGGCAAGCGGCCGCGGCGGACTCCCGCCGAGGCCGGGCCCGGTTGCGCACAGCACGAGCCGGCGAACCCGATCCGGCGCCCGCCGTGCGAGCTCCTGCGCGAGCGCACCGCCGAACGAGTAGCCCAGCACGTCGACGCGCTCGAGCCCGAGCGCGTCCAGCAGATCCGCGACAACGCGAGCGAGACCTCGCATTCTCAGCGGGAGACGTGGTCGCTCTGAGAGCCCGGCACCGGGCGGATCGAAGGCGATGAGCTCGCGGTCCTCCACGAACCTGACTAAGGGAGCCCACATCTCCAAATGCGCCCCGATGCCGGTGATGAGCAGCAACGGGCGTCCCGCCCCGCGGCGGCCGACGCGGAGGCGCAGGCCAGCCGCATCGACGTAGGTGGGATTCCACTCCGTCGCGCTAGTCATGCACCCGGTGGCTCTCTCTGCGGTCGGGCCATGAGGGGGGTGCTGTCCTGCTCGGACATCGTGTCGTCTCCGGGGTAGGCGCTGGGGCGGACGCCGCGCCAACGTACAGCCTCCGGCGGAGCGCTCCGATGGGCCTGGAGTCCAAATCGAGACGCCCGTCTGTCGCCTCAGCACAATCCACCGGAGGTATTGTGCCCGGCCCACCACCCGACCGGAACCTTTTGTCTGCGCGGCCCTGGATCGGCGGCCCGCCCGCGGGTAGGTTCCCCGCCAGTACCTCCGACGAAGGAGCACACGATGTCCGCACCCACCCCGATCATCCCCCTGGCCGAGCTACCAGACACGCGCGCGGCCACGGCGCCCGACGCGCCGTGCATCACCGACGACACGGTGCAGCTCGACAACGCGCAGTTCGCCGAGCGAGTCGCCCGCGCCGCCGCGGCGCTCGCTCGGCTTGGCGTGGGCGCGGGCGACGTCGTCGCGGTCGCCCTCCCGAACCGCATCGAGCTCGTGACCTCCCTGTTCGCGGCCTGGCGCCTGGGCGCGGCCGCCACCCCCGTCAACCCCGCCCTGACGCCGCCGGAGATGCAGTACCAGATCGACGACGCAGGGGCAAAGGTCGTGATCGGGGACGGACTCGAGCTCGACGCCGCCGTCGTCGAGCTCGGCGAGCTCGCAGAGGAGTCGTCGCTGGAACCCGAGCCGGCCGCCGTCGACCCAGCCGCGCTCGCGCTGCTGATCTACACCAGCGGAACGACCGGCAAGCCCAAGGGCGTGATGCTCGACCACGCGAACATCGCCGCGATGTGCGAGATGGCCCGCGCCGGTCTCGGTATCACGGCCGCGGATCACGGCCTGCTGATCCTCCCGTTGTTTCACGTCAACGGCATCGTCATCGGCACCCTGACGCCGCTGCTGGCCGGCGGTCGCGTGACCATCGCCGGGCGCTTCAGCCCGAAGACGTTCCTCGACCTCGTCGAGCAGATCCGGCCGACCTACTTCTCGGCGGTGCCGGCGATCTACGCGATGCTGACCTCGATGCCGGAGGCTGAGACGGCCGACACGTCGTCGCTGCGGCTCGTGGTCTGCGGCGCGGCGCCGATGCCCGCGGAGCTGATCAGCCGCGTCGAGGGCACGCTCGGGGTCGTGCTCGTCGAGGGCTACGGGCTGTCCGAGGGCACGTGCGCCTCGACGCTCAACCCCTACGACGGCGTGCGCAAGCCCGGCACGGTCGGCCTCCCGCTCCCCGGCCAAGAGGTCCGGGTCGTCGACCAACTCGGGCAGCCGCTCCCTCAGGGCGAGCGGGGCGAGGTGGTGATCCGTGGCGCCAACATCATGCGCGGCTACCTCAACCGGCCCGAGGACACCGCCAAGACGATCGTCGACGGCTGGCTTCACACCGGCGACGTCGGCATCTTCGATGAGGACGGGTACCTGCGGATCGTCGACCGGATCAAGGACATGATCATCCGCGGCGGCGAGAACATCTACCCGAAGGAGATCGAGACGGCGCTCTATGGCCACGAGGGCGTGCTCGAGGTCGCCGTTGTAGGCCGGCCCGACGACGTGCTCGGCGAGGTCGTCGTCGCCTACGTCTCGCTGCGCACCGAGGCCAAGGTCACGGTCGAGGAGCTCCACGCGCTGTGCGCCGAGCGGCTGGCGAAGTACAAGCGCCCGGTGCTCATCGAGGTGATCGACGACCTCCCGAAGAACGCCGTCAGCAAGATCGACAAGCCCACACTGCGCGCCCTCGCGACGAGGTAGCGGCTCCACGGCGAAGGACCCAGATATGGCGGGCCGCCGGGCGGCCCGCTCCGCCGCTGTCGACGGCGGCGATGGAATTGCGATCGACCGCCGGATAGTACGATCGTCATGGAGATGACTGCGGTGGCCCAGCAGTCCGGGCTCACGTCAGCGGTACAGGAGCTCGCCGGAGAGCTGCTGCCGCGGGCACAGGACCTTGCGCGCGGGATGGCCGAGCACCTCTACGCGGCGATCCCCGAGCTCAGTGCGATCGAGGACGACGAGCTGCGGACGGAGCTGCTCCGCAGCACCGAGGCGAACATCACCCAAGTCTTGCGGCTGCTGAGGGACGGCGCGTCCACCAACGACGTCGTTGTCCCACATGAGGCGCTGGAGTTCCTCCGCGGCAACGTGCGCCGCGGCATCCCCCTGGCCGCGCTGTTGCGCTCCTATCGGCTTGGCCACGCGTGGCTATGGGAGCGTTGGTCGCAAGCGCTGCAGGACCGCGTCGAGGACTCGGGCGAGCTGGCCGCAGGACAGGACCAGAGCTCCGCCTTCATGTTCGCGTACGTCGACAAGGTCTCCGATGCTCTGGTCGAGGAGTTCGGGACCGAGCGGGAGCGCATGATGCGGAGCGCCAGCCAGCTGCGCACCGAGACCGCACGCGCGATCCTCGCAAGCGAGCCGCTCGACGAGGAGGTCGCTTCGCAGCGCCTCGGCTACGAGCTTCGGCGTAACCACGTCGCGTTGCGGATTGCGAGCGCGGGAAGCGAGGTCCGTGGCCTCGAGCGCGCCGTCGGCGAGGCCGCGGCTGCCCTTGGGAGCGGCGAGCCGCTGGTTGTCGCCTCCGGCGCCGCACGTTTCGACGTGTGGTCAGGCTCGTTCGACGTCCCTTCAACGGACGGGCTCCAGCGCTATGAACCCCCGCCAGGCGTGCTCGTCGCGTTCGGCAGGCCGGGCAAGGGGATCGGTGGGTTCCGCAGCTCGCACACGGAGGCGCTCCAAGCGGCGCGCATTGCGTCGCTCGCCGGAGGTGCGGCCGTGACGAACTACGTCGACGTCGAGCTGGTCTCGCTGCTCGCCGGCGACCTGACGCGGGCGCGCGCATTCGTCGGCGGCCAGCTCGGGGCCCTCGCATCCGCGGCCGAACCGGCCCAGCGCCTGCGTGACACCCTGCTGGCGTTCCTGTCCTTCGGCGGCAGTGCGACGAGGGCCGCCAAGGACCTTTACGTGCACCAGAACACGGTCGCCTACCGGGTAAAGCGCGCGGAGGAGCTGCTGGGTCGCAAGGTCAGCGACGGCCCAATCGAGCTGACCTGCGCGCTGAAGCTCGCCGCCGTCCTCGGTCCGGCTGTGCTCACGGACGAGGAGAGCGGCGTCGATCCCGGCGATCAGGCGTAGAGCGCCTGGATCTCAGCTGTGTGAATCACGACCGGGCCGCGCTGGGCTGAAGGTACGGCTGCCTGTGTGAAGCGCGGGTGGGCCAAGGCCCCAAACCGCCGTCGCATTTTCGTGAAAGCACCCAAGGTCGGGCCCGCGAGGCGGACATACCTTGCGATCGGGCCGATCCGGCCCTCGCGACCAAACGGAGGAGATGACGATGGGCTTGACCACAGGCAACTTCCCGCCGGTCCAGCCGGCCGAGTTCATGCAGCAGCCGTATCGCGAGCGCACCAAGGTGCTTGCGCGTCACTGGGTCGACCATGGCTTCGGCGCGCCGAAGATCACCGGCTTGATCTACGTCTTCAAGCTGCTCTTCTTCTACGCGCTGGGCGGCGTGCTGGTCGCGACGCTCACATCCGGCCTCGATCCCCTCGATCCGGCGGCCTGGTGGAAGGACCCGATCGTCTACCAGAAGCTGGTGCTCTGGACGGTGCTGCTCGAGTGCCTCGGCGTCGCCGGCTCATGGGGGCCGCTGGCCGGGCACTTCAAGCCGTTCACCGCCGGCTGGCGCCATTACGCGCGGCCCGGGACGGTCCGTCTGCCTCCGTGGCCGGACAGGGTGCCGTTCACGCACGGCGACGAGCGCACGGCGGTCGACGTGGCGCTCTACCTCGGCGTGCTCGTCAGCCTCGTCGTGGCGCTCGTCGCGCCGTCCGCCGGCGACGGCCTCATCGCCACCGGCGCGATCGTCCCGATCATTGTCTTTCTGGTGGCGCTCGGCCTGCGCGACAAGGTGTTCTTCCTCGCCGCGCGCGGCGAGCAGTACCTGCCGGCGCTGATCTTCTTCGCCTTCTATCCGTTCGTCGACATGATCGTCGCGGCGAAGCTGCTGATCGTGATCGTCTGGTGCGGCGCGGCGTTCTCGAAGCTCGGCCGCCACTTCGCCAACGTGATCCCGCCGATGGTCAGCAACACGCCGTGGCTCTTCGTGAAGCGGATCAAGCGGCTGCACTACCGCAAGTTCCCCGAGGATCTGCGCCCATCGGAGCGAGCGGTCGGCCTTGCCCACGTCGGCGGCACGCTCGTGGAGTTCGTGACGCCACTGGTCCTGCTTTTTTCGCACAACCACACGCTGACCCTGGCGGCCGTCGTGGTGATGCTGGGCTTCCACACCTTCATCATCTCGACGTTCCCGCTGGCGGTCCCGCTGGAATGGAACGCGCTGTTCATGTACATCGCGGCTTTCCTGTTCCTCGGCTATCCGAACGAGGCCGGGTACGGCCTGGCGAACATGGATCCGGCGCTGCTGGTGCTGACCGTCGTGGGGCTGCTGTTCTTCCCGGTGCTCGGCAACCTGCGTCCCGACCTCGTGTCGTTCCTGCCCTCGATGCGCCAGTACGCGGGGAACTGGGCGACAGGGATGTGGGCGCTGGCCCCCGGCGCCGAGGAGAAGCTCAACACACACATCGTCAAGGCGGCGCAGATGCAGAAGGACCAGCTCGCCGAAACGTATGGCGAGCGCCAGGCGGAGGTGATCATGCAGCAGATCCTCGGCTGGCGCGCGCTGCACAGCCAGGGCCGGGGACTGAACTCGGTGATGATCAACCAGCTCGGAGTGGACATCGACACCTACACGCTGCGCGAGGGCGAGTTCACCTGCAACGCGATCGTCGGCTTCAACTTCGGCGACGGCCACCTGCACGACCGACGGATGATCGAGGCCGTTCAGAAGCGCTGCCGGTTCGCGCCCGGTGAGCTGATCGTCGTGTGGGCGGAGTCCGAGGCGCTGGGTTCCGGGCGTCAGAACTATCTGGTCATCGATGCTGCGATCGGCATCGTCGAGCGCGGCAACTGGGCGGTCAAGGACGCGGTGAGCGAGCAGCCGTGGCTGCCGAATGGCCCGATCCAGACGTTGGTCACCTACCGCAAGCCCGGGTACGAGCGGGTCAGTCACGCGCCCGAGATCGCGGAGAAGGTCCTGGTGGCGGCATGACCAGCGCGATCGTCGTCGGCAGTGGACCCAACGGGCTCGCCGCCGCCCTCACCCTGGCCGCCGAAGGCATCGACGTGACCGTGCTCGAGGCGGCCGATTCCCTTGGGGGCGGGACCCGAAGCAGTGAGCTGACACTGCCTGGCCTGATCCACGACGAGTGCTCGGCGGCGCACCCGCTTGCGCTCGACACGCCGTTCTCGCAGCGCTTCGACCTCGAGGCGCATGGGCTGACCTGGCGCTGGCCGGAGATTCAATACGCGCACCCGCTGGACGGCGGCGTCGGCGCAGCCGCCTACCGCTCCGTCGAGCAGACGGCGGCCGGCCTCGGCGAGGACGCAGGCGCCTGGCAGAGACTGTTCGGCTCCCTTGACGAGCGCTTCGGCGACATCACCGCCGATTTCATGCGCCCGATGTTGCGCGTTCCGGATCACCCGGTGCTGATGGCCCGCTTCGGCCTCTACTCGGCGCTGCCCGCGGCGTTGCTGAAGTCGCGCTTTTCAACGCCAGAGGCGCGATCCCTCTGGGCCGGCGTCGCGGCGCACGCGTTCCGGCCGTTTTCTGCACCGATGTCGTCCGCGATCGGCGTCGCGCTCGGAACCGCCGCGCACGCCTACGGCTGGCCGATCGCCGAAGGCGGCTCGTCGGCGATCAGCGGCGCGATGATCTCGATGCTCGAGGAGTACGGCGCGAAGTTCGAGACCGGTGTGTACGTCGAGTCGCTCGAGGAGCTCGACGGCGCCGATGTCGTCATGCTCGACCTCGCGCCGGCGGCCGCCGCACGCATCGCCGGCGATCGCATGCCACGCCGGATCGCGCGGGCGCTGACGAGATACCGCCACGGACCCGGGGCCTTCAAGGTCGACTTCGCGGTCGATGGCGACGTGCCCTGGACGCACGAGGAGTCTCGCCACGCCGGCACCGTCCACGTTGGCGGCAGCTACCGCGAGATCGCAGACTCCGAGGCATCCGTCGCCCGTGGCGCGATGCCCGACAACCCGTTCGTGCTCGTCTGCCAGCAGTACCTGGCTGATCCGACCCGCTCACGTGGGGGCATCCATCCGCTCTACGCCTACGCGCACGTGCCCGCCGGCTTCGCCGGCGACGTCACCGCCCAGATCGAGGCGCAGATCGAGCGCTTTGCGCCCGGATTCCGCGAGCGGGTGCTCTCCAGACACGTGCGCAGCGTCGCGCAGATGGAGGCTCACAACGTCAACTACGTCGGCGGCGACGTGGTCACCGGGTGCAACGACCCGCGGCAGCTCATTTTTCGCCCTCGCGCCGCACTCGATCCGTACACGACGGGCATCCCGGGCACCTACCTGTGCTCGGCGGCGACCCCGCCGGGGGCGGGGGCTCACGGAATGTGCGGATACAACGCGGCCAACTCCGCGCTGAGGCGCCTGACGCTCGGCGACAACCCGCGTGAGACGGTGCCCTCAGGGCCCGTACCGGTGGGGTCGCGATAGTTGTCGCGGGCCTAGTCGAGACCGGGCCTAGTCGAGACCTCCCCCGATTCCCCAGTACCAGGTCGCGATCGTGGGGGCGTGTACGCCTTCCAAGGGGACGGCGAGCTCGATCCGCTCCTCGGTCAGCGGGTCGACGTGGCTCTCCAGGTACTCGAGGCGCCTCGGATCCTTGAGATAGGCGTTCAGCGCCTCCTCGTCCTGCAGCTGAACGACCGAGGCAAGGCCGAATCCGTGCGCCGGATCCGAGCGGTCGCGGCCGTAGGTCAGCCGCAACACGCCGGGGATCTCATTCGGCAGATCGCTGCCGGCTTCGAATGCCGCCTCGACCTGCTCGTCGGTTACCCCCGGCTTCAACTTCAGCAAAGCGATGTGCTGGATCACGGTCGAAATCCTCCGTTGGTCGGTTGGTCTGTTGCTAGCTATCTGAAGGCGCTGACACCGGTGATATCGCGACCCACGATCAGCGCCTGCATCGTCGCAGTGCCCTCGAAGGTGTGGATCGCCTCGATGTCCGCCATATGACGGATCACGTGGTAGTCCTGCAGGATCCCGTTGCCGCCGAGCAGGTCGCGTGCCTCGGCGATCACCTCGCGAGCCCGGGTGGTGTTGTTCATCTTCGCGAGCCCGGCGATCGTGTCGTGCAGCTTCTCCTGCTCGACCAGCCGACCCAGCTGCAGGCAGTAAAGCTGCATCGCGGTGACCTCGGCCAGCATCTTCACGAGCCGCTCCTGGACTATCTGAAAGCTGACCAGGGGCTTTCCGAACTGCTTTCGCTGGCGGCAATAGCTGAGCGCGGAGTCGTACGCGGCTATCGCGTGGCCGAGCGCCGCGAAGGCACAGACGCTGCGGGTGCCGACCAGGATCCGAGCGGTGTCCTCGAAGCTGTTCGCCGCCGGCAGCCGGCTGGCTTCCGAAACCCGCACGTCGCGGAGTTCGATCTGGGCCTGCCAGACGGCTCGCACCGAGCCCTTGCGTTCGATCTTCTCAGCGTCGTAGCCGGGCGCGCCCCTCTCGACCAGGAAGCCCTTCACCTGGCCATCGTCAGGATCGCGAGCCCAGACGACGGCCACGTCGGCGATCGAGCCGTTGCCGATCCAGCGCTTGGATCCGTTGATCACCCAATCGTCGCCGTCGCGGCGGGCGGAGGTCTCGAGCGCGACGGCATCCGAGCCGTGCTCGGGCTCCGTGAGCGCGAAGGCACCGAGCTTTTCGCAGCGGGCCATCTTCGGCAACCAGCGCTGCTTCTGCTCCTCGGACCCCAGGCCGGCGATGGAGCGCATCGCCAGGCCGCCCTGCACTCCGCAGAAGACGCCGAGGCTGCCATCGCCGCGATTGAGCTCCATGTGGATAAGGCCGGCCGCCAGCGGGCTCATCGGCGGGCAGCCGTAGCCCTCGATCCCGTCGCCGATCAGCCCCAGCTCGCCGAGCCTTCGCGCCAGCCCAATCGGGAACTCCGCCTTCTCCCAGTAGTCGCCGATCACCGGCAGGACCTCATCCTCGACGAAGCGGCGGGTGCGCTGGAGGTAGTCAAGCTCCTCCTCAGTGAGTTGGTCGCGGATCAGGAAGTAATCGGTTCCGAGTGCCTTGCCGATGTCGGCGGTCATTCCCTGTCCGTCAGTTCGCGAGCACGTACGTGCCGGGAGCCCTTCCCTTCGGCCTGAACTCACGGCTGCCGACTCGCTGCGGCGCCTCGCGCATCGGTCCCGAGCGCTCGGCCAACCAGGCGTTCCAGTCCTCCCACCAGCTGCCGGGGCGCTTCTCGGCCGTCGCGAGCCACGCGTCCGCGTCGCCGTGTTCGCCTTCCTCGGCCACGCGGTAGCTCGCCTTCGGGTTGTCCGTCGGGTTGACGATCGCCGCGATGTGTCCACTTGTCGAGAGCACGAAGCGGGTGTCGCCGCCGAGCATTCGCGCCGTGTGCTGGCAGTTCTCCCACGGGGTGATGTGATCGGAGATCCCAGCGACCACATAGCTGTCGACCGTCACCTGGCCAAGGTCTATCGGCGTCCCGAGCAGCTCGAGCTCACCGGGCTCGACCAGCGGATTGTCGAGCCCGATCTGGATGAAGTCACGGTGCAGGCCCGCCGCCAGGCGTGTCGTGTCCTGGTTCCAGAAGAGGATGTCGAATGCGGGCGGCCGCCGTCCGAGCAGGTAGTTGTTGACGACGTAGCCCCAGATCAGGTCGTTGGGGCGCAACCAGGCGAACAATTCGCCGAGGGCGGCCCCGTCGAGGTATCCCTTGCGGGCGGAGACCGAGAGTGCCGCGCGTGCGAGGTCGCGGTTGACGAACGCGCTCGGGACCCCCGACTGCTCGTTGTCAAGCACGCAGACACCCAGCGTCAGCCCGGCGAGCTGGTCCTGCTCGTCGATCGCCGCCAGGTGGCCTGCGGCGCAGGCGCCGGCGATCCCGCCGCCGCAGAAGGCAAGCAGATGCGCCTGCTCGGATTCCCCGACTGCGCGAGCGACGTCGAGCCCGGTCAGGATCGCCTCTGCGTAGGTGTCGAGATCCCAGCTCCCGTGCTGGGTCTCGGGGTTGCGCCAGGAAATGACGAACACCTGCTGGCCCTGGCTGAGCAGGTACTCGACCAGGCTGCGGCCGGGCGCCAGGTCGGCGATGTAGAACTTGTTGATCATCGGCGGCACCAGCAGCAGTGGCACCGAGCGGACCTCGTCGGTCTGCGGTGCGTACTGGATCAGCTCGAAGGCGTCCTCCCGGTGGATCACCGACCCCGGAGTGACAGCGAGGTTGCCGCCGACCTCGAACTTGGTTGTATCGACCATCGACGGCAGCCGCGGCGCGCTTCGCATGTCGGAGGCGAACTGCTCCGCGCCCCGGACGAAGCTCGCCCCGCGAGTTGAGACAGCAGCCTTGATCGCTGCCGGGTTGGACCACGGGAAGTTGGCCGGCGAGAGGGCGTCGTGGAGGTTTTCGATCGGGAACCTGACCCGTCGTTCGGTCTGGAGGTCGAGGTCGGCGTCTCGGATCAGCCCGTCCACCGCCGTCCCGGTTGCCAAGTAGGCCTGCATCAGGCGATGAAACAGCGGATTCTCGGTCCAGGACGGATCGCCCCACCGGCGGTCCCCGCGCGATGGCTCGATCTCCGCGTCCCCGGCCGCCACCCGGCCGAGCTCACGCGCCAGCCCCGTGACCCGGCGGGCAACAGCCCGCGGTCGGCGCGCCAGGGAGGACCCGAACCTGAGCGTGGCATCGGCGGCGAAGAAACGCTGACGCGGACTGTAGGTGGCCTCGGTGAGGAGCACGTCCAGCGGCGCGCTCACATCTCGTTGGTCGGCGCCTTCGCTCTCCCCCGCCTCGGGGGATGCCTTCGTCGCGCTCGCCATCGTCCTGCCGGCCTCCGATCGTCCGCTGTTGGCGGTGTCCAGGAACGTCATGACAAACCTACTCTCTCTTTAGCCGTACGGGGCGACGTAGAGGAAGAACCCCACGTTGCAGATCATGAGCGAGATCAGCATCAAGGCCAATGAGAGCTTCTCGTCCTGCTGCATCTTGGTCGTCTCCACCTGGAACCTCCGTACGCGTTGTCGTTGACTGGGCGGAGAGAGTACGGCCGCGGGGGGGCCATGTCGTTGGGCTCAGGCGAGAAATTCGGCCCGCCGGTTGTGTGAGGAACACAACTGCCGCCGCGGGACGCGGGATACTTATCGGCCCGTGCGTCCGCAACAACCCGCCACAGCGGCCGGGGCTCGATGGTGGGGAAACCACCTCGGCGAGATCCGATGGCAATTGGACGCTGCACGCCTGTTGGTCAACCCGGTCCTGCGTGGGCAGGGGATCCCGCATGGCGACGGCCGCCCGGTCCTTCTGCTTCCGGGGTTCCTCGCCGGGGACTACACCCTGGCGACGATGGGCTTGTGGCTCCGCCGGATCGGCTACCGGCCTGGCGGCGCCAACTTCGTCGCCAACCTGTCGTGCTCGGACCAGGCTCTCTGCCGCGTCGAGCGGCGGGCCCAGTCGCTCGCGGACCGGCACGAGCGTCGTGTCGCGGTCGTCGGCCACAGTCGCGGCGCCCATCTCGGCAAAGCGCTCGCGGCACGGCGACCCGAACTGGTCTCACACGTGATCGGGCTTGGCGGTGGCCTCAGCGATCAGCTGGCGGTCAGCGCTCCGACTGAGGCCGCAGTGGCTCTCATGCGCGCCTGGCACCGGCGCGGCGCCCGCAGGGCCGATCGCTCGGCATGCCTGAGCGACGGCTGCGAGTGTGCGTTCACGCGCGCCTACGCGGCGCCGTTCCCGGAGTCGGTCCGCTTGACGAGCATCTATTCCGAGGACGATGGCGTCGTCCGCTGGCAGTCGTGCGTGGTCCCCTACGCGGACAACGTCCGCGTCAGCGGCACCCACGTCGGGCTCGCCTTCAACGCCCAGGCCTACGGGGCCATCGCGCGAGCGCTGGCGGAACCCGAGCGCTCGGCACCGAAGATCACCAAGAATGCATGACGCTCGCTCACCCGGTCATGACTCACCCTCGGTGCGACAACAAAGGAGGTCGCAATGGCTCTGTCGGATGAGTTGAGCAAGCTCACGGTCCGCGCGCAGGAAGCGGATGAGCGCGCGGGTGCCGCAACAGAGACGGCCAAGTCAGAACTTGAGGCGAACCGCGATTTCGCCCGAGCGAGGGGCGAGGAGCAAGCCGAGGATCGGCGCGCAGTCACCGAGAAGGGACAGGAGCAGATTTCCGATGCCTGGAAGGAGATGGAGATCAGCTGGAACCACGCCACCGCGGCCCTCCGAGAGGACGTCGAGAGCAGGAAGGCGGAGCACGATCTGCGCAAAGCGCAGCGGCGAGCCGACAGGGCGGAGGAGGATGCTCGGTTCGCAATCAACTTCGCCTACTCAGCGATCGCGGAGGCCGAGTACTCCGTGCTCGACGCCGAGCTGGCGCGGATGGACGCGGACGAGCAATCGAAGGAAGGCGACGAGGAGGCGGGCGCGCGCATCTGAGCAGATCGGGCGCCCGCCACGGGGTCGCCCGCCGTTCCCTCCAAGTCATCAGGATCGCCAATGGCACCACACTCTCGGCTGAGGCGCCGGTCGATTTAGTGGACCGGAATCGGGGTTCAG
>DASUPK010000015.1:0-6936 GCA_036276255.1 Solirubrobacterales bacterium
GGCAAACAGCCCCACCCCGGTCAGAGCCACGAGCGAACCCAGGATCAGATACACCCAGCCCCAGGTCTTGGCATTGGAGATGATCACCCCGTTGCCGCCGACGATCACGTTCTTGTTCTCGAGGATCGCCGCCAGTCCCCAGAATGCATCGAGTGAACCGACGATGAACAAGGTGACGCCGGCGAAAACCGCCCAGCCCGACGGCTCTCTCTCCCGGACTGATCTGGATGCCTCCATTTCCTTCCTCCTTTGCTTGCGTTCCGTTGTGGGAAACGCGGTTGAGCGAGCCGACCACAGAACAAGCGAAGATGCAACGTGGTCGCGTGCCGGCTGAA
The DNA here is from genome assembly GCA_036276255.1 of Solirubrobacterales bacterium. GTDB lineage: Bacteria > Actinomycetota > Thermoleophilia > Solirubrobacterales > 70-9 > DASUPK01. The sequence goes on from DASUPK010000015.1 coordinate 336, forward strand.
ATTGAGTGGCGCGCGGAGTCGAGCTCTGGCCCGCGCGCCACTCAAGTGATGTCAGCCCGCCGAGAGCTCGGCCGCCTCGTCCAGTGCCAGTTGAGCCTCGAGCACGTCGTACTCGGCTTCCTCGATCGCGCTGTAAGCGAACTCGACCGCGACCTCCGCGTCGTCCACTCTCCTCTCGGCACGCCGCTCGGCTCGATGCACATCGTGCTCAGCCTTCTTCGCCTCGATCTCTTCTCGGACCTTCGCGACATGCTCGTTCCACGAGCGCTGCACATCGCTCCACGAGGCCGAGATCTTGTCCTTGCTTGCGTCCACAGACTCGCCGAGCTTCTTGGAGTTTGCCTGAGCAGAGTCGCGCGCGGTCGCGACGTCCTTTTCGAGCTCCCCCTTCTTCTTGTCCCGCGCCTCCGCGGCGCGGTCCTTGGCCTCCTTGGCCCGAGCCGAAAGCTCACCCAACCTGTCTGATAGGGCGGCCAATTGGTCCGATGCAGCCATGTCAACCTCCTTCGAGGTTCGTTCTTCGAGGTTCGTTTGCCCGCCGACCGTAAGAGCAAATCTGGTGACCCAGCATCATCCGATCTGGGTGATTCAGGCCCGCTCGGTTTACAGAGACAGAATCAGCCGACCGAGCACTGTTCTCCTAAGCTCCCTCTTGCAGCATCAAGATCTTGTCAACGGTCGCCGCGGGACCTGCTCGAGCGGGCTCTCCAGGTCTCGGGGGAGCTGTGGGCGGCGTCCTCGGCTTCCGAGTCCTCTTCGACCGGCGATCCGCGCACGACGAACAGGCCCCACCCAAGCAGCGCTGCCACAAGGACCGTGCCCACTCCCAGCAACCAGAAGGCAAGCTGCGTGTCGATCTGAGCGATCATCCAGTCGAAATTCATGCCGAAGAACCCGGTGACGAAGGTGAGCGGCAGGAAGATGGTCGCGACCACGGTGAGCCAGTACGAGGTCTCGTTCAGCCGCAGGTCGATAACGGTCGCCATGTCGTCCCCCGCGGCGTTGACCGCGTTCACCAAGCGGTTCATCTGATCGCCCAAGCGGTCGAAGTAGCGTTCCTCGTCCGCCTGTAACCCCGGGAGCCGTTCGATTTCCATCCCGATCCGGTCGAAGAGGCCCCCCTGCGGGCTGGCTCGGCGCCTCATTCCCGCGAGCCCGGAGATCATTTCCCGCAGCGTCGCCATCTGTACCCGACCGCCGCGCATTTCGGTCGATTTCATCGCCAGGTCGTCCAGCACCACGTCGAAATCGTTCAGCGCGTCGAAGGAGGTGGCCACCATCGAGTCAAGGACTGAGTAGACGACATACTTCCTGCTTCGTCCCTGCGGCAGGTCCGGGGCGAGCATCCCGGGCAGCGACACCCGCTCCTCGTGAAGCGTCAACAGGTACTCGCCGCTGACCAGAACGTGAACCTCGACGGGCCGCAGGCGATTTGTTGCCTCCGCCGGCCGCTCCGCCCGCTCGAGATAGCAGGTCGAGACGAAGAGGACGTGCTGGCCGTCCGCGTGAAACTTGCGCGAGGGCTCGTAGGCGTCCCCGTAGCCCACGAGGACCTGCGAGGCGCGCTCGGGAATGTCCAGCGCGTCGACCAGATCGTCGAGGCCCGTCTCGCTCAGCGAAGCGTCAAGCCAGAAGAAGTCCCCAAGTTTGCGCAGCGCCGCCACGCGCTCTCGCCGTTCGCCATGGAGCCCGTAGAGGATCTCCGTCACGCGTCCCGCAGAGTACGTTCGTCGCAGGACGGCTTCTGCGCCGGCGACCGGCGAAGGCGCTCAATCCTCGTGAACCAGGACGACGGGGCACGAGGCGTGCTTCGCAACTGCGTTTGAGGTACTGCCCTCCAACCTTGCCCGAAGTCCGCTCAATCCCCTGGAGCCGACGACGATGGCAGCCACATCTCGCGTGCGGGCCAGCTGGACAATCGCGTCGGCCACATTGCCCTCATCGGCCACGGGGAGCGCCTCGGCCTGAAGTCCGAGGGACTTCGCCAGCGCAGCCCCATCCTCTGCGACGCGGTCGGCGTAAGCCTGAGACGCGTCGTCAACTTCCTGCGCGGCTACAGAATCCACTGGTTCGGGCCCCTGGCCCGTTGGGTCCGCTGTCATCGCGCCGGTCTCGTATGCAAGACCGGGCTCCCACACGGTCACCACCAGTGCTCGCCGCGAGCCGAAGAGGTCGGCGGCTTCATGGACAGCCCGACGCGCCGTGTCGGAGCCGTCGTAACCGATGAGGATCGGCGCGGCGGCGTTCATCCGTGTGGGCAGCTCGACGTCAAGAATGTCAAGACCAGATCGCACATCATCACCTACGCAGTATCTCGCCACGGAGTGGCGCTTTCCATGCAAAAGCGGCGCTCTGTCCGCCGGCCAAATGGCGTCGCTGCGGAAAGCAGAGAAAGGGCCGCAAGTGCGGCCCTTTCTCGTTCCGGCGGATCAACCTCTTGGCCTAGGTGCTTCCCCCGGCGGTCGCGCGATCGTGATGGAGCTTCCCCTTGAGGTCCGCGACCTTGGCCTGGACCTTCTCCTTGTGCTCCTCGCGCCGCTCCTCGCGGAGCTTCTTGCGCGCCGCCACCTTCGCCGCGTGCTGCGCCTCCTCTGCGGCGGCGATCTCGTCCTCGACCTCGTCAAGGGGCCGCCGGATGACGGTGCCGCCCAGCCCCTCGACTGCGACGTCGACAATCTCCGGGTTCTGCTCGGAAACCTGCGCCAGCAGGGTGAGCTGGCCGACCTTGACCGATCGCGCCACGTCGGTCAGAACGGACTCGGTCTCGTCCGCGTCGGCCAGGTCGAACAGTGATCCGTACAGGAGTCCGGTGGCACCACCCAGCAAGATTCCCAGCGGACCGCCGATGATTCCGATGAGCAGGCCGATGACCCCGCCCGTGGCCGTCCCCTCCCAGCCGACGTCGCCGACCTCGTCCTTGATGTCGATGGTGCCGTCGTCCTTCCGCTCGACCACCGCGGCTGCTGAGAGCCCAACCCGCTCCTGGTCACCAAGCTCCTTGAGCTTGGTGAGGCCCTCGTAGGCGTTTTGGCTTTCGTCGAACGTTATGGCGAGAATGTTCTCCATGGAGTTTCCTTTCGCGTCGGGTTGGGCGAGCGCAGCCCGTTCTTGCTCAGACGCTCGCGTTCGCTTCCTTGCCGGCTTCCTTCGATAGCTCGTCGGCCTCAATCCTTGCGAGCGAGGCGTCGAGGACCGCGTACTCGGCCTCCCCGATCGCCGAGTAGGCGAAGTCGATCGCGAAGCGGGCGTCGTCCTCCGCCCGGTCGGCCCTCCGCTGCGCCTTGTGCAGGTCATGCTCTGACTTTCGCCCCTCCACGTCCTCGCGAACCTTGGCGATGGCCTGGTTCCAGGCTTCCTGGACATCCTCCCAGCGGTCCGAGATCCGGCCCTTGCCCTTCTCGGCCGTCTCGCGCAGCGCCTTGGCTTGCTCCTCACCCACGCCACGGGCGTCTTCGAGATCCGCCTCGAGATCCGCCTTGCCCTTCTCTCGCGCTGCGGCCACCCGCTCCTCCGCCTCATTCGCGCGGTCCGCAAGTTTGCTCAAGTCGTCCGGTGCAGCCAATTTGAAGCCTCCTCTTGTTGTCGAGCGGACGATGAGGGATGGTCGGGTGAGCGAGCGTCATCCATTCTTGATGATCTTCGGAGTCCCGCTCAAGGCCTGGATATCGCTGCTTTGCATCCGGTCTCCCACACCAGTCGGATTCCGTGCTTACCACGGATGCGAGACTGCAGCCGGGTGGACAATCTGGTCGCGATGAATCGCAACCTGAGCCCCGTCAGCGCGGAGACTGGAAATGGGCATCAGGGGTTCATGCTCGCCCCTCGCGAGTCCCCCGGAACTCCAACCCCTGTGGGTCAGGCCCGTCCGGAGCGCCTGCCCGCACGAGACCGGGTGATACGCCGCGAGGCGCTGTTCGAGCGACTCTCGGCGACCCCTCCCGGCGGGGTGGTGCTCGTCTGCGGCCCCGCCGGGAGCGGCAAGACGGTGCTGCTGCGCTCGTGGGTCGAGGCGCGGGGCTTCGGCGAGCGGGTCGCCTGGGTTGAGTTCGAGCCTGGCGAGCGCGATGCACAGCGCTTCTGGCTCTCGCTGATCGACGCGCTCGCCGGCGCGGTCGACGAAGAGGAGCTGGTCGAGCGGGTTCACCCGATGCCGAGCTTCGACGGGGAGGCGGTGCTCGAGCGGCTGCTCCCGGGCCTCGATTCGCTCGAGGAGCCGGTCGTGCTGGTGATCGACGATCTGCACGGGCTCGGCTCGGCGGAGGCCCTGGGGTGGCTGGAGCTGTTTCTCGCTCGCATGCCGGCGAAGCTGCGCCTGGTGCTGGCGAGCCGCGAGGAGCCCCAGCTCGGCCTGCATCGCCTCCGCCTTGCGGGTGCGCTGACCGAGATTCGCGGCCGGGATCTGCGGTTCTCGGCGGAGGAGACCCGGGGGCTGCTCGAGGCGAGCGGGATCGAGCTCTCGGACGAGGGTGTGGCGCTGCTTCAGGAGCGGACGGAGGGGTGGGTCGGCGGCTTGCGGCTGGCGGCGATCTCGCTCGGCGGGCATCCTGACCCCGAGCGGTTCGTGAGTGAGTTCTCCGGCAGCGAGCGGACCGTCGCCGGCTACCTGGTGGCGGAGGTGCTGGAGAGTCAGCGGCCGGAGGTTCGCGAGGTGCTGCTGCGGACCTCGATCCTCGACCGGGTGAGTGGGGCGCTGGCCGACTTCCTCACCGGCGGCTCAGGCTCGGAGCGGATCCTGCAGGAGCTCGAGGACGCGAACGCCTTCATCAGCTCGCTCGACGCAGCCCGGTCCTGGTTTCGCTACCACCGCCTGTTCGCCGACTGTCTCCGCCTGGAGCTGCGACTCACCGATCCCGCGAGCATCGAGGCGCTCAATCGGAAGGCCGCCCTCTGGTATGAGGAGCATGGGTATCCGGTCGAGGCGATCCGGCACGCGCAGGCGGCGCGCGAGTGGAGCTACGCGGCTCGGCTGCTTGGCGAGAGCTACATCGGCCTGATCCTGGATGGTCGCCTAGCGACGGTCCACGAACTGCTCGCCGCATTCCCTCCCGAAGCGCTGACAGAAAACCCGGACCTGGCGATTGCGTTGGCCGGCGCTCGCGTCTTCGAGGGCCGATTCGAGGACGCCGCCTCATTCGTCGATCTCGCCGACCGCCAGTCCGCGACGATGGCCGATGAGCAGCGCTGGCGCTTCGACCTACGACTCGCCAATGTGAGGCTGTGGGTCGCCCGGCTGCGCGGTGATCTCAGCACGGCGCTCCAGGCGATGGAGTCGGTCGAGGCTGCGCTGGCGGCGCAGCCGGCGGGCGAGGCGGCCTGGAGTACCGACCTTCGGGCCACAGCGCTATTGAACCTGGGCATCACCGAGCTGTGGGCGTTCCGGATAGCGAACGCCCGGAGCCACCTCGAGGAGGCACTCGCGCTGGTGCGCCGAGCCGAGCGGCCGTATCTGGAGATCACCTGCATCGCGCATCTGGGGATGCTCGCGGCATTTGGCGAAGAGACGATCCCGAACGGAGTCGAGCTCGCCGAGGAAGCAATCACGAGCGCCGAGACACGCGGCTGGGGAGATGATCCCGTCATCGCACCAGCCCTTGCGATGGGAGGCATCGAGCTCGTGTGCCTGGGTCGCTTCGAAGAGGCTGAGCGGTGGCTGGACCGAGCGGAACGGGTGCTGGCCCCCGAGGTGGAGGGGATGACCGAGGTCGTGACCCAGCACGCGATCGGGTTGCTGCGCTTCGCACGGGGAAGACTTGGAGAGGCTCTGGCGGCATTTCTTGCCGCGGAGAGGCTGAAGGCGCGCCTCAGCGAGGACGTGATGACGATCGATCCGCGGAGTGCGCTGCTGCAGGTGCACGCTCGCATGGGCGACACGGCCGCTGCGCACGCCATGCTCGCCGAGCTCAGCGACGAGGATCGGGACCGGGCCGGGATGCGGGTCGGCGAGGCCGCGGTCCATCTGGCTGAGGACAGCCCCGAGCAGGCGCTGAAGGTGCTGGCGCCGGTGATCGAGGGCGCTGAGGATACGGTTCAGTTGCGGACGGCCTCGATTGCGGCGCTGCTGTTCGACGCCGTGGCCCGGGAGGAGCTGGGCGACACCCGCGCAGCCGGCCAGTCCCTGGATCGCGCCCTCGACCTTGCCGAGCCCGAGGGAATCGTCCTGCCGTTCGCGCTGGCTCCGATCCGGGAGCTCCTGGAGCGGCACCCCCGGCACAAGACGACTCACCCAGCGCTGCTCTCCGAGATCCTCGATGTGCTCGCAGGCTCACCCGGGCCCGCTCGTGGAGAGGCGGCCCCGCTGTGCGAGGAGCTGAGCGAGGCCGAATTGCGCGTCGTCAGATACCTGCCGAGCAACCTGACGGCTCCCGAGATCGCGGCCGAGCTCTTCGTCTCGCCCAACACGGTGCGGACGCATCTGCGCCATATCTACTCCAAGCTCGACGCCCACAGCCGCCGAGGGACCGTCGACCGCGCGCGGGAGCTCGGGTTGCTTGCACCCTCGCGCGTCCGCTAGTACCCGATGCCCCACAGCGAAGGAGTGACTCGAATGGCTCTCGGATGGAAGGAACTGAACGAACTCGACACGGCTGTCTACGCCGCGATC
>DASUPK010000016.1:0-7235 GCA_036276255.1 Solirubrobacterales bacterium
ATGTACGCGGGACCGATCAGCCAGCTGATCGCCGAGCTCTCGAAGCTGCCGGGGATCGGGCAGCGCACCGCCCAGCGGCTCGCCTTCCACATCCTGAGGGCCAGCGACGAGGACGCCCTCGGCCTGTCCGACGCGATCCGCGAGGTGAAGGAGAAGGTCGGCCTCTGCGAGGTGTGCTTCAACCTGGCGGAGGGCCCGCGCTGCCGCATCTGCGAGGACACCCGCCGCGACGAGTCCCTGATCTGCGTGGTCGAGGAGCCGGCCGACGTGATCCCGTTCGAGCGGACCGGGGAGTACCGCGGTCTCTACCACGTGCTCGGCGGCGCTCTCTCGCCCATCGACGGGATCGACCCCGAGGACCTGCGGATCGCTGAGCTGATCGAGCGCGTCAACGGCGACATCAAGGAGGTCGTGCTCGCCACGAACCCCACCACGACCGGCGAGGCCACCGCGCTCCACATTGCGGATGCGCTCCGCGATCGCGTGACGGTCACCCGGCTGGCCAGCGGCCTGCCCGTCGGCGCCGACCTCGAGCACGCCGACGAGGTGACCCTCGGCAAGGCGCTGGCGGGAAGGCAATCCCTCTCGTAGAGGCCTCCGTATTCAGGTGGTACTGACAACCATCTGAACCAATCAGGGGGAACACAATGAGTCAGAACAAGGGGATCATCGCCGCCTGCATCATTGCGGCGCTCGCCCTTGCGATCACGATCGCTGGAACCGCGACCGCTGCGCCCGGAGCCTCGAAGGCCGCGAAGAAGTGCAAGAAGAAGCACTCCACCAAGAAGAAGTGCAAGAAGAGGAAGGCGGATGCTCGGCCGTCGCCGGTCATCCGGGCGACGCTGACCTGGTCGAACGGCGGCGCCGATGACGTGGACATGGACCTGTTCGTCTTCGATGCGGACGGCAATCGCGCCGGAAACGGCTCGGACACCATCCCGCTCAGCTCGATCACGCCGGACTTCTCAGGACCTGCGGGAAGCGAGACGTTCACGGACAGCCTGTTCACTCCGCAGGCGGCTCGGGACCTCAGCTTCGGCGTCTGTTACACGGTCGGCGGCTCGGTCCACACACCGTTCACGATCACCTACGTGACGGCCGACGGCGTCGTTCATGGCGATTCCCAGAATCCCGGAAGCAGCTTCCACTACGACTATCCCGGTGGGGCTCCGATCCCCTCGGGCTACTGCCCGCACTGAGTCGTGGCCAGTGGCCGGCCCCCAATTTCTGGGCTAGATCGGCGCGCAGGCCTGAGGTAGGGTCAGCGCAACAACAGAGAGGGGTTTCAAGATGCGAATGAACAAGGGGCTGATTGGCTTGGCGCTGGTCGCCATGATGGCGCTGATGGTGGCGACGGTGGGCGCCAGCGCGAGCGCCTCCGGCGGCTCAGCCGTGGCGGCCAAGAAGAAGTGCAAGAAGAAGAAGGCGCACTCCGCCAAGAAGAAGAAGTGCAAGAAGAAGACGACGGCCCCGATCTCAATGGTTCGGGCGACGCTGACCTGGTCGGGCGGGGGCGACAGCACGGATTACGACCTCTACGTCTTCGACCCGAGCGGCGCCACGGGCAGGGCGGCTTCGAACCCGATCTCGAACAGTTCGTTCTCACCGAACGCAAAAGGCACTCCAGGAACGGAGACGTTCACCGATCTGAACTTCGGTGCGCACCGTGCGTTCGGCTTCGGCGTCTGCCACCAGGACGGCGGGAACGACGGGTCGTCCTACAGCATCGACTACGTGAGCGCGAGCGGCGTGCACTTCACCGATTCGCAGGCAGGCACGGGCGATGGGTACAACGCCAGATACAGCGACAGTGGCGGAGCCCCGGCCAACAACACATTCACCTGCCCGGCGCCGTAGCCGAGTAGGCCGACTCGGCCTGCCGCGTGGCGAGCGCTTCAGCGCTCTACATGCGGCGGGTCGGGTCGTCGTACCCGCCCCGCCGCTGTGGGGAATCGTCCTTGTCCTTGGGGCCGGCGCCCTGCTGGACCAGCTCGTAGAGCAACGACAGCGCCAGGCCGGCGCCGCCAGCGATCATCAGGATCAGGCCGACGGTCTGGATGTTGATCACGTCGGAGTTGACGTTGATCGCGTAGCGCAGGATGGCGCCGATCGCGATCAGGAAGATGGCCGAGGCGATGGTCACGGTCGGCAGCATAGCCGCGACTCTCGCCGCGATATGCACGACCCCTTACGGTGAGGGGGAGGAGGGAGCCGCCGCGCCGTAGTCGACATCGCTCAGCCCGAATCGGTGGTGCAGGCGGCGCAGAGGCCTCGGCGCCCACCAGTTCCAGCGGCCGAGCAGCTCCATCAGCGAGGGCACGAGGAGTGCGCGGATCAGGCTCGCGTCGATCAGGACCGCCAGGGCCGTTCCGACCCCGTTCTCCTTGATGAAGATGATCTGCGACGTCGCGAACGCGCCGATCGCGATCGCGAACAGCAGGGCAGCTGCGGTGACGATCCGGCCCGTGCGCTCCAGGCCGATCGCCACGCACTCCGAGTCGCTCGCGCCGTTGTCGCGGGCCTCCTTGATCCGCGAGAGCAGGAAGACGCCGTAATCGGTCGAGAGGCCGAAGACGACGGCGAACAGGAGGATCGGCATCGTCTGTTCGAGCGCCCCCTGGCTGCGGTAGTCGAGCAGGCCCTCGAGTCGCCCGTCCTGGAAGATGAACACCAGGATCCCGAAGACCGCGCTCAGGCTGAGGACGTTCATCAGCAGCTGCTTGATCGGGAGCACCACCGAGCCCGTCATCAGGAAGAGGACGATCAGCGTCGCCACGATCACGATCGCGAGCGCGATGGGCGCGTGGGTCTTGAGGCTTTGCTGGAGGTCGACGAAATGAGCGGGCGCGCCCGCAACCAGCAGCTGCGAGCCCGACGGGACCGGCAGGGCACGAATCGCCTTGACCGCATTGCGGCTCGTGTCCGAGATGTAGCTTGCGGTCGAATACGCCGTGATCACCGCGTCTCCATTGGCGAACTGCTGCGGCGGCTGGACCTCGGCGATGCCCTTCACGCTGGCGACGTCGCGCTCGATCGTGTTGAGGGCCGCCGGCGTCGCGTTCTCCACCAGCAGGATGTGCGGCGTGTCGTGGAACGACGGGAACTGGGCCCGCATCACGTTGTCGACCTGCCGTGCGCTGGCGCTCTCCGGAAGCACCTGGGCGTCAACGGAGGTGAACTTGAGCGAGTAGAACGGGATCCCGAGCACCAGCAGGAGGAGTGCGGTGACGGTCGCGATCGGGACCGGCCGGCGCATGACGAAGCGCGAGAGCCGGTACCAGAAGCCCGATTCGGTCTGAGTGGCATCCCGCTCGGCGCGTCGCTGCAGGAAGCTCGGCGCCCACGCGTTGACGCGGTTGCCGAGCAGCGCCAGCACCGCCGGCAGGACAGTCAGCGAGATGAACGATGCCAGGAGGGCGACGAGTGCCCCGCCGAGCCCCATCGAGTAGAGGAAGCGCTGCGGGAAGACGGTCAGCGAGGCAAGCGCGACGGCGACGGTGATCGATGAGAACAAGACCGTTCGACCGGCCGTGTTGAGCGTTCGCCTCATCGCCTGGAACCCCGGGCCGACCTTCGCGATCTCCTCCCGGTACCGGGAGACGACGAAGAGGCTGTAGTCGATCGCCAATCCGAGACCGAGCCCGGTCGTCAGGTTGATGGCGAAGACGGAGACGGACACGACCTCGTTCGCAAGACGCAGCAGCAGGAAGGTCCCGACGATCGCCAACCCGCCGATCAGCATCGGCAGGAGGGCGGCCACGGCGCTCCGGAAGAAGAGCAGCGAAAGCAGGAAGAGGATGGGGAAGGCGAGTATCTCGGCCATCCGCAGGTCCTTCTCCACCTGCTTGTTCACCTGTTCCTGGGCAAGCGCGATGCCGCCTACCGATACGCCGGGTTGACCCTGGAGCTCGTCGGCGATCCGGTTGGCGGCGTCCTGCCGGTCCTTGTCGCCGGTCGCCTTCAGGCTGACGGCGAGATAGCTCGCGTCGCCCGTGCCCGAGATGAAGTCCTGGCTCGCGGTGTCGAGGTAGCCGGTGACCCGGGAAACGTCGGGGTCAGCCCGCAGCCTCTCCTCGATGCCACGGATCCTGTGCTGTCCCGCCGGCGTCGTCGGAGAAGTGTTCTGGATGAGGACGATCAAGCTCGGATCGCGGTACCCGTCCGCCTCCAGGCGGTCGGTCGCCCGGACGCTCTCGCTCGACGGGTCATCGGCTCCGTACGGTGCGAGCTTGCTGGCGACGCCGCCTCCCAGAGCGCCGGCCACGACGAAGAACACCGCGGCGAGGATCACGGTCCGCTTGCCGTGACGCTGTGCGAGAGATGCGAGTCCGCTGAACATTTCCTACCTCCCCCCGGTGGCAACCGCACGGGATTCCACGCCTTCCAGATTCTCGGCGGCCCGTTCGAAGAACTCCGCCGCCCACTCACTTGCCTCGATGCCGTAACGGAGCACCGTCAGCGAGCCGAGGTCCGGCTCGGCCGCGGGCCCCTCAGGCTCGCCCTCCCGGTCAACCGTCTCCCAGATCGCGCGCAGCTCGGCCGCCTTCTTGCGGGAGACGGCGGCCCGCTCGCGGGCGATCTCCCCGGCCCGGCCCGGCTCGATGGAGCCGGCGAAGAAGAGCTTCAGCAGGCCCTCGTCCCGAGTCTCCAGAACCTCCGGAGGCTGGGCCATCCACTCGCGCGCCGCGCGCCTGCCTGCGGCGGTGAGCTTGAACGTCGTCCGCTGGCGAGCGCCCTGTGAGGAGTCATCGCCGGCGATCAACCCCTCCTTCTCGAGCTTCCTGAGCTCCGGATAGATCTGCCCGTAGCTCGCCGCCCAGAAGAAGCGGGCCGAGTTGTCGACCAGCTGCTTGATCTCGTAGCCGGTCCGCGGCTTGGCGGCCAGCATCCCGAGAATGACCTTGCCGGTGGCGCTCAGTTCCATCGCCACAGATATATCAATCCGATATATCTGCTGGTGTGACGTCGGTCACGCCGCAGGCCGGAGACCTGAATCGCAGCGTCCTGCGCCATCCAGCGGACGATCTTAGCCGTCCGGCTCTGAAGCTCGCCTATGCTCGGGTGCTGATGGCCACTCAGCAGAGGACCGATGGAATCGTGGTGATGAAGTTCGGCGGCACCTCGGTCGCGGGGACCGAGGAGCTGAAGCGCGCCGCCAGGCGGATCGTCGCCGCGCGCGACGCGGGCCACCAAGTCGTGGCGGTCCTCTCCGCGCGGGGCAAGACGACCGACAGGCTGCTCGAAGCCGCGCGTGAGATCTCTCCGCGCCCCGATCCGCGCGAGATGGACATGCTGCTCTCGATCGGCGAGCGCGAATCGTGTGCCCTTTGCGCGATGGCGATCAACGACCTCGGCCACCGCGCGATCTCGCTGACCGGCTCGCAGGCGGGGATCGTCACCGACTCATCACACACCAAGGCGCGGATCATCGACGTGCGGGCGGATCGGATCCGCAAGGCGCTCGAGGAGGACTCGATCGTGCTCGTCGCCGGGTTCCAGGGCGTCTCGACCGAGAGCCGGGATGTCACGACGCTCGGCCGTGGCGGGTCCGACACGACTGCCGTTGCCCTGGCGGCCGCGCTCGGCGGCGAGGTCTGCGAGATCTACACCGACGTCGACGGCGTCTTCACCGCCGACCCTCGGATCGTCTCCGACGCTCGCAAGCTGCCCGTTGTTTCGTACGAGGAGATGTTGGAGATGGCCTCCTCGGGCGCCCGGGTCCTCCAGCTCCGAGCGGTGGAGTACGGGCGGAACCACGGAGTGCGGATCCACTGTCGAAGCTCGGCCACGGACGCCCCAGGTACCCTCGTCGTCTCGGAGCAGGAGACCATGGAACAGCCTTCCGTAACAGCAGTCACCCACTCGACCGACGAGGCGCGCGTCACGCTCACTGGCGTGCCCGATGAGCCCGGCGTCGCCGGCCGGATCTTCGGCGCGCTCGCCGACGCCAACATCAACGTCGACATGATCATCCAGAACGAGCCCGTCTCCCACTCCGACGGCGCCGACCTCTCGTTCACGGTCGAGAGCGACGATCTGCCCGGGGCGGTCGAAGCGATCGAGGGCCTCGATGTCAGTGCCGGGGTGCAGAGCGATGACCACACCGGCAAGGTCTCGATCGTCGGCGCCGGCATGCGCAGCCATCCCGGGGTCGCGGCCCAGGTCTTCGAGACCCTGGGTGAGCAGGGCATCAACATCGAGATGATCTCGACCTCGCCGATCAAGATCTCCTGCGTCGTGCGCGAGCAGGACGTGCGCACCGCGGTCAAGCAGCTGCACACGGCCTTCGGGCTCGGGGTGGAGGCTGTGCTGCCCGAGGACGTGGCCGGGGATCACCGGCCACGGATCAACCCCGACGACGCAGCGAACGCGGCGTGAGAGTCGCTGTCGTAGGGGCGACCGGGGCTGTGGGCTCCACGATTCTCGCCGTCATGCGCGAGCGCGATTTCCCCGCCGACGAGATCGTGCCCTTCGCCTCCGAGCGCTCGGCCGGTCGCGGCATCGACTATGGCGATCACGAACTGAAGGTGGTCGCGCTCTCCGGCGAGGCCATCCAGGGATTTGATCTCGCCCTCTTCTCCGCCGGTTCGGCCATCAGCGCCGAGTGGGCGCCGCGCTTCGCCGAGGCGGGCGCGGTGGTTGTGGACAACTCCTCGCAATGGCGAATGCACGACGACGTGCCGCTGGTGGTGTCCGACGTCAACGCCGAGGCACTCGAGGGGCACCGGGGCATCGTCGCCAACCCCAACTGCACCACGATGCAGACGGTGATGGCACTCGGGCCGATCCTCGAGGCCGCGGGCATCGAGCGGGTGGTGATGTCCAGCTACCAGGCGGTGTCGGGAACGGGGCAGAGGGCGGTGGAGGAGCTGCACCGCCAGGCCGAAGCCGTGATAGGGGCCCTGGAGCTGCCTGCTCCATCGGTCTATCCGCACCAGATCGCCTTCAACGTGCTGCCCCAGGTCGAGACCTTCAAGGACGGGGACGACTACACCACCGAGGAGCGCAAGTGCATGCGCGAGACGAGCAAGATCCTCGGGCGCGACGACATCGGCGTATCGGCCACCTGCGCGCGCGTGCCGGTATTCACCGGCCACTCGGTCTCGGCCAACGTGCAGACACGCGAGCCGCTCGAGCCCCAGGAGTGCCGCGACCTGCTGAGCCGAGCTCCCGGTGTCGTGGTGATCGACGACCCCGCGAACGGGCTGTACCCCACCGCGCTCGATGCCGCGGGC
>DASUPK010000017.1:0-13136 GCA_036276255.1 Solirubrobacterales bacterium
TCCCAAGGGTTGGGCTGTTCGCCCATTAAAGCGGCACGCGAGCTGGGTTCAGAACGTCGTGAGACAGTTCGGTCCCTATCTTCTGTGGGCGTTGGAGAGTTGAGAGGAGTCGTCCCTAGTACGAGAGGACCGGGATGAACGCGCCTCTGGTGTACCAGTTGTCCTGCCAAGGGCACTGCTGGTTAGCTACGCGCGGCACGGATAACCGCTGAAAGCATCTAAGCGGGAAGCCAGCCTCGAGATGAGCTCTCCCATCCCCTTGAGGGAGTAAGACCCCTGGTAGACCACCAGGTCGATAGGCCGGCTGTGCAATCGCAGCAATGCGATCAGCAGACCGGTACTAATGGGTCGAGGGCTTGACGGATTTTTTTCTGCTTCTTTCCGGCCTAGTGTGGTTTTCAAGCTCCACGGGGGCCGTCTCTACCCTTTTCGGTGGCGAGATAGCGAGAGGGAAACACCTCTTCCCATTCCGAACAGAGCCGTTAAGCCTCTCAGCGCCGATGGTACTTGGAGGGCAACCTCCTGGGAGAGTAGGTCGCCGCCGGTCTTTCAGAGCCGCCCTTCGGGGCGGCTCTTTTATGCCCTCACTTCGCCGTCAGCGTCCACCTCAAAGAGTCCCCGCCGTAGGACCCGGCTCCCGAGAGCCGGTGGTTCCAGGGCTTTCCGGGGTTGGTCTCCGTGATCAGCCTGGCCGAGCCCGTGAAGTAGTAGGTGAACGGGGCCGACGAGCCGTCGCCGTCGCAGGTCACCGTACCCGACCCTTGGATCAGCGTAAGTCCTTGATAGAGGTAATCGCCCACCCAGAGTGAGTACGTGTTCTTGTCGTCCCCGATCAGCGAAAAGCCGAGGAAGAGGTCGGTGTGGTCAAAGAGCCCGGCGGGGGGCACACTGAGCTTCTGCTCCGGCACGTTGTAGCTGACGTCGCTCGGGCAGCCAAGGAGCAGGTCCGAGAACTCGTTTGTTCCCGTGGCGCTCACGGTGACCGTGCCGCCCTCTTGCGTGTAGTCCACCTCACCGAGGCTCGCCCGGCGCTTTCTCAAGTCGATCTCCGCGCTGAAGCTCTGCGAGCCGCTGTGGTACTTGTAGAACCCCTGAGCCGAGAGGTGGTAGCGCTTCGCGGCACACCTCCAGCGCGGCTTCTTCTTGCACTTGCCCTTCGAAACGAAGGCGGTGGGACCGTCGCCGGATGCGGTCGCGCTGCCCGCTGCTCCAAGGCCCGTCACGAGCGCAACGAGAGTGCAGACCAGGGCGGTGTTCAGTCGTCCTGCCGGAGTCGCGGTCCTTCGCAATTGATCACCTCTCCCTTCGATGAGATCGGAGCGATCCTACGGGTCGTCGCTCATCGGATGCTCATCGCTCACATATGCTCGCCCGGTGGAGACCAAGGCCGGTGCGAGGTGCACGCAGAGCTCCGCGATCGAGTGGGTGCGCCTGCTGGCCGAGGAGATCGGGCCCCGTCGCCCGACGGGCCCGGCGGAGCGGCGCGCAGCGGAGCTGATCGCCGACCGCCTCTCGAGGAACGGACTCTTGGT
Organism: Solirubrobacterales bacterium; assembly: GCA_036276255.1. Taxonomy (GTDB): domain Bacteria; phylum Actinomycetota; class Thermoleophilia; order Solirubrobacterales; family 70-9; genus DASUPK01. Next base: position 1,533 of record DASUPK010000017.1, read on the forward strand.
GGAGCAACGCCCGTTCCAGGGCTACGAGACCTTCGCGGAGCCCTACGGTGCTGCGCTCGCCGGCGCATTGGCCGGCATGCCCGTGGCTCGCAGACGCCCGCTGCTGGCTGCGGCCCTCGCCGCCGCCGGGGCCGCACTCACCTCCGCCGAGGACGGGCTCATCCGGCGCCCCCTGACGCGCATGATGGCCCGCCGCCCCAGTCGCAACCTGGTGGCGACTATCGAGCCCACAGATGAGGCAGCCCGCACCGTCTGCCTCGTCAGCCATCTCGACAGCTCGCGCAGCGGCCTGATGTTCCACCGGCGCTTCCTGCCGTTCCTTCACGTCTGGATCGGGATTCAGGCCGCGGCGTTCGCGGTCGCCGTCGCCGGGCCGCTGGTCCGCCGGCTGCCGCTCGGCGGGCGGCTGCTCGCCGGTGCGTATGGGGTGCTGATCGCCGGGCTCGGCATCCTGATCGAGCGCGAACTTCGCGGCGTCGACGTCCCGGGCGCCAACGACAACGCCAGCGGGATCGCCGCGGTGGCGACGCTGGCCGCCGAGCTCCAGGCGGAGCCGCTCGCCTCGACCCGGGTCGTCTGCCTGTTCACCGGCTGCGAGGAAGCAGGGGTGCTCGGCGCCGACGCCTTCGTGCGCGAGCTCGAGGCCTCCGAGGAGGACTGGCGCTCCTGGCTCTTCGTCAACTTCGATGGCGTCGCGGCGCCGGCGACACTTCGCTTTCTCCGTCAGGAGGGCGTCCTGAGCAAGTGGCCGGCCGACGCCCACCTGGTGCGCCTGGCTCAGGAGGTCTCGGAGCGCCGGCCCGACCTGGGCCTGATGGGCACCAGCCACAACGCGGGCCTCACCTACGACACGACCCCGGTGCTGGCCCGGCGTGGACGCGCAATCACGCTCAGCGCCCAGGACGCGACGATCCCCAACTATCACTCGCCGGCGGACACGGTGGAGAACCTGGATCCGCCGACGCTCGATTGCGCGATCGAGGTCGGCCGCGAGCTGCTTGCCGCGATCGACCGCGGAGAGGCGGACTAGGCGGCTTCGCCATCAGTCGCGACTGCTGCGGCCGCCCCTCGCAACCGCTCCGCTCATCGTGGAGCGGCCTTGCAGTCGCTACGCCGCGAGCCGCTCCTGCACGCCGGCACGGTCGTGCAGGTGGTGCGGAGAACCCGAGGCGAGGCCGATCGGACGCTGCTCGCACTCGCGGACGGGCTCGGGCTCGATCCCGTACTCGCCGAGCGTTGCGAAGTCGATCATCAGGTCGGCCGCGTCAAGCAGCCGCTCTCTTATGTCAATGAGCTTTCCCATGGGTGTGACGGTATGGACGGGGTCGGACGGATCCCCAGCATTTGCAGGGGAAGTTGCAGCGGCCTTACGTGCACCGCCTGCAGCTCGTCCTCAACCGTCGCGGCGATCAGGTCGCTCTAGCGGCCGCGGCGCCCGAAGCTGTGCGGAGCCGGCAGCGAGGCGGCCAGCTCGGCCATTGCCGCCTCCCTGACGCCGTCGAAGCCACGCTTGGAGAGACCGACGGCGGACTGGCCGGCCATCGCCTCATGTGAGGGTGCGCGATAGCGCAACCCGTTTGATGGAGCGGGATCTCTGCCCGTCTCCCGATGCACCGGGGGTTCCAGCTCACGGATCCGCGGGGGCGGGAGTTCATCGGTGCTGAGGCGATCGATCCGGTTGACCACCACATTGGTCGTGCCCTCGCGGTGCTCGAGCTTGCCCGCGGCCAGGACGAAGCCGGAGGTCCTCACCGCCAGGCGGCAGCGCTCCACGACCGGCGGAGGAACGATCAGGTTGATCGTTCCCCGCTCGTCCTCGAGCAGCATGAAGACGACGCCGTTGGCGGTCGCCGGGCGCTGGCGGGCGACCACCATCCCCGCCACGCTCACCCTGGCGCCGTCCCGCGTGTGCCCAAGGTCCTCGCTGCTGAGCACCTCGGAGGGCAGGGTGCCCCTGATCAGCTCCATCGGGTGGTTGCCCAGTGTCATCCCGGTGGTCCGGTAGTCGGCCACGATCCGCTCCCACGGCCCGAGCTGCGGGAGCGGCGGGGTGGGGGATCCGTCGAGCGGAAGTGCCAGCTGCGCCCCGTCGTCGCCGCAGGTGGCCCGAGCCGCGCCGCCCACTTCCCAGAGAGCGGGGCGCCGCAGCTCGTCGTCAGGGTCCGCCGGCATCGACGAGCCCTGGACCAGGCCATCGCAGGCACCGGACCAGGCCAGCCGCTGCAGGGCCGCGGCGCCCGCTCCTGAGCGTCCGGCGAGGTCCGAGATGCTTCGGTACGAGCCGCCGCGGCGGCGCTCGTTGATCACGGCACAGGCATCGATCTCGACCACCTCCGCGACGTACCCGAGGCCGATCCGGACCGGTGGGTTGCCCTCCGAGCCCGCGGTCGCGCCCGTCGTCTCCACCCGGCAATCCAGCTCGCTGACGTTGACGTCCGGAGGGAGGATCTCGAGGCCACGCCGCTGCGCCTCGTGGACCAGCGCGTCCGGCGGATAGAAGCCCATCGGCTGCTCGTTCAGCAGCGCGCAGAGCAGCTCCGGGCCGTAGTGGACTCGCAGCCACATCGACTGGTAGGCGAGCAGGCCGAACGCGGCTGAGTGGGACTTGGGGAAGCCGAAGCCGGAGAAGCCCTCGATCTGGCCGAAGACCCGCTCGGCCACCTCGCGCGAGACCCCGCGCCCGGTCGCGCCCTCGATGAACCGCACGCGATAGCGCTCCATCGCCGCCTGGGAGCGCTTGCGGCTCATCGCCCGCCGCAGCCCCTCCGCCTCGCCGACCGAGAAGCCGGCCAGCGCCATCGCCACCTCGAGCACCTGGTCCTGGAAGACGATCGCGCCCAGGGTGTCCCGGAGCGCGGGCTCGAGCGAGGGGTGCTCATAGGGGACCTCGTAGGCGGGGTTCTCCCGCAGGCGCTTGCGCCGCTCGATGTAGGGATGGACGGCGCCGCCCTGGATCGGGCCGGGCCGCACCAGCGCCACCTGCACGGTCAGGTCATCGAGGCTCTCCGGCAGGGTGCGAGGCAGCATCTGCATCTGCGCCCGGCTCTCGATCTGGAAGACGCCGGTGGTCTCGGCCCGCTGGATCGCCGACCAGACCTGGCCGTCGTCGAGCGGGACGTGCGAGAGGTCAATCCGCTCGCCGCGGGTGCGCGCGATCTCGTCGACGCAGCGCTCGACTGCGGAGAGCATCCCGAGCCCGAGCAGATCGATCTTCAGGAAGCCCGCGTCCGCGCACGAGTCCTTGTCCCACTGCGCGATCTGGCGCCCCTCCATCGCCGCGGGCTGCACGGGACAGAGCTCGATCAGCGGAGTGGTCGAGATCACCATCCCCCCGGGGTGCTGGGAGATGTGCCGGGGGAGACCCGCGATCTCCGGCAGCAGATCGGCGAGGGCGCGCCAGCGCGGGGAGCGGGCGCGCAGCTTGCCCAGCGTCTCCTCCATCCGTGCCCATGCATCGCGGCTGGCCTCGTAGACGTCCACGGCGCGGGCGAAGCGCTCCACCTCGCCGAGCGGCAGGCCCAGCGCCTTGCCGAGGTCGCGGATCGCGCCTCGGGCTCTGTAGGTGGCGAACGAGGCGACCAGCGCCGAGCGTTCCGGCCCGTAGCGCTCGTGCACCCGCGGGATCAGCTTCTCCCGGATGTCCCGGGGGAAGTCGAGGTCGATGTCGGGGACCTCGGTGAGCTCCTCATTCAGGAAGCGGCCCAGGAAGAGGTCGTTCTCGACCGGATCGATGTGGGAGAGGCCCGTCAGGTAGCAGACCAGCGAGCTGACGCTGGAGCCGCGCCCGCGGCCGGGCGGCAGCAGCCGTCGCGCGGACTCCGGGCCGCGCACCTCGGCCGCGACCTCGCGGGCCAGCTCCAGCATGTCCTGGTGGAGAAGGAAGAAGCCCGAGAGCCGCAGCTGTCTGATCAGCGCCAACTCCTCCTCGAGGCGCCGCTCGGCCTCGGCGCGATGGGCGGTCCCCTCGTAGCGGTGTACCAGGCGTACCCCGCAGCGCTCAGCCAGGCGGCGGTCCGCGCCTGCATCCTCCGCGCCGGGATAGCTGTAGCCGATCTCCCGCGTCAGGTCGAAGCGCAGGCGCTCGGCGAGCCGTGCCGTCTCGGCGACGGCCTCGGGATGGTCCCGGAAGCGCGCCATCGCCGACATTGAACGGGTTGCGCCTTGCGGCGCACCCTCGCATGCAAGCAGGGTGGAGGCGGAGTTTCCGCGGCGCAGCCCCTCGGTCTCGTCCAGCGTCGCCCCGAGCCGCACCGCCACCATCGCGTCCTGGAGGGGGAGACGCGAGCGCTCGTGGGCGTGCGCGTCGCCGGTCGCGACCGGCGGAACGCCGAGCCGCTCCGCCAGCGAGACGAGCCAGCGGTTCCGCGAGCGGTCATGCCGCCAGAACGGCCGCTGCAGCTCGACCCGGAAGTGGTCCGGGCCGAAGGCACGCAGCAGACGCTCGGCCAGGTGGGCGGCGGCGGCCGGATCGCCGCGCTCCCAGCTGCCGGCCACGGCGCCGTCGCGGGCGCAGCCCGAGAGGCAGACCAGCCCCTCGGTGTGGCGCTCGAGCTCGTCAATCGTGATCGAGGGGGGCAACGGGTCTCTCATTCCGGCTCCATCGCGCGTCCCCCGGTGGGCCTCGGTGATCAGCCGGCAGAGGCTGGCCCAGCCCCGCGCGCTCTCCACCAGGAGCGTGACGTGGACGGGGCGCGGCAGCCGCCGCGGCACCTCGACCGTCAGCTCACAGCCGATGATCGGCTGGACACCGACCCCCTTGCAGGCGTGCGCGAACTCCATAGCTCCGCAGACGTTGTCGTGGTCGGTCAGCGCCAGGGCCTCGTGGCCGAGCTCGGCCGCCGCCGCCGCCAGCTCGGCCGGGTCAGAGGCGCCGTCCAGGAAGGAGTAGGCCGAGTGGCAGTGGAGCTCGACGTAATCGGGAGCGCCCATCAGTCCCGCTGGCGGAACCAGCGACCAGAGTCGGGCTCGAAGAAGACGACGACATCCGAGCCGTCCTCCAGGACTACTTCGAAATACCTCCTTTGCAGGGGTTTCTGGGTCCACCAGCCGTCCTCGACCAGCCACTCCTCCCGGATCGACTCGACGGCGAGACGGCCGACCGCCCGGGGGGAGCCATCCGGGCCGGCCTGCACCGGGACCGGCCAAGGCTTGTTGACGCGCCCGGGCTTCACGGTTCTTCGGTCCAGGGCATCAGCACCTCGCGGCGCTCCGGTACCCGCGACTCCGGATCCACCTCGAGCACCCGCATCAGCGAGTCCGCGCCGGCTACCGAGCGCGTCTGCCGGACCGCCTCCGAGATGCGCCTGCGCCGCCCCTCCTCGGGGCTGGAGAGGGAGAGCTGCTCGCCGGTCTCGGGCCCAAGGGCCAGCGCCTCCAGCCGCAGCGTCGCCGCCGGAGCCGGCAGCAGGGCGAGGTGGGGGAGGAGGGCGTCGGCGAGCCGGGGCCGATCCGCGCTCGCCCGGCGCAGCGCCACCTGACGCCGCCAGCCACCGCCTGCCGCCAGCCGGGCGGAGAGGCGGAGCGTCCGCAGCGTCCTGCCGCGCCTGCCGCCGTGAGCGAGCAGGCGGGAGATGAGCAGCTCGAGCGATCTCTCGAGCTGCTGGCCGGAGACGGCCTCGGGCAGCTCCAGCTCGACGGCGAGCGGCTCCCGCACCGATCTCGGGCGCAGAGGATCGTCCTCGCCGCGCGCCAGGCGCCAGGCGCGCAGGCCGAGCCGCCCGAAGCGGTCGGCGACCGCGTCTCGCGGCAGCCCGGCGAGCCGGCCGAGGGTGGAGATCCCGAGCCGCTCCAGCTCGTTCGGAAGATCGTCGGCTTCCTCGCCACCGAGCCGGCCACAGAGCAGAGAAACCGGCAGTGGCTCGAGGAACTCGTCTGCCTTCCCGTCCGGGACGATGCCGGCGGAACTTGCTGCGGCCACGTAGGCGCAGAAACGCACCGGCCCGGCACCAAGCCGCACCGAGCGGCCGAGCTGCTGGCGGGCCCGCTTCAGCACCCCCTCGATCCCTCCCCAGAGCCGGCTCAAGCCACCCGCCTCGAAGAACGCCTCGCCGGCGCAGTCGGACTCGACCTGCGCTCCGATCCCCTCCAGACGCCGCAGCGCCTCCTCCCAGGCGCGCTCGGCCCGCTCGGGATCGGGGGCCACCAGAGCCAGCTCGGGGCAGCGCGAGAGCGCCTCGCCCATCCTCATCCCGGCCCGCAGGCCGAAGCGCTCCGCCGCTTCCGTTACCTCCCCGATCAGCTGTGCGGTGCCCGGCTCCGGCGCCAGTGCGGCGGGGCGCCCCAGTTGATGCGAGGGCGCGTGACAGCGCGACCCGTTTGATGCCGGTCCGGCGGTCGCTGCGATCAGCCGGAAGCGGGGGATCAGGGCGCATGCGACGGGCATCGAACGTATGTTCGTATACCAGCCTGGATCAGTCAAGGGACTGGGGCTAATCTCAGTCGATGCCGAAGAGAGAGCCGACCACCGAGGAGCTGCGGCTGGCCCAGCGGGAGCGCGCGACGGAGGAGCACGAGGCGATCCCCGACTCGATCACACCGGAGGAGGAGCGCCAGCATCGCCGCCGCGCCGACAAGTCCGCCTATCTCGAGCGGAAGCTGGCCGAGCGCCAGCACTCGGAGCAGCGCGATCAGGACTAGAGCGCTCGTCGCCCTGTGCCTCGCCGCGGCGATGCTCGCCGGCTGCGGGTCCTCGTCCTCGGAGCGGCCGAAAACCGTCGCCGGCAACGCGGACGCTGACGCGGTGCAGGTGATCCAGAGCTGGGCCGATGAGCTGCGCTCCGGGGATATCTCGGCGGCGAGCGACAGGTTCACGATCCCCACCGTGGTCCAGAACGGGACGGCGCCGCTTCGGCTCACGACCCGCCCGGCGATCGAGGCCTTCAACCAGTCGCTGCCCTGCGGGGCGAGGCTGACCGCGGCGAGCACCACGGGCAAGTACACAGTCGCCACCTTCGTCCTGACGGAGCGCCCGGGTCCGGGCCAATGTGGGAACGGGGTGGGCGAGGCGGCCAAGACCGCCTTCGTGATCCACGACGGTCACATCACCGAGTGGCGGCGGGTGGTGGACACCGAGCCGACCGGCCCCACCAGCACCGCCCCGGTCATCTGAGCCGGTCGATCACCGCGTCAGTGAACTCGGTGGTGCTCGCGTGGCCCTTCAGGTCGGGGGTGCGGATCCCGGCGGCCGCGGTGCCCAGCACGGCCTCGTAGACGGCCCGCGAGGCCCGGCCGGCCTCCTCGACCCCGGCGACGCCGGCGTAGTGGAGGACCGCCGCAGCGGCGAGGATCATGCCCATCGGGTTGGCGATGTCCTTGCCCTCCAGGGCGGGCGCGGTTCCGTGCGGAGCCTCGCTCATCGCCACTCGCACCCGCAGGTCGGCGTCGAGGGCGAGCAGCACCGACTCGGCGCCCGCGATCGATCCGAAAAGTGGCAGGACGAAGTCGGAGAGCAGGTCGCCGTCGCGGTTGAGGCTGGGGATGACGAGCGGCGCATCGGCGCGGCCGGTGAGCAGGCCGGCGTAGGTCGCGTCGATCAGCAGCGGCTCGTAGCCCACCTCCGGGTGCCGCTCGGCCGCGGCATCCATCTCCTCCTTCAGCATCCCCTCGTAGACGGGGCTGACCGTCCACTTCGGCCCGCCGAAGACGCGGCCGCGGATCTCCTTGGCGGTCCGGAATGCGTACTCGGCGACGGCACGGCAGTTCGATCGATGGATCACCTCGGTGCGCTGGGCGACCTCGTCGCCGACCTCCGGACGCCTCGACTCATCGGCGCCGTAGGCGTCCTCGACGGCCATCCGGACCACGGAGATCGGATGGTGGATCCCGGCGTGGGGGCTGACGCCGGGAATCCGGCGGCCGGTCCGGACGATCACCTTGCCGTCGATCGCCTCGCGGATCAGGCGGTTGGGACTGCCGACGTCGTCGGCGCCCTCCGGGGTGACCGTCGCGGCCTTGATCCCGAAGCCCACCCCACTAAACGGGTCGCGCCTGTCGGCGCGCCCTCGCATCATGGCGCGGGCAGCCTCCGTGCAGACCTTGTTCCGGGTGCGTCGCCGGTTCTCGAGGGAGAGATCGAAGCGGTCAAGCTCGATCTCCAGCCCGATCACGTCCGGAGCCAGCACGCGCAGCGCCTGTTCGAGCAGCTCCTGCCCGGTCTGGTCGCCCTCGAGCACGACTATGCACACGTCGGCCATCGGATGCGAGGCTATCCGGAGATGAACGAGAGCTGCACCTGGTGTGGAGCGGAGGTGGAGCCCGGCGACGGCTTCCGGGGCTACCTCTTGCCGGCCGCCACAAACACCGCGGCCGGATCCACGGGCGAGCGCCGCGCCGTCTTCTGCCGGCTCGAGCATCTGATCCCGTGGTCGATCCAGGACGCCCACTGGGAGGCCGGCGGGATGACCGAGCCGCCCGCGCTGGACGAGGCCGTCACCCACTGCTCCCACTGCGACACCGAGCTCATCGACACCCACGTGCTGCTGGTCCGGCATCGCGGGGAGCACCGGATCGGCGACGGCTTCTGCTCGGTCGAACACATGACCTCTTGGGCGAAGGCGGGGGGCCGCTGGCAATAATCCCGGTTTTTCCGGCGATCCGGGAGACGGTCAAATTCGCCGATCGCCGCAAAACGCGGGATCTCGCGTTTCACCCCATTGACGTGGCCGTTGCAGACGCTAGGGTGATCGCACTTGAACAAGACGGGTTGACCGCAAGGTCAATCAGGTCAGTTCAAACAGAGACGGCCCGGGAAACCGGGCCGTTTCGCTATTTCTGAGCCTTCTTCTTGTTCTTCTTCGCCGCGGGCTTCTTCGCGGGAGCCTTCTTCACCGGAGGCTTCGGCGGCTTCGGCGCCGGCGGCGGCTTCGCGAACGCCAGGATCAGTGGAGCCACGAGATCGGGCTTCTCCACGCTGGGCGAGTGGCCGGCGCCGGGAATCAGGTGGGTCTGGGCGCCGGGCACGTTGGCGCGGTAGCGGGCGATAGCCGCCTGCGCGTCGTAGATCTGATCCTCGGCGCCGAAGATGACCAGGACCGGCACATGGAGGGCCGCCAGCCGCAGGTCGAGCGGGCTCTGGTCGACGTAGTCCTGCTCCCCGGCGAGCGTGTCCTTGACCGCGGTGTAGGTCATCGCCCGCAGGTCGTCGACCGGCTGGTCGGGATTGTCGAAGCCGCTCGAGATGTTGAAGCCAGGCGCAAACGCCTGGTCGTACTCGTCGCGCACCTTGGAGGCCGGGGCGATCTGCACCAGGCGCGCGATGGCCTGTCCGATCACGGGCCAGGTGCTCATGTGCTCCCCGAGGGACTCGTGCTCGAAGCCGTCCTCCGCGGACTGATCGATGATCACCAGCCGCGTGGCGATCTGCGGGCTCTGCTCGGCCAGGTCGACCGCGACGCTCCCGCCGAGTGAATGGCCGACCACGGTTGCGCCGACGACGTGGAGCTTCGCGAGCACCTCCGCGACGGCGCTCGCCTGGTCATCGATCGAGTAGCCGGAGCCCGGCTTGTCCGAGCCGCCCATGCCGAGCAGGTCGATGCGGATCACGCGGTGGTCCGCCTCGAGCAGCGGCGCGAGGTTGTCCCACCAGTCCATCGAGCAGGTCGCGCAGTGCAGCAGCACGATGGGCGATCCCTGCGGGTTGCCCTGATCGAGCACCTGGAGCGTTCCGCTCGAGGTACCGATGAGGCGCGCGCCGTCGTCGCGGACGTAGGCGCTCTTCGTCTCGTTGGAGACGACGAGGGCGTTGAGCAGCAGCAGGACGATCAGCCCGCCGATCACGCCGAGGGTGATCTTGAGCCAGCGGGTCACAGCCCCAGCTCATCGGAGCGCTCGTCCAGCGCCTCGATGATCAGGGCGATGTGCTCGTCCTGATCGACGCCGAGCTCGTCGATCCCCCTCTGCACCTCGTCGCGGTTGACGGCGGCCGCGAACGATGGCTGCTTCAGCTTCTTCTTGACGGATTTCGGCTTCATGCCCTCGAACCCGGTGGGCCGGACCAGCGCACAGGCGGCCACGAAGCCAGAGAGCTCATCGACGGCGTAGAGCGTCTTGGCCATGCGCGTCTCGCGCGGGACACCCATGAAGTCGGCGTGGCCGGCGACGGCGTCGATCACCTCCCGCGGGTAGCCGCGCTCGTCCAGCTCCTTGATCGCGTAGCGGGGGTGGCCGGTCTCGAGGTCCGGGTAGCGCTCGTAGTCGAGGTCGTGGACCAGGCCGGTGACCGCGTAGAGCTCCTCGTCCTCATCCCACTTGCGGGCGTAGGCGCGCATCGCAGCCTCGACTCCGAGCAGGTGCTTTCGGAGCGACTCCGAGTCGATCCATTCGGTGACGAGCTCCCATGCATCGTCTCTTGAGAGAACCGCCATGAGGCTGGCTACTCTAGGCGCCCATGGAGAAATTCATCATTCAGGGCGGCGTTCCGCTCTCCGGAGAGATCGTTCCGGCGGGCAACAAGAACGCCGCGCTCCCAATTCTCGCCGCCTGCCTGCTCACCGAGGAGGAGCTGCTCGTAGGCAACGTCCCGCGCATCCGCGACGTCGAGTCCATGCTTGGGCTGCTCGAACGCCTCGGGGTGAAGGTCGCCTGGACCGGTGAGAACGAGGTCAGGCTGCAGGGAGACACGATCGCCGGCACCGAGGTTGACGAGGAGCTCTCCAACCGGATCCGCGCGTCCTTCCTCGTCGCCGGGCCGCTGCTCGCGCGCTTCGGCGAGGTGAAGATGCCGCCGCCCGGCGGGGACACCATCGGGCGCCGCCGCCTGGACGCTCACCTGGACGCCTTCCGAAACCTCGGCGCGAAGGTCGACGGCGACGTCTGGATCGAGCTCTCGGCTCCGCCCGAGGGCCTCACCCCGCAACGAATCTTCATGGACGAGCCGTCGGTCATGGGGACCGAGAACGCGCTGCTCGCCGCGGCGCTGACTCCCGGGCCGACGACGATCGAGAACGCCGCCTCCGAGCCGCACGTCCAGGACCTCGCCAGGCTGCTCTGCAAGATGGGCGCGCAGGTCGACCAGATCGGCTCGAACGTGATGACCGTGCACGGGCAGGAGAAGCTGGGCGGCGCGGAGCACGACGTCTCTCCCGATCACATCGAGATCGCCAGCTTCATGGCGCTGGCCGCCGCGACCAGCGGCGAGCTGCGGATCCGCGACGTCGTCCCGCAGGACCTCGAGGGGATCCGCCGTCACTTCCGCCGCATCGGACTGCAGACGATGATCGAAGGGAACGACCTGCTCGTCCCACCTGAGCAGAAGCTGACCGTCCGCGACGACCAGGGCGACGCGATCCCCAAGATCGACGACGGCCCCTGGCCCGCGTTCCCGGCCGACCTCACCTCGATCGCCCTGGCCCTGGCGACGCAGGCCGATGGGACGATCCTGATCTTCGAGAAGATGTTCGAGAACCGGCTGTTCTTCGTCGACAAGCTCGTCGCGATGGGCGCTCGGATCACGCTGTGCGATCCCCACAGGGCGATCGTCAGCGGTCCGAGCCGTCTTCATGGCGCTCGGCTCGAGAGCCCGGACATCCGCGCCGGCATGGCGATGCTCATCGCCGCGCTGGCCGCGCAGGGCACGTCGGAGATCGGGAACGTCGCCCAGATCGACCG
>DASUPK010000018.1:0-6370 GCA_036276255.1 Solirubrobacterales bacterium
GAGGCTGGTCCCGGCGATTCCTACGCCGACCCGGGAAGCGGCGGCCCGGAGAACGCGTGGACCACCCGCAACACGACGTTCATGACCTGGAACATTCTCCACTTCGCTCGCATGCTCAAGGACGCTGGGGGTGTCCCGGCCTACGGCAACTCCACCTACGCCTGGGATCTCTCGATGCCCGACCATCCCAATCCCGAGTACCGCGCGCCGAGCGAGCCGTCTTCCACTCCCTAAATACCCTCCCGTCCCCTCCGCAATGCGCGTCCTCGAGCCGAGCAGGTTTCGCCAGCATGCGGTCATAGAGCCTGTTGTCCGAGGGGTAGGCGCCGACCATGTCCCTCGCAGGCTCGCGCATTGGCTCATGAACACCTCTAGTAGTGGCTGAGATGCTCTCCGTCCGGCCAGATGCCGTCGCCGGGCATCTCGAGTCGAGCGGTCAGCTCCTGGCGCCACTCGGGCGTCGTGGTGGGCTCGCCCCAGTAGTCGGTGACGCGCACAGCCTTCCCGTCCTCCAGCTCGCCGATGGTCACGTTCCGGTAGAGGCGTCCGTCGCCGTAGTCGCAGGTCCATTCGACCACGACAACGTCGTCGAGCTGCAGACGTCTGCCTACCTCCAGGGTGAGTTCGGGGAAGTTCCCTTCGACGTCGGCGACTAGCTTGCTCGTGCGGACGATCTCGTTCATCTGCGGCCACTGCCGCACGACGTTCTCTGCCAAGGGGACGCCGAGGATGTAGGACACTCGTGTCGCGCCGTCGGACTCCTGCTGATTCGTTGTCATCCAAATCACGTTCCTTCCAATTCGGTGTTTGGCGAGGAACCAATAGCGGCCTCGCATCAGAACGGCGATCGTCTGCTGTGTAACAGACAGATACCTCTCGGTACTGCTCGCCATGCGCTTCAGGATCCTTCCGCTCGCCGCGATAGTTGCGGCCGCCTTTGCCGGATGCGGCTCCTCGAGCTCGAGCGCCGAGGACGACCCGGTGGTCTCGGCGACGACGCATGGGGCCAGCACATCAGCTGCACCCAATCCGCGTGGCCCGAAGCTGAAGGTGATCGGCAGCGACTACGGGCGCATCCTCGCCGATGGCCGTGGCCGGGCGCTCTACCTGTTCACTTCAGACAGTGGCCAGGGCAGCAGGTGCTCGGGTGACTGCGCCACGGCCTGGCCGCCGTACATCGTCAAATCGGCGCCGACGGCCATCTCGGGTGCCAAGCCCGGACTTGTCGGAACGACCCGGCGCAGCGATGGGAAGCTCCAGGCCACCTACGCAGGCCATCCCGTTTACTACTACCAAGGCGACCGCTCCCCCGGTGAGGTCAACTGCCAGGCTGCGGTCGAGTTCGGTGGTTACTGGTACGTGCTTCGCTCGAACGGAAAGGCGGTCAAATGACAGCGCGGACAAGTGAACCGCTCGGCCCCTTGGTTGAGGGATTCGCGGCGACTCGCGAAGCGCTTCACCTTGTCGCTGAGCAGCTGGTCGCCCCGGCGCGCAAGCCGGACAACGAGATCGCGCTGCAGGCCACGCCCGGTGGCTTCGGCATGCCCCCATTCGAGTGGGAGGGCGAGAAATGCCAGGTTCGCGTCGATGGGGCTGAGCTCGTCGTGCGGCGCGGTGACGAGGAGAAACGCGAGCGGCTGACCACGATTGCGGCAGGGGCCGAGCTGATCGGACACGATCTCTTTCCCGGTGGGGCGCCGACTGTCGCCGTGCAGCTCGAGATCGATCCGGCAGCCGCTGAGCAACTAGGGCGCTGGTACGCCCTCGCCGATGCGGTGCTCGAGCAGCTCCGCTCGGATTGGTCCGGGGACGACCCCTCCGAGGCAAACCTCTGGCCCGAGCATTTCGACCTCGCGATCGAGGCCGGCTCCGAAAAGGACGGCAGCCGGGCGAATTACGGCTTCTCTCCCGGCGACGCCGAGCACGAGGAGCCCTACCTCTACGTCGGGCCGTGGTCGGGGAAGGCATCAGGCGAGCTTTGGCAGGCCAAGGGCTTCACGGGCGCCGAGCTCGATTTCTCGGAGCTCGCCGCTAGTGTGGATCAGCTCTCTCTGGCGCTCGACTTCTGCCGCACCCGCAAGGAAGCCCTCGACGAAATGGAGTCGAAGTGAGCGAAAACGGATCCAAGGGCACGGTTGAATGGCACAAGGTGCTCGAGTCCGACGGACTCCCCGAGGGCCGCGTGACCACCGTCACCGCCGGGCTCAGGAGCTGCGCTCTCGTTCATTTCGAGGGCAAGTACGCCGCGCTCGACAACCACTGCCCGCACCAGGGCGGACCGCTGGGTGAGGGCTCGATCGAGAACGGCCTGCTGCGCTGTCCCTGGCACGGTTTCGACTACGACCCGCTGACTGGGCAGTCGCCGGGGTTCGAGGACGAGGCCACCTGCTATCCGCTCGAGATCAGAGACGACGGCATCTACGTGGGCATCGAGGCCCCTGCCATGCACGAGCGCACAGTCACCGATGCGATGGTCGAGACGATGGTCGAATGGGGCGTCGAGCACGTCTTCGGAATGGTCGGTCACTCGAACCTCGGTCTCGCCGACGCGATCCGCCGTCAGGAGGAATCCGGGAACCTCACCTACATCGGCATCCGCCATGAGGGCGCCGCCGCCTTCGCAGCTTCGGCCTACGGCAAGTTGACGGGCAAGCCCGCCGCCTGTCTGACGATCGCCGGGCCCGGCGCCACCAACCTGCTGACCGGCATGTGGGACGCGAAGGTTGACCGGTCGCCGGTCCTCGCCCTCACCGGTCAGGTCGAGGTCCAGGTTCTGGGTCCGGGCGCGTTTCAGGAGGTGCCGCTCGACAAGGCGTTCGAGTCAGTCGCCTGCTGGTCGCAGACCGTTCTTCCATCCTCCAAGCACACGGAGCTGATGGCGCTTGCCTGCAAGAACGCGATCCTCCAGTCGGCCCCCGCTCACCTGATCTTTCCCGACAACGTGCAGACCGAGCCTGCCCCTGAGGAGGAGACGGTGCCGCCGGCCGGGCGGCTCACGGAGCGGCAGATCACTCCTCCGGCCGATCAGGTCGACCGCGCCATCGCCAAGCTCGAGAAGGCCGAGCGCCCGGTGATCATCGTCGGTCACGGCGCCCGCGATCAGATGGACGGCGTGATCTCCTTGGCCGAGACCCTCGGCGCACCGGTGATTACGACCTTCAAGGCCAAGGGCCAGATCGGCGACGATCACCCGCTTGGTTGCGGCGTTCTCGGCCGCAGCGGTACGCCGGTGGCGAGCTGGGTGATGAATGAAGCCGACCTGCTGCTCGTCTTCGGCGCCTCGTTCTCGAACCACACCGGCATCTACCCCGGGCACCCGATCATCCAGGTCGACTACGACCCGCTACAGCTCGGCAAGTTCCACGCCGTCGAGATCCCGGTCTGGGGTGAGATCGGCGTCACCGCCAAGTTGTTCGCCGAGCGCCTGGAGGGCACGAATCTCGCCGCGACCGACCAGCGGAGCGACGTCGCCGCCCGCAAGGAGATCTGGAACGCCGAGAAGGCGAACCGCGCCGTCGATGACCGCGGCAACGGAGTTGCATCGGCCGCGGTCTTCGCCTCGATGAGCAAGCTGGTTCCCGACGACGCTGTGATCGCCGTCGACGTCGGCAACAACACCTACTCCTTCGGACGCTACTTCGAGTGCTCGGGCTCCCAGCGCGTCCTCATGTCCGGCTACCTCGGGTCGATCGGGTTCGGCTATCCGGCGGCGATCGGTGCCGCCGCGGCGAGGCCGGACCAGCCGATCGTCTGCGTCACCGGCGACGGCGGCTTCGGCCAGTACATGGCCGAGGTGACCACTGCCGTTCGGCACAACATGAACATCACCCACGTATTGCTCAACAACGGTCAGCTGGGCAAGATCTCAAAGGAGCAGGCCGCGGGGGAGTGGGACGTCTGGCAGACGCAGCTCACCAATCCCGACTTCTCCAAGTACGCGGAGAACTGCGGTGCGTTGGGCATACGCGTGACCGAGCCCGCGCAACTCGACGGTGCGATCGCCAAGGCGCTCGCCCACGACGGCCCGGCGATGGTCGAAGTGGTCGCCGACCCGAACCTGATCTAGCGCGATCCTGATCCAGCCGCCGATCCATCGGGGGCCGAACCTATTGTCTGCCCATCGTCACGGGCACCGCTCTAGAGGACTGGCTACACACCGCGGTCGGCAAGTTCATTCCGGTCGTCGAGCTGATCGGCGCCACCGTGATCGCGGTCGGGGTCCTGGTTGCGGCGATGGTCTACCTGCTCTCCGAGCTCCGCATCAGGCCGGTCGCCTACGAG
The DNA here is from genome assembly GCA_036276255.1 of Solirubrobacterales bacterium. GTDB lineage: Bacteria > Actinomycetota > Thermoleophilia > Solirubrobacterales > 70-9 > DASUPK01. The sequence goes on from DASUPK010000018.1 coordinate 4,282, forward strand.
CATGTGCGACTCCTTCTTGGCCGCTTCCTTGCCCTCGGGCTCGAGTTTCAGCTCGCCGCTGACATCTTGAAGACGGCGGTTTCTCCGAGCTGGAACGACATCGAGCAGCTGGCGGCAATCGCTGCTATCAGGACTCTCCTCAACTACTTCCTTGCCCAGGATGTTGAGAAGGCGGCTGAGATGGAGAAGAAGGGGATGCTCGCGATGCCGGGAGACCTGCCCGAGCCGAAGCCGGGCCCCGGATGAGCGTCGGGCACCTGCCTTCGGAGCTGACCTCGGCGGTCGCTGCGGTTCCTTTCGCGATTGCCTCGGCGATCATCATCGTCGGCGCATGCCTGTCGATCTTCGCCGGCCGCCACGCCGCCTCGGCGCTCGCGAATCACATCACGCTCGGGCTCGAGTTCCTGCTCGCCGCCGGCCTGATCAGGCTCGCCAGCGCAAACAGCCTTGAGATGCTCGGGCTGGTCGGTGCGATCATCGTGACGCGGCGGATCATCGTGCTCGGCATCCGTTGGGGAACGCAGGCTGTCGAAGGCTGACGGGGACTGAGATCCCAGTCGAGCCGGGTGGCGCGATCTGGGCCTCCGATCGAGGGGCCAAACGCCGAACCCTCGACCGTCATGAACTACTCTCGGGCGCACCGCCGCCGAGCAGGCCCTTGGAGAGGCCGGTCTCACAGACGGCGCTATGCGAGGTCCCGCCGCACCGCTATCAGGGCCGCCGGCAGGTGCCGGAGCAGGTCGCCCAGGCGGAGCTTGGGATTCGACTGCTGCGCGACAAAGGCCCCGTCGACGGCGGCGAGTCCGAAGCGCGCCAAATGGTCCGCAGTCTCGCCGTGCCGATCAACGCCGAAGACGATCTCCATCTGGTTCCGGAGCCGGTTCAGCGCCATCTCGCGCACTAGGTCCACCACGCGGTGGACCTCGCCGCCATCGGCGTTGACGGGCTGGGTGGCCATTACCACCAGGATGCGCAGGAAGTTCGGATTGCGCTCGAGCGCCGCCGCAGCGGCTTCGACGAGTGCATGCAGGTGCTCGGATTGCGAACCAAGCAGCCGATCGAAGTCGGGCAGGGCTTCGAAGAACCGCGCCGCGCCGCGCTCCATCACCGCGAGCAGGACTCCCTCCTTCGAGTCGAAGTAGTGATAGACGGAGCTCGGCGGGATCCCGGCCTCGTCCACCAGCGCAGCCACGGTCGCGGCCCCGTAGCCCTTCTCCGCCATCAGGCGCTCCGCGGCGTCGAGGACGAGCTCACGCGAGCGCGTGCCACGTCGATTCGGGGTTACCTCGGGCGAAGCCACACACGCACTGTAGCCAAGATTGGAGTTGACATTACAAAACCACTTCGGTAGCGTGCCCGCCAGCCTGTGACGACGAGCCTCGGAGGAGCGGATATGGACCAGCAGCGCGTGCCAGTGTTGATCGTCGGAGGCGGGGGAGCGGGACTGACTGCTTCCATGCTGCTCGCTCGCCAGAATGTCGACCACCTCCTGGTCAGTGCGCGCCCGGTCACCTCAGACCTGCCCAAGGCCCACGTTCTGAATCAGCGGGCGATGGAGATCCTGGAGGACTGCGGGGTCGCCGGTGAGATCGCCGACCGCAGCACCCCGCCGAGCCAGATGGCCGCGACGGCCTATTACGCCGGCTTCGTGGGCGCGGACCCCGATGCCGGCCGGCGGATCGCGAAGCTCGAGAGCTGGGGCGCCGGCGGGGAGAACCAGCTCTGGCGATCGGCCAGCCCATGGCATCAGCTCAACCTGCCGCAGGTCCGGCTCGAACCGATCCTGAAGGCGGGCGCCGAGAGGCTTTCGCCCGGACGGATCCGCTTCAACCACGAGCTGCTCGAGCTTACGCAGGACGACGACGGCGTGACCGCCGTGGTCCGGGACAACGAGACCGGCGAGTCCTACGCGGTTCGCAGCGACTACCTGATCGGCGCCGACGGCGGCCGTCGGGTCGCCGGCCAGATCGGCGTCACCTACGAGGGCCTCGGGGTCGTCACGGAGACCGCGACGCTCCACGTGAGCGCTGAGTTCTCACGCTGGGCACGTGATCCGGACGTGTTGATCCGCTGGATCCTCTGCCCCGAC
>DASUPK010000019.1:0-14910 GCA_036276255.1 Solirubrobacterales bacterium
CGCGGCGAGACCTCGCGCGCGGCGAGCAGCAAGCCCAACGTGATCATGTTCACCACGGACGATCAGACCGTCCGGGACATGGCGGTGATGCCGAAGACCCAGGCGCTGATCGGCAACGCGGGCGCCAGCTTCCTCCATGCATATGCCTCTGACCCGCTCTGCTGCCCCTCGCGGGTCACGGTCCAGACGGGTGAGTATGCCCACAACACGGGCGTGCTCGGCAACACGCCACCACAGGGCGGATATCAGTCCTTCAACGACAAGAACGACCTGCCGGTCTGGCTGCAGGCCGATGGCTATCGCACGATTCACATCGGCAAGATGCCGAATGGTTTCGCTGACCCGGCCGTCGGCGGCCCCACCTACGTGCCTCCCGGTTGGGGACCCTTCGCCGGCGGAACGGGTGCCGCCTCCAAGGGCGAGTTCTACGGCTTCATCGGGCCGCCGTCCTCCTACACGGGGTTCACCCTCGACCAGAACGGCGTGCCGACGAACTACAGCCCGGACGAATACTCGACCGACGTCTACTCCGATCTGGCGGTCGATCGAATCGACAACCACCTGGCGAACTTCCCGAACAACCCGCTCTACATGCAGGTCCAGTTCTTCGCGCCTCACGATCCCGCCACGCCGGCCCCGAAGTACGCCAACGCCTTCGCCACCGCCCCGCTCCCGGTCGATGCGAGCTTCAACGAGAAGAACGTCAAGGACAAGCCCGCCTGGATCAAGCGGATCAAGCGCTTCGGTCCCGGCCTGATCGCGAAGATCCAGACCCGCTACCAGCACCGCCTCGAGACGCTGCTCTCGGTCGATGACGCTGTCGAGAAGATCGTCAACGACCTGCAGTCGCACGGCGCCCTCGACAACACCTATCTGATCTTCACCTCGGACCAGGGCTTCATGCAGGGCCAGCACCGCCTGCATCAGGGCAAGTTCGTCCCCTACGACCCCTCCACGCAGGTGCCGCTGCTCATCCGCGGGCCCGGCGTCCCGGCCGGCTCCCAGCCCAGGAGTCTCGTCTGGAACGGGGACATCGCTTCGACGATCCTGCAGATGACGGGCGCGAAGCCAGGCCTTCCGCAGGACGGCCAGTCGATGCTCCCTCTGGCGCAGAATCCGGCGCAGAAGTCGACGCGCCCGATTCTGTTCGAGACGGGACCGCCCGGAACGACCTTCGAGCCCGGGACCGGCACCGCGGCGGCGGCGAGCGGACACCGCCGCCCGGTCAAGGTCGGCACCTACGTCAAGAACACCGACCTGGACCACACGGCGCAGCTCTCCCGCGCGATCGTCGCCCCCCGGTACCGCGCGATCCGCACGGGCCGCTACCTGCTCACCAAGTACTCCGACGGCGGCCGCGAGATGTACGACATCTCCAGCGACCCCCTGATGCTGAACTCGGTCTGGAAGAACGGGCGCTACGCGCCCGTCAAGAAGTTCCTCCTCAAGGCGCTCGCCAAGCTCGTGCACTGCAGTGGCGCGCCCTGCTCGATGCAGATCGGCAAGCCGCCGAAGCCGCTGGCGAAGCCCAAGAAGCGCAAGCAGAAGACCGTCACGCCATAGAGTCCCCGCCATGGCGCGGAGGATGAGCGCGGAAGAGGCCGCTGGCCTGTTCGAACCGAAGGACACCTTCGCGGTGCCCCTCGGCCCCGGCCAGCCCGCCGCGCTCCTGGAGGCGCTCGGCGAGCGGGACGACTGGGAGGAGCTGCGGATCTTCACCGCGCTGCTCTTCGTCTTCACCCCCCTCTTCAGCCACCCGAACGTTCACTACCTGTCGGGGTTCTACGGCCCGATCGAGCGGGTCCTGCGCGATCAGGGCGCCAACATCAGCTTCGCGCCGGCGGACTTCCGCCGCTTCGAGCCGATCCTCGAGGACCAGCCCCCCCGGGTGTTCGCTACCGCGGCCGCCCCGCCCGACGCTGACGGCTGGTGCAGCCTCTCACTGCACGCGGGCAGCACCTACGACGAGATGCTGCGAATCGCCGACGACCCGAATCGCCTGCTGATCGCCGAGGTCTCCGAGCTCTTCCCGCGAACGCCGGGCTATGAGCCCGACTACAAGCACGCCCTCCACGTCGACCAGATCGACGTCCTGGTCGAGAGCGACAAGGGGCCGCTGCCCCTCGAGGACCCGCCCCCCGGGGACGCGGAGCGGGCAATCGCCGAGCACGCCCGCCACTACATCCCGGACGGAGCGACGCTTCAAACGGGCATCGGCGCGATCCCATCGACGATCGCCGGGCTGCTCGCCGAGGGGGACGGTGGCGACTACGGCGCCCACTCCGAGATGTTCACCACCGGCCTGATGCACCTTCACGAGGCCGGGAAGATCACCAACCGGAAGGGCCAGTACGACGGTGTCTCGGTCGCGACCTTCGCCGGCGGTACCCAGGAGCTCTACGAGTGGCTCGACGAGAACCCCGACATCGCCTTCCTCCCCGTCTCGATCGTGAACTCTCCCGCCGTGATCGCCCGCAACCGCAGAATGGTGACGATCAACGGCGCGCTCTCGGTGGACATCCACGGTCAGGTGATCGCGGACACGATCAACGCCGACCAGTTCTCGGGGATCGGCGGACACGAGGACTTCGTCTCTGGTCCCGCCCTCTCCTTGGAGGCCACCTCCCTGCTCTGCCTCTCCTCCACCTACGCCCACGCGGACAAGCGCTACTCACGAATCGTGCCCTGGTTCGACGTCGGCGCCGTGATCACCACCCCGCGCCATCAGGTGGACGTGATCGTCACCGAGTACGGCGCCGCCGAGCTGCAGGGCAAGACCGTTCATCAGCGCGGCGAGGCCCTGGCCGCGGTCGCCCATCCCGACTATCGCGACGAGCTGCTCGCCGCCGCGGAGCGCGCCTCGCACGGACACGCCCCCTTCCAGTGAGCTCCGAGCCCCCTTCCCCCCTCTTCGGCGACTACTACCGCGAGATCTACGCGAAGGGGATGCTCGCCGGCGAGCGGCCGACGCTGCCGATGGCCTGGGCCGAGCTCGAGGCCAAGGCGCGGGAGTCGCTCGACGAGCGGGCAATCGCGTACATCTTCGGCGGCGCGGGGTCCGAGGACACGATGCGCGCCAACCTGGAGGCGTTCAGGCGCTGGCGCATCGTCCCGCGGGTGCTGCGCCAGGACCTCTCCGAACGTGACCTCTCGCTGGAACTGCTCGGCACCGAGATGCCGGCCCCGGTGCTGCTGGCCCCGATCGGGGTGCAGACCCTCCTCCACGAGGACGGGGAGTTGGCCTCCGCCCGAGCGGCGTCGACACTGCGGCTCCCACTGATCTCCAGCACGGCCTCGGCGACCGCCATGGAGGAGATCGCCGAGGCGAACGCCGATGGGCCTCGCTGGTTCCAGCTCTACTGGCCCAACGACGACGAGATCGCTGCGAGCCTGGTTCGCCGCGCCGAGGGCGTCGGATACTCGGCGCTCGTTCTCACCGTCGACAACTACGTGCCGGGCTGGAAGCCCCGCGACCTGCAGCAGGCCTACCTCCCCTTCCTCGAGGGAGTGGGGATCGCGCAATACCTCTCGGACCCCGTGTTCCAAGCGGGTCTCGAGAAGACACCGGAGGAGGACATCGGCGCCGCGGTGGGGCGCTTCCTCGGCGTCTTCGCCAACCCGAACCTGACCTGGGAGCGACTCGAATGGCTGCGCGGTGAGACGACGCTGCCGATCGTGATCAAGGGCATCCTCCACCCCGAGGATGCTCGCGAGGCGCGCGAGCGCGGCATCGACGGGATCGTCGTCTCGAACCACGGAGGGCGCCAGATCGACGGCGCGATCGCGTCGCTCGACGCGCTGCCGCCGATCGTGGACGCGGTCGGCGAGGGGATGGCGATCCTCCTCGACAGCGGGATTCGCTCCGGAGCAGATGCTTTCAAGGCTCTCGCCCTCGGCGCCGACGCCGTCTTGATCGGCCGGCCCTACCTCTGGGGCCTAGCGCTCGATGGTCAGAACGGGATCGAAATAGTGCTGCGGTCGGTGCTTGCGGAGCTCGACCTGACGATGGCGTTGTGCGGGGCGACCAGGCTGAGCGAGATCGACTCCGGGCTCCTGCGCGCTCTCTAGCCGATCGGCGGGTGCCCCGCCCGGTGCCGCAACGTGGATCGAGACCGTGCAGCCGGGCCCGCTGCGGATCTCGACGGCGTCGCAGAGCATCCGGGCCAGCCAGATGCCACGGCCTCCGACGCCCTCCCCAGGAGGAATGAGCTGGCCGGCGAGCGGGTCCTCGATGCCCGCTCCGGAGTCGCTCACCTCGCAGACGAGCTCGGCCTCGCGCGACCAGACCCGCAGGGTCGCCGGCGGCCTTCCGTGCACCACGGCGTTGCCGGCGATCTCGTTGACCGCGAGCACCAGCCCCTCGGCGCGCGCGCCCGAAATGCCCGAGGAGGTCGCCATGGAGCTGACGAGCCGCCGCAGCTGGCGGAGGCCGGCGAGATCGAAGTCCACGACCGCGGCGGGCTCCCCGTCGATTGGCCCGATGTGCGAATCGAGCCGCCGGCAGAAGTCGACCGGCTCCTCATAGCGGTCGCTGGCGGAATGTCCGCCCGGCTCAGCGAGCACCGGATGGGTGTGGAGAGCGTGCTCGAGGATCTCCCCTGGCAGCACGCGCGCGTCGTAGGCGCAGATGAAATCGACTCCCATGTCCTCGAAGGCGAAGTTGGTAACGGCCTCGTGGCGGGCCCAGTCCCGGACTTGCGCCTCGCTCCCGGTCGCCCACGGCGGTTCCCAGATCACCCGCGTCCGGGCGGCCCCCCTCTCCCTCGCCCAGCGGGCCAGCTTGTCGCGGGTGCCAGCCGAGGTCTCGAACCACTCCTCGGCGGTGAGCGGGGTGACCCCGTCGGGCTCGCCGCCGAGCGCGGATCGCAGGCCCTCGAGGCTCGGTCCCGGCACTGCGACGAGCACCGGCTCCCCGGCGGCGATCCCATGCTCGACGAAGGGAACCGCAACCTCGGCGAACGCGTCATCGGACCCGTAGGTCAGGGCCGAATGAAGATATCCCTGGTGAGGGGCGGACGCTTCCCCTTCGCGCTGCATCAAGAAGCCTTTACCCGGTGTGGTGCCAACTTAGCCACACGCTCCGATCGCCTCCGGGGCGGGTTGCAGAATCCAGACATGAGAACTGGCGAGAGAAAGTGGCTGGCGACCGCCCTCCTGGTGCTCTGTGCGGTGGCCCTCGCCCTCGCGCCGTCCTCGGCGAGTGCCGGAACCAAGGCGATGGGCATCGACGTCTCCCGTTTCCAGGGACCGATCGACTGGCCCACCGTCGCCACGGCCGGCGGTATCAGGTTCGCCTTCGTGCAGGCGAGCCGGGGCAGCGGCACGGACTGCACCGTGAAGCCCGGGCAATGCGGGGCCGACCCCTACTTCGCCACGAACCGGGTCGCGGCGGAGTCCAACGGGATCCGCGTGGGCGCGTACCACCGCGCGTTCGCGGCCGGGGGCACTGCCGCGGACGCACGCGCTGATGCGATCGCCGAGGCCGACGTCTTCCTGGCGGCGGTCGGCTCCCTGCAGAGCGGCGAGCTGGTGCCGGTGCTGGACGTCGAGACGCCGTTCAGCGGCATGACAGCAGCGTCGCTGCGGACCTGGATCCGGGTCTGGGTGAAGAAGGTGAACAAGCGGCTCGGCCGCAAGCCGATGATCTACACGAACGCCACCAGCTGGGCCGCGACGGGCAACACCCTCGAGTTCGCGAAGGCGAGGTACCCGCTCTGGGTTGCCGAGTGGGGCGTGTCGCGTCCCTCGGTTCCCGCGTCGAATTGGGCAAGGCACGGCTACTCGGTCTGGCAGTACTCCAGCTCGGGCACCGTCCAGGGGATCTCGGGGAACGTCGATCAGGACCGGCTCGGCAAGGGACTCGCCAAGATCACCGTGCGCTGACGGCGCTCGTCGCGCCGCTCCCCTTTATTCGGTCCTAGTGAGCGGAAGTTGAGGGGTGAACGCGCTCTGACGCGCGCAGAGACCGACTACGACTGACGAAGTGCCGGCGTTCGAGCCCCTTGAGCCCGATGCCCGCAGCCGGTCCCGCAGCAACGTCGATCAGAAACTCCGGCCGCCCCCAGAGGTCATAACGCGTGCCGTCCACGTAGACGGGCGCGCCCCCCACCTCTCCGACGCGGATGTCGTCGGGGTCGGGCAGAAGCTCGGCTCGGGTGAGGCAGAGGATCTCGCCCCCCTCGCAGGACGGGCCGGTTCCAGCGAAGGCGAGGGGGCCGTGGGTGCTCCACAGGCTCTCGAGCAACTCGATCGCCTCGGCTGTCCCTGTGACGCGGGTGGCGGCGAACTGCCAACTCACAGCGCCAACCTAGTCCACGGCGCGAACGCATCCATCCGCGCCAAGGACCGAAGCTCTCTCGGTACTCTCCACGTAGCCCGCGATGCTCTGCGGAACCTTCGTGGGAGAGGGGATTTGGTGTCTGAACGGCGGAAGCTCACCGACGAGCGGCTTGAACAGCTGCTCGAAGTCGGCAGGTCGATCGTCTCCGAGCTCGATCTGGAGACCCTGCTTCGACGTGTCACCGAGGCCGCGCGCGACGTGACGGGCGCGGCCTACGCAGCGCTCGGCATCCTGAACGCCGACAAGACCGGCTTGGAGCGCTTCCTGCATTCCGGCATCAACGAGCAGAAGAGGCGTGAGATCGGGCCCCTGCCGCGCGGTCGCGGCGTCCTCGGCGAGCTGATCCGCAACCCCAGACCGCTGCGGCTGCCGGACGTCGGCGCTCATGCCCGCTCGTACGGGTTCCCGCCCGGGCACCCCGAGATGAAGACCTTCCTGGGCACGCCGGTCCTGGTCCGCGGCGAGGCCTGGGGCAACCTGTACCTGACCGAGAAGGAAGGCGGCGCCGAGTTCGACGAGATCGACGAGCAGGTCGTGATCGTCCTCGCCGCCTGGGCGGGCGTGGCGATCGAGAACGCCCGCCTCTACGAGGGGCTCGACCGGCGACGGGAGGAACTCGAGAGGGCCCTTCGCGGCCTGGAGGCGAGCTCGGACATCGCACGGACCGTCTCCAGCGGAATCGAGCTTCCCGACCTGCTCGAGCTGATCGTGAAGCGCGGGCGCAGCGTGGTCGGAGCGAAGGGGGCCGTGCTGCTGCTCTCGGATGGAGCCTCGCTCGAGATCGCGGCCGTGGCGGGCGAGCACCCCGGAACCCTGGAGGGCCTACGTCTGCCGGAGAGGGAGACCTGGCTGAACGACCTGCAGGCGGAGACCCCCGAGTTGCGCGGGCTCCCCACCCTGGTCGCCGAGCTCGAGTTCCGAGACCGTCCGAGGGGCCGTCTGATGGCCGTCGGCGAATTGGACGGCCGTGGCTTCGATGCGAACGATAGGCAGGTCTTCGAGTCGTTCGCCGCCGGCGCGGCCACCACCATCGCGACCGTTCAGGCGGTGGAGGCGGAGAAGCTGCAGATGTCGCTCGAGGCCTCAGAGCGCGAGCGCCACCGCTGGGCGCGCGAACTGCACGACGAGACGCTCCAGGAGCTGGGCGCCCTCAGGGTCCTGCTGGACACGGCCCGGGGCGACGCCGACCTGTCATCGGATTCGCGGCAGGTCGCCATGGAGCACGTCGATCGGGGAATCCGGAACCTGCAGGGACTGATCACCGAGCTGCGCCCCTCGGTGCTTGACGAGCTGGGAGTCGGGCCCGCGATCGAGTCGCTGGCGCGCCGCTCGAGCGAGCGATTCGGGGTCGACATCGACGTGGACCTCGACATCGACGTCGCCGGGGAGCAGGAGGCCGGGCCGAGCCGGCTGCCGGCCGACCTCGAGGCGACGATCTACAGGCTGGTGCAGGAGGCGGCCAACAACGCGATCAAGCATGCGAACCCCGGCCGGATCGCGGTCACGGTCAGCCGAGACGACGAAACCATCGAGGTGATCGTTGCCGACGACGGCAGCGGGTTCGATCCCGACACGGCGGAGCGAAGCTTCGGCCTCGTCGGGATGCAGGAGCGCGTCTCGCTCGCCGGTGGCAGCCTCGACATCGATTCCGAGCCGGGCAGGGGCACCAGGGTGCGAGCCGATCTGCCGGTGAACCGGCCCGAGGCGAGCCGGGGCCGCGCTTCCAGGATGCCGCCGGGGGCCCGCTCCGGTGGGCGCCGCGACGCCGGGAGCTAGCCCTCCTCGATTAGCCCGTGCTCGCGGGCGAAGGTGACGACCTCCGCCCGGCTGTTGGTGCCGAGCTTGCGGTGAATCGCCGCGCGGTGGGTCTCGACCGTGCGGATCGAGATGACGAGCTTCTCTGCGATCTCCGGATTGGTATGCCCCGCCGTCACCAGCCTTAGCACGTCGATCTCGCGTGGAGTCAGACCGCCGGGAGGGCCTTCGGGGGTGGCCGCCAGCCGAGCGCCGAGCTGGGGGTTGATGTACGTCTCCCCCCTGGAGGCCGCGCGAATCGCGTCGACCAGCTCCGAACCGGCGGCATGCTTCACGACAAAGGCCTTGGCGCCGAGACGGAAGGCCTCCTTGGCAAAGGCCGGGTCGTCCTGCATCGTGAGCACGACGACCGCCGTGTCAGGTGAGCTCTCGTGCACCTTGGGGATCGAGGCGAGGCTCGGCTCCCCGGGCATGTTCAGGTCGAGCACGAGGACGCTCGGCTTGAGACCGGAGGCCCGGCGGCGCGCGGTCTCGGCGTCGCCGGCCTCCGCTACGACCTCCATGTCGCCCTCGGCCTCGACGATCCGCCGCAAGCCGTCGCGGACGATCTCATGATCGTCCGCGAGGATGATGCTGATTCCGTCGGTACGGCTCTCGCCGGTGGTCTCAGTGGCCATCGGGGTCGTGGGGCTAGCGGTCTCCATTCAACCGATGTGCTTCTTCTCAACCGATGTGCTTCTTCTGCTGCTTGATCTGCTCCGCCATCGCATCGAGAGCATCCTCGGTGCGCTGGGCGTGAACCGCCCGGACACCGAGCTCGCGGCGCATGTCCTCCGTCGCGCCCTCGAGGGTCTTCTGCCACTCGACAGCGCGCTCCTCGGCGCGATCCCGCAGGTTCATGCTCCGCTCCTTCGCGTCCGCCCTCACATCGTCCAGGGCCTCGCGGGAGCGGCTCAGCGCTGAGTCGATCGCGCTGCGGGCCTCTTCGGTCGCCTGCTGGCGGGCCTCGTTGAGGTCCTCAACCGCCTGCTCCAAATGGGCGACGACGGTCTGCTCCTCAGTCTGGGTGGCCATCGTTGCCTCCTCTCTCGAGTCTCGATTTCCTTGCACCATTAAGTGTTGTCCCCGCAGAGGGGCCTTCCATCCGTGCAAACCACCGGGATCGGATCAGGGAGGACCAGCGATCTGGGTCGGCTGAACGAGCGAGAAGAGGAGCATGGCGCCGCCGACTCCGACCAGGGCCTAACGGACCCCCGGGTGAAGCGAGCTAGATCGGAACGCTCACGTGAGGAGCTCGATCACGCCGCGCGCGATCAGCAGCAGGCCCAGCCCGGCCGCGACGTAGATCCCGGCCTTGAGGCCGTTCTTGCTGAGCCAGGCCCTGAAGTTCTGCACCGCCACGACGGTCCGCTCAGGCGCCAGCACGTAGCTGATCAACGGGATCTCGAGCAGGATCAGGAGCATGATGTTGAACCCGAGGATCACCAGGATGGTCGGGACCGTGCCGTAGTTCAGGTTGTCGAGCTCGTGAAGCGCGGCCAGGTAGGAGACGCCCGGAAGGGTGAGGACCATGCCGACCAGAAAGGTGATGCGGGCAGAGCCCCTGCCCAGGACCCGCTCGACCTTGGACGGACCTTTGTCGGCCCCTTCCTTCTCCTTCCTCTTCCGCTCCCTTCTTCGCTCCGCGCGCTCGCTCCGAAGAACGTAGGCGGCCACCAGCAGGAGCAGACCGAATGCGATGTCGATGCCCGGGCTGACGCTGTTCTGGCTCGTGCTGGTCGCGCCGGACTGGTGCACGACGAAGACGATGACGAAGCCGATCGTGAGGCTGACGAGCAGCCCGCCCAACAGGTAGCCGAGCAGGAGGCGCTTCGGATTCGGGAGGAAGAGCATGATGGTGACGGCGGTGAGCAGGGTGGCGTTCGCCGCGGCGACCAGCGAGTAGAGGAAGATGTTGCCCATGGTCCGAGTCGAAGATGCTGGCGTCCGCGGCGACGTGGCGCATCATCTGAAACGGGTGATCCCATGGACGCCGGAGAGCTGATCGGTGATCCATCGACTCGAGCTGACGAAGTTCCACTGTGGACGGGCGCCTAGAACCCCGGTGTGGGGTAGAAGTGACGAATGCGGTCAATTGGCGCGGTGGTCAAGCGGACGCTGGTGTCGTTCTACGACGACCAGATGACGCATCACGCAGCGGCGCTGACCTATTACTCGTTGATGTCCCTGTTTCCCGCCGCGCTTCTGGGTCTCTCCTTGCTCGGGCTTCTCGGTCAGTACCCGAGCACCTACAACGCGATCATCAACTACCTGCGCGACGTCGTCCCCCACTCGACCCTCGTGCCTCTGGACAGCTCCCTGCGCCAAGCCCTGCAGCACAAGGGAACCGCCGTGACGACCTTCGTGATCAGCATCGCGCTCACCCTCTACGGCACTACCGGTGTGCTCGAAGCTGCCCGACGCGCATTGAACGTGGTTTTCGAGATCGATGGGGGCGGGCGCAGCTTTCTGCGACGCAAGTCCACCGACATCGTCTTCACGTTCGTGCTCATGGGCCTGGTGCTGGCGAGCTTGATCATGCTCTTCGTCGGCGGCCGATTCGCCTCGGATCTTTTCGGCTTCATCGGGCTCGGTTCCACCGCGTCGTCGATCTGGAATGTCATTCGCTGGCCGGGAGCCCTCGCAATCACCATGCTGATATTCGGGCTGATCTATTACGTGACGCCCGACGTGGAGCAGCGGGCGTTTCGTTGGGTTACGCCCGGGGCATTCGTCGGAGTGCTCGTTTGGCTGATCGCCTCAGTTGGGTTCTCGATCTACATCTCGCGGGTGGCCGACGTAGGCGCCCTCTACGGAGCGTTCGCCGGTGCGATCGTGCTGTTGGCGTGGCTGTGGCTCACCAACGTGGCCCTTCTCTTCGGCGGCGAGCTCAATGCGGAGATTGAACGTCAGAAGGAGCTCGAGGAAGGTGTTCCGGAAGATGAGACGCTCAACCTTCCATCAAAGGGAAGGTAGGTGAGATCCGGTGACAACTGTCAGTCGGGGCGACTGGATTTGAACCAGCGACCCTTCGGCCCCCAGCCAAAATCCCGACCTCAGGCCGCCACGCCCGTCAGGCAGGCTTGGGCAGCGCGCCGGCCGGAACGGATCGCGCCCTCCATGTGGATGTGGCCGATGCCGGCGATGTCGGTACAGGCCCACTGAATGGGGCCCACCGGCCGGCGGATATCGTCGCGGAACCGGGTCAGGCCGCCCGGGCCGAAGCTGGTTCCGTAGGCACCCTGCGTCCACTCCTGGGCGGACCAGTCGGTCTCGATGTAGTCGACTGGCTCGAGCGCCTGGGAACCGACGTACTTGGCCATCCCCTCGAGCACCTCGCGACGACGCTCCTCGTCGCCCAGCCGCCCCGCACGCTCGGCGTTTTCCCCGGCGAGGAAGGTGCAGAGGACGCCGGCCGAGCCCGAGGGCGGCGAGTTGTCGTAGAGCTCACGGACGAGCTCGTAGGGCGCGAAGCCCTGCCCCGAGAGACCATCGTCACGCCAGAAGGGGGTGTCGTAGACCGCCAGCACCTTGTTGATCGAGCCTTGCGAGAGCGCCTGCGACATGCGCATCCGCCACGCGGGCAGGACCGGCAGGAAGCGAATCGAGTTGGTGAGGTTCGGAGGCACAGCGACGATCGCCTTGCGGCCCCTAGCGACCACGCCCTCGGCCTCCACCTCGACCGAGCCCTCACCCCAGCGGATCTCCCGCACAGGGGCGTTCAGGGTCACCCGGTCACCCAGCCGCTCAGCCAGCCGCAGCGAGATGAGCTGCGAGCCGCCGACGACGCGAGACGCCAGGCATTGGTCGGGCTCGAATAGCTCGTAGGTTCCACCCGCGCCGGCGACCATCCAGAGCGCTTGGAGCAAAGAGAAGGTGTGGGCCGGTTTCGCGAGAAAGCCTCCGGCGAGCCACGAGCGCAGCAGGTCGCGCGACATCTCGTCGGAGACCTGATCTTGCAACCACGACTCGAAGGTGATGCCGTCGAGCCGCTCGGCGTCAGGATGTTCCCAAGGGGCCTCGGGGTCCACCTCCTTTGCGAGCGAGTCGAGCTTGGCCTCGGCGGCCTCGAAGGCCTTCTCGGAGGCTTGCCCCAGCGGCGCGTCATGGCCCTCGTAGCGGTGACTGGTTCCCTTCTCGTCGATGAAAACGTGCTGGCCCGACCGGAAGGTGGGAAAGAGCTCGATCTCCAGGTCCGCGAGCAGCTCGTGCATCGCCGACTGGTAGGGCGCCACCCACTGGCCCCCCAGCTCGTTCGCCTCGCCGCCGATCTCGATGTTCCAGGTGCGGCCGCCGACCCGGTCACGCGCCTCGAGAACGGCGACGTCGCTGCCCCCGGCGGCCAGCTCAGTGGCCGCGGTCAGCCCTGCGATCCCTCCTCCAATGACGACGACCTCGGTCTCGATCATTCGCTGCCGCTTGGCATCCGTGCCCAGCATCGGTGGCGCCGAGTCTGTCAGACGGAGCCCCGGCTTGGAGCCGGTCACGAAGCCGCCGCACAGGCTCGTGCGTCTGGCGTCCGAGGCAATGCCGGAGGTCGAGGTCCGCGTGCTGCCTCCTGGTCAGACTCCGTTGGCTTGGTGAGAGCCGACGCTCGCGGCGGACTGTACATCGCGTACAAAGCCGGCAACGCACGTGGGCTTGTCCGAGGCACAGCTCCGCGCTACGGTCAACTGGGACCGCGGACTAGGACGTCCGAGACAAAGGAGGAGCCGTGGCTAAGACCGTGACGCTGGATGCCGCACTGAAGGTTGTCGATGGCGCGCGCGCCAAGGCCGACGAGATCGGAGTGCCGATGAACATCGCCGTCGTCGACGAAGGCAACAACCTGACCGCGTTCGCCCGCATGGACGGCGCCTGGCTGGGATCGATCGACATCGCGCAGAACAAGGCGTACACCGCTCGGTCCTTCGACATGTCGACGAAGGACCTGGCGCCGCTCGCGCAGCCGAACCAGCCCCTGTACGGCATCGAGGCGAGCAACCAGGGGCAGCTGATCGTCTTCGCGGGCGGGATCCTGCTGATGGACGGTGACGAGATCGTCGGAGCGATCGGCGTCAGCGGGGGCAGCGTGGAGCAGGACCACGAGGTCGCCGAAGCCGGCGTCGCGGCCTTCTAGGGGAGGTACACCATGGCCGACAACAGAGGAGTTGCCTACATCGAGCCGGGCAAAGTCGAGGTTCAGAGCATCGACTTCCCGGAGTTGGAGCTGAAGGACGGTCCGGGGGTTCATCCCGACAACGTCGGGCGCAAGACTCCGCACGGGGCGATCCTGAGGATCGTCTCGACGAACATCTGCGGCTCGGACCAGCACATGGTCCGCGGCCGCACCACCGCGCCGGCGGGGCTGATCCTGGGACACGAGATCACCGGAGAGGTGATCGAGACCGGGCCCTGCGTCGAGTTCATCAAGGAGGGGGACCTCGTCTCGGTGCCCTTCAACATCGCCTGCGGCCGCTGCCGTAACTGCAAGGAGGGCCACACCGGCGTCTGCCTGACCACGAACCCGGATCGCCCCGGGTCTGCCTACGGCTACGTCGACATGGGCGGCTGGGTCGGCGGCCAGGCCGACTACGTGATGGTCCCCTACGCGGACTGGAACCTGCTCAAGTTCCCGGACAAGGAGCAGGCGATGGAGAAGATCCTCGACCTGACGATGCTCAGCGACATCTTCCCCACCGGCTACCACGGGTGTGTGAGCGCGGGCGTCACCTCGGGCTCGACCGTCTATGTGGCGGGGGCGGGACCCGTGGGCCTCGCCGCGGCCCATTCCGCGCAGTTCCTCGGCGCGGCGGTGGTGATCGTCGGCGACCTGATCCCCGAGCGGCTGGAGCAGGCGCGATCGTTCGGCTGCGAGACCGTGGACGTCTCCACGGGCGAGCCGAAGGACCAGATCGAGGAGATCCTCGGCGTCCCGGAGGTGGACTGCGCGGTCGATGCGGTCGGCTTCGAGGCTCGCGGCCATGGCGCGGACTCCTCGGGCGAGGCGCCCGCCACCGTGCTCAACTCGATCATGGACCTGACCAAGGCGGCCGGGAAGCTGGGGATCCCGGGTCTCTACGTCACCGGCGATCCGGGTGGGGTCGACGAGGACGCCAAGGAAGGCTCGCTGTCGATCCGGATCGGGCTCGGCTGGGCGAAGTCGCACAGCTTCACGACCGGGCAGTGCCCGGTGATGCGCTACCACCGCGGCCTGATGAACGCGATCCTCAACGACCGCGTCCAGATCGCCAATGCGGTGAACGCGACCGTGATCACGCTGGACGACGCCCCGCGAGGCTACGAGGACTTCGACTCGGGCGTGGCCCGTAAGTTCGTCCTCAACCCGAATGACCTGATCGCAGCCTGAGTCCCGCAGCGGGCTCCCTGCGCCGGGACCGGGGCAGGCATCTCGTCGATTCAGTCGGGGCGAAAATTTCAACAACCCCCGTCAGATCCAACGTGGAACCTACTTAGTCAGCCCACCAGTCGCGCTGGCCCTCGACGTCTTCGCGCGGAGCCTCGCCGAGATTGGGCGCGCCGATGACGATGATCTCGAGGCCCCCCGGTCCGGCCTCGTAGTCTCGCCACGTACCGGGCGGGACGCGGACCGCGTCCCACTCCTTGAGCTCGACGATCTCGTCGTCGAGCTTCATCCGCCCGTCCCCGCGCACGACCACGTACACCTCCTCCTGCTTCTTGTGCGTGTGGCCGTACGGAAAGCGATAGCCCGGCGGGACTCGCTGGTAGCTCAGGCCGGATTGCTCGAGTTCGAGCGCCTCGGTCGCCAAGCGGAA
>DASUPK010000020.1:0-2729 GCA_036276255.1 Solirubrobacterales bacterium
GGTCGCCCCCGGCCTGCTGGACGCCGTGATCGCCTACCTCGACGACGGCAACGCCTGGGCCGCCGAGCGCCTCACCCGCGAACCCGGCTGGGTGCTCGACGCCGCATTGACCCACAGCGGCGACCGGAAGGTGTTCGCCGCCTACCTGCACTCCGCCGGCAGCCGCGAGATCGCTGAGCTCCGGCTCGGCACGAAGACCGGACAGCTCTACGAGCAGGCCGGGAAGCTCCACAAGCAGCTCGACCGCTACGCCTACGGCCCGCCGCAGGTCCGCTTCACCGACGACGACGTCGACCAGGCCCGCGCCGCCGGCGCCCTGATCGAATTCGAGGGCCCCGGCCGGCCGATCATCGTCGACCGCGCGCTCTACCGCGAGCTCGTCAAGACCGCGATCAAGCGCACCCACGACGAGCTCGACGCCAAGGCAGCCGCGGCCGCCAAGGAGAAGAAGGCCACGCGCGCGGCCAAGCAGCCGACGGACCCCGTGGCGGTCACCAAGCGCGAGCGCTACGCGCAGCTGCGCGAGATGACAGACCAGGCGCACGGCGCCAACCTCGACCTCGGGCACGCGCTGCTCCACAACCTCACCAGCGTCGACGCGACCGACATCAACGTCGCCAGGTTCTTCGTCCTAGTAGGGTCGGCGAGAGGCGCCTGGGCTGCGCGGCACGTGCTGGCCCGACTGGCCTGGTTTCCTCCCGCCGCCACCTCGAACCGTGCATGCGATTTTCCCGCACACGGCTCTCCGACGTTCTTCACCGCCGGCATTCAGCGTCCCCGTCGCCACGGTCGGTTGGCTCGTGGCGCGACGATGGTTCCGTCGAGGCTGATCAGCCCCAGTCGGTCGGGGGACTGGTGGATGACGGCCCACCAGCCGTACCGGCCGGTGCGGTTGTGACGCTTGGCGATGAAGCCCGCCAGGCGCACGAGCGCGTGGAACGTGATCTTGTCGAAGGCAACGGCAGAGTTTCCGTAGCGGAAGTACCCCGCCCAGCCGCGCAGGAAGAGGTTGAGGTCCTGCACGACCTCATCGACTGGTAGCAGCAGTCTGCGGCGGTCCGTGAGTTCACGGATCCGGTCGCGGGCGTGCTGCATGGCCTGGCGTGAGGGCCAGCGGGCGAGAAAGCACAGATGCCGTGAGGCGGGCGTGTTTCCGCGCACCCAGCGGTGATGGAAGCCGAGAAAGTCCAGCCCCTCACCGCCTTCGCGCAGCTCCACGATCCGCGTCTTGGCGTCCTTGAGCGTGAGCCCCAGTTCCGAGAGGATCACCCGCAACGCTTCGAGAGCGTGCTCGGCCTCCTGACGGGTCTGGCACATCACGACCACGTCGTCCGCGTAGCGCACCAGGACCCCGGCTCCTCGCTCGGTCCACTGCCGGTCAAGCCGGTGCAGGTAGACGTTGCACAGGCACGGCGAGATCACCCCGCCCTGCGGAGTCCCGGCACCACTACGCTTGACCGCCCCGTCCTCCATCACGCCCGCGCGCAGCATCGCGCGCAGCAGCTTCAGGACATGGCGGTCGACGATCCGCTCCTCGATCGCCGACATCAACTGCGAGTGCGGGATCGCCTCGAAACAGTTGGCGACGTCCGACTCCAAGACCCACCGCTTGCCGCGCCACGCCTCGTCAACGAGGACCTGGAGCGCATCGTGCGCCGAGCGCTTGGGCCTGAACCCGAACGAGCACCCGAGCATGTCAGCCTCGAAGATCGGCTCAACGACGATCCTCGCTGCTGCCTGAACGATCCGGTCGCGGACAGCAGGAATCGAGAGCGGTCGCAACTCGTCGCGTCCGGGCTTCGCGATGAACACCCGGCGCGCGGGCAACGGCCGCCACCTGCGCTCCCGCAGATCCGCAGCCAGCTCATCGAGCAGCCGGTCAACCCCGTACTCCTCGACATCGGCGATGGTCTGCTTGTCGATGCCGGCAGCGCCGCGATTGGCGCGCACCAGCTCCCACGCCCGCTCCAAGACGTCCCTACGGTGAACCTTGTCATAGAGCGCGTGGAACCTTCGCCGGGGATCGGCCTTGGCCGCCCGGTACAGCGTTCGCTGCAGTTCTCGGACTTTGTCCTGCTTGGTGGTCCTAGCCACGAGTGGCACTCACCGGCCCTTCCCTGTGCGTGACGCGTGAACGAAGCAGCGGCCCTTCCCTCCCCGGCGGTTCTGTTGTCCGCTCGGCTCGATCGGTACTACGGCCGCCTCCGATTCCCACCCGGCTCCCGCCCACTTCCCGGCTTCACACCGGTTATAGGGCGAGAACGCTCCGGCGCTCTCCGCAGATCGCCGGGCCGGGGAGGGTCTCCCAGGTTCCCGTTGCCACCATCCCAACGTTCCGAGCCCCTTACGCCGGGGAGTCCTTCAGGGCTGCGATCCAGGCTCTACACCCCTTCCGTGGCCTTCGCCGTGAAACACTCGGCTCGGCTCTCCCTCTTCCGCCCGAAGACGGTTGCTCTAACGGCGCGGCAGGCTTCGCTTGACGCTACGGACCGCTGGGTTGCTCCCCCTGAAGGGCTTTCGACGCTGGGCTTCGACCCGGCCCGTTTCCAGACCGAGCCGCCAGCCTGCTACCGGGCCTCCTGGCAGCTACCCGGACGGGACTCACACCCGTCGGCGACAACGAGCTTTGTCGGATCAGGTCATGCCAACCAACCTCCTCCAACTTCCTGGCGCACTGCCGACATCGGCATGACGTGATTTATGCCGACCGCGTCGTTATGCCGATGCCC
>DASUPK010000021.1:0-2526 GCA_036276255.1 Solirubrobacterales bacterium
GTCGATGGGGCCGCCCCACGCGTGGGTCAGCCGGCGGCCCTCGAGGCCAGGGAAGAAAGAGCGCAGGTCGGCGGCCACCTGCTGCACGACGCCGGGATCGAGCTCCGTCAGCCTGCGGAGCCGGGCGCCACAGGCGATCCGGCCGCCGCCCCAGCCGAGGGCGATCCGCCCATCGGGCGTCGTCCGCATGTAATGGACCATCGCCCGGGAGTCGGTGATGCACTCTCCGCCGGTCCAGCCGATCTCCTCGAGCACATCCGGCACCGGCTCGGTCAGCACGACGTGGCTGGAGGTCACCGTCAGCCGACCACGCACCGGCGAGCCCACGGCACCGCTCGCCGATCCGAGGGCGAGCACGCACGCCCCCGAGCGGATCCGTGCGGCCGGCGTCTCGGCGAGGCACCCCCAGCTCCCGGCGCGCAGCCGGCGCACGGGCGAATTCTCGAACACCCGGACGCCGGGACGTTGCGCGAGCCGGTCGCACAGTCCGAGCGCGAGCCTCGCCGGCTGCACGGTGGCGGCTCCCGGATAGAAGGCCCCCGAGCGGAAGCGCGGCGAGCGGCAACGCTCGGCGACCTGCTCGGGACTCAGCTCCTCGACCGCGTCTCCCTCGCCGAGCTCGCGGCAGGAGGTGACCGCCTCGTCCCAGATCCCGTCCTGCGCGGGGGCGGCCGACAGCTGCAGATAGCCGCCGCGCCGGTACCAGGCGTCGACCTGCTGCTCGTCGCAGAAGGTGCCGATCTCGTCGACGGCGTCCTGGGCCGCCCGGGCGACGCGGCTCGCCGCCCGGTCGCCGACCCGATTGCGCAGGGTGTGGAGGCTGAACCACATGGCGTTGACGAAGCCGCCGTTGCGACCGCTGGGCCCGCGCCCGCAGCGATCGGCCTCCAGCAGGACGACGCTTGCCTCCGGCTCGAGCTGCGAGATCTGCCAGGCCGCCCACATGCCCGTGTAGCCGCCCCCGACGACGAGGACGTCGCAGCTCAGCTCTCCGTCGGCCGGCGGCAACGCCGGGCGGTCGCCCGCCTCCTCCAGCCAGTATCCGTGCGCCGTGTGCTTCATCGGATCACGAATCAAACACGGGGCGCGAGGGCGATGAGTTTGTGAGTTGACGCTGGTCTATCGGGTAAGCCCCGAGGAAAGGAGGAATTCGGATGCCTGAGCAAGGAACTGCTGAGCACAGAACCGGAACGCGCGAGGAATGGGAGGCGGCCAGGGCGGAGCTGGCGAAGCTCGAGGCCGAGCAGGCCGAGCGCAACAACGAGATTCGCGACAAGCGGCGCGAGCTGCCCTGGGTGCCGGTCGAGAAGGAATACGAATTCGACACCGAGGACGGCAGGAAGAGCCTCGCGGAGCTGTTCGGCGGCCGCTCGCAGCTGCTGGCCTACAACATCATGTACGGGCCCGATTACTCGATCGGCGCCTGCCCGGGATGCTCGAACCTCGCCGACGAGCTCGATGGCGCCCTGGTCCACATGAACCACCGCGACGTGACGCTGATGTGCTTCTCGCGCGCGCCGATCGATCGGCTCGTGGCCTACAAGGAGCGGATGGGGTGGCGGTTCCCCTGGGTGTCGACCTACGGCAGCGACTTCCCGTTCGACTTCGGCTTCGCGATGACCGAGGAACAGGCGGAGCAGATCCCGGAGGTGAAGGGAATGATCGATGACCCACCCGAGTGGCTCGTGGAGTGGTCAGAACAGGTGGGCGCGGACCTCAAGGACGGACTGCGCGAGGGACCGAGCTGGCACGCGTTCGCGCGCGAGAACGGAACCGTGTTCCACACCTACTCCGTGATGGCGCCCGATCCGTTCGTGGCGCCCTACCACTCATCCCTCATCGACCGCACGCCCAAGGAGCAGCCCGAGGAGCCCCGGGCCTGGCGTAAGGACGAGTACCCGGACTAGCGCTCAGCCGTCGCTGATCAGCGCGACCGGTAGACCGAGGCCGGCCTCGGTCCGGACCGTCGCGATCCGCCGGCCGGGCTGAACGGCATCGCGGATCGATCGGAGGCGGTCGCCGAGCAGCTCGGCAGCCGCATCGAGGTCGGCGACGGCGAAAGTGATCCCCCAGAAGCGGGCCGGGCCCGGCTCGACGTTGACGTGCTCGACGACCTCGAGGATCACCTCACCGAGGCGGAAGAAGCCCTGACGCAGCGGCGAGCCGTCGGCCTCGACCTCCCGCACGCGGCGACGCTCGATGCCGATCTCCTCGAGGGCGGCGGTGGTGCGCTCGAGATCCGGGGTGAAGACGACGAGGTGGTCCACGCGGATCGCGCCGTTGGTGTGCGCGGACTCGGCCGCGACGACGTGTGACGGCGACGCAACCGGCAGGCCGTCGACCTCGCCGTCGAAGCCTGCGAGCCGCCAGCCGAGCATGCCCTCGCCGGGTCCGAAGACGAGTGGAACCTCGCCGACGCGCATCGCTTCGCCGGAGATCCCGAAGCCCGCCTCGGTCCACCGCCCCGGATCGGCTCCGAGCGTCATCTGTTCGATCGGTCGCTTCATCTCTGCACAAAGCGATACT
>DASUPK010000022.1:0-3700 GCA_036276255.1 Solirubrobacterales bacterium
GTGACGCCCGATGCCGAAGCTGTCCTCGAGCGCGGTGCGCCCGACAAGGGCCCCGACAAGCAGGACCACGAGGCGATCGCCCGCAACCTGCTCGAGGCCC
Organism: Solirubrobacterales bacterium; assembly: GCA_036276255.1. Classification (GTDB taxonomy): domain Bacteria; phylum Actinomycetota; class Thermoleophilia; order Solirubrobacterales; family 70-9; genus DASUPK01. The sequence goes on from DASUPK010000022.1 coordinate 101, forward strand.
TCGGCCACTTCGGGGTGGAGGCCAAGATCGTCGGCACGGTCACCGGGCCTCACGTGAGCCGCTACGAGCTCAAGCTCGCCCCGGGCACCAAGGTCTCCAAGATCACCCAATTGAAGGACGACCTCGCCTACGCGCTGGCCTCGACCGACATCCGGATCCTCGCGCCGATCCCGGGCAAGCAGGCCGTCGGCGTCGAGGTCCCGAACCAGCGCCGCCGCCTGGTCCGCCTCGGCGACATCTACGGCGGCCGGCCACAGGGAGGCTCGCCGCTCGTCGCCTGGCTAGGAAAGGACATCTCCGGCAGCGCCGTGTGGACCGACCTGCAGAAGATGCCGCACGCCCTGATCGCCGGCACCACCGGCTCGGGGAAGTCCGGCAGCGTCAACGCGATCCTCAGCTCGATCCTGCTGCACGCTTCGCCGAACGAAGTGCGGATGGTGCTGGTCGACCCGAAGCGGGTCGAGCTCAACCATTACGAGAAGATTCCGCACCTGCTGACGCCGGTGGTCACCTCGCCGCGGCTGGCGGCCAACGTGCTCAACAACCTGATCGCCGAGATGGAGAGCCGGTACCAGATCATGGAGCAGGCCCGCTCGCGCAACCTCGGCGAGCTCAACCGGATTCGCGAGCGCGAGGGTGAGGCGCCGCTCCCGTACATCCTCTGCGTGATCGACGAGCTCGCGGACCTGATGATGGTTTCGCCAGCGGAGGTCGAGGACGCGATCATCCGCCTGGCGCAGAAGGCCCGGGCGGTCGGCATCCACCTGCTGCTCGCGACGCAGCGTCCCTCGACGGACATCATCACCGGGACGATCAAGGTCAACATCCCGTCGCGGATCGCCTTCGCGGTGTCCTCGCAGGTCGACTCGCGGGTGATCCTCGACCAGGGGGGCGCCGAGACGCTGCTCGGCCAGGGCGACATGCTCTTCCGCCCGGCGGGCACTTCGAAGATGCAGCGGATCCAGGGCGCCTTCATCACGGAGGCCGAGATCGCGAAGATCACCGACTTCTGGTCCGATCAGGGCGAACCCGACTTCGCGGACGAGCTGCTCGAGACGCCCCAGGTCACCAAGGACGAGGCCGAGGGCGACGACGACTTCGATCCGGACTCCGATGACCTCCTCAACCAGGCTGCGCAGCTGGTGGTGGAGAGCGGCACCGCCTCCGTCTCGATGATCCAGCGACGGCTGCGTGTCGGCTACACGCGCGCGGGCCGGCTGATCGACATGCTCGAGCGCCGGGGAATCATCTCCGGCTACGAGGGCTCGAAGCCGCGACAGGTGCTGGTCTCGCTCGCGGATTTGCCGCGGGTTCTGGGCGGGGGGAATGCGCCTGGAACACCGGCTGTGGAAGGGGCGCCCGAGCCGGTTGCCGCGCCCGGCGACGCCGACTAGCGGTCGATTGCAGCCTTAGAGGGCCTATAGCCCCGAAAAGGCTGCAAACGGCGGATTCTGTCGCGGCCGCACTCTTCATTGCCGGTTTTGTCTGTGGCCCCGACGACGCGGGTCCGGGAGAATGACCGTGTGAGCGTTCGCGCGGGAATCCTGGTCACCGGCACGGAGGTGCTGAGCGGCTACGTCACGGACCGCAACGGGCCGTGGATGTCGGAGCAGCTGGCCGACCTGGGGGTCGAGGTGGCGGAGATCACGATCGTCGGGGACCGGCCCGGGGACCTCGAGGGCGCTCTGCGGCACATGCGGGACGACGGGCTTGACCTGATCTTCACCAGCGGCGGCCTGGGGCCGACCGCGGACGACCTGACCGCCGAGGTGGTCGGCCGCTTCGCGGGGCGCCCGCTTGTCCTCGACGAGGAGATGGAGCAGAAGATCATGGACATCATCTCCCGCTACGCGCGGCGGCTGCGCTTCGACCCGGAGGCGGTCCGCGAGGCCAACCGCAAGCAGGCGATGGTGCCCGAGGGGGCGGTGGCGATCGATCCCGCGGGAACTGCGCCCGGGCTGGTCGTGCCGGCGGACGGTCAGGTGGTCGTGGTCCTGCCGGGGCCGCCGCGGGAGCTGCAGGAGATGTGGCCACGAGCGCTGGCGGCCGCCCCGGCCCAGGAGGTGCTCGGCCGGGCCGAGCCCTACCGGAACATGTCGATACGGATGTTCGGGATCCCGGAGTCCGAGCTCGCGAAGGCGCTGCGGGAGATCGAAGATGAGGGCGTCCACCTCGAGCAGCTGGAGGTCACGACCTGCCTGCGGGGCGGCGAGCTGGTCACCGACGTCCGCCATCGGCCGGGCTCCGAGGAGGCGGCCGAGGGCCTTCGTGCCGGACTCGCCGAGCGCCTCGGGCAGTTCACCTACACCGAGGGCGGCGAGTCGATCGAGGAGGTCGTCTTCAGGCTGCTCGGCGACCGGACGATCGCGGTGGCCGAATCGGAGAGCGGCGGACTGCTGGCCGCGCGCCTGACGCTGCAACCGGGATCCTCGAAGTGGTTCGCGGGCGGGGTGGTTTCGTACTCGAACGAGTCCAAGGCGGAGCTGCTCGGCGTCGATCCGAAGCTGATCGATGAGCACGGCGCCGCGTCACCGGAGGTCGCCGAGGCGATGGCGGATGGGGCCCTGTCCCGGTTCGATGCGGATGTGGCCTGCTCCACGACCGGGGTGGCGGGGCCCGATGGGGGCAGCGAGGAGAAGCCGGTCGGCTACGTCTGCTTCTGCGCGAAGACTGCGGACGGCCAGAAGCTCCCTCGGGACATCGTGCTGCCGGGCAGCCGGACCGACGTCCGGGAGCGCTCGGTGGTGGTGGCCCTCCACCTGGTCCGCTACCTGCTGGAGGGACGGGAGCCGCCGAGGTGAGGCGCCTGTGTGCCGGGGTCCTCGTGGCCGGCGCGATCGCCCTGGCCGGCTGCGGCGCGGATACCACCACGGCCGACCGCCGCCAGGCCCTGGAGGACTACGTCGCCGCGGTCCAGCCGATCCGGCTCGGGATCAACGAGCTGCTCGACAAGGCGGATCCGATCCTGGAGGGCTACAACGGCGGGGATCTGAGTGCCGCCCAGGCCGAGCGGCGGATGGGGCGAATCGAGCGCGGGGCGGCTGACTACGCGGTGAAGATCGCCGAGGTCGAGCCCGTCCCCGACGAGATGCGGGCGGCGCAGGACGCCTACGCCCACACCTTCGTGCTCCAGGACACCTACCTGAGCGCGCTGACCGCCACGCTGAAGGATCGCGCCTTCGACGAGCTGCCTCACTTCCAGAACGAGCAGCGTGCGGCGATCGTCGCCTGGCGGACGCGGCTGCAGGTGCTGGCGGACCGCTGGGGGGCGACGCTGCCGGCGAACCTGCAGGTGGCCGGGCGGGGAGAGATCTCCCCGGCGCCGACGGGGGACTGACCACCCGGGGCCTCCTGAACACCGCCCGAAGGAGCCGGCCCCGGTGTGGGGCGAGGGAACAGCCGCAGTCGGCGCCTTTCTCCGGCTCCGTGCCATGGCCGTATCGCGGGGGAGAACGCGCCCCTCCCGCCGCTCATCCACCGACATGCGTGGAGGCACCGGATTTCGGCCGGAGCGGCATCTAGCGTTCGGGCGTGGCCAAGGAGAGGCTCAAGAGCCCCAGGGCTCGCCTGTTCGTCGCCCTGGACCTGCCGCAGGATGTC
>DASUPK010000023.1:0-7603 GCA_036276255.1 Solirubrobacterales bacterium
CTGTTCGCTTCGTCCCCTTCCCTATCCCTTTGTATCGGCAACAAGACTAGGCGACTTCACCGTGGTTAGTACCCAGTCGGCCTCGGCCGCAAGACCCGATTCGCCGCCGAGTACTTGTTAACGACCGGTGAAGATTTTTCCGTACGCTGCCGGGATGAGCAGCACCGCGGTCGCCGAGCCGGCGAAGCCTCCGGCACCCGATCGAGAGAGGAACGGGAGAAAGGGCTGGCGCGCCCACTGGGTCGCGCGGGTCGCCATGCCGGCGATCTACCTGGTGGGCACGGCGGTCGCGATCGACCGGCTCGGCCTCCCCTACTCGCAGGACTGGATCTTCGTCTGGATCGTCGGACTGATGCTCGCCCTCTCGGTCGGCGACGGGAAGCACACGGTGAGGCGCCTGATCAAGGACTGGCTGCCCATCATCGTCGCGCTGCTCGCCTACGACCTCCTCCGAGGAGTGGCCGACGGCAACCTGTTCGCGATCCACTGGGGCGCCCCCGTTCACGCCGACAAGATCCTCGGACTCGGGCAGGTGCCGACGGTGCGCCTGCAGGACGCGCTCTACACCCCGGGCCACCTGCACTTCTGGGACTACGCCGCGTTCTCGTTCTGGTTCTCGCACTACTTCGCCACGCTGCTCGTCGCGGTTGCGATCTGGCTGTACCGGTACGAGTGGTTTCACCGCTTCGCCGCCTGCATAGTCGTCCTGGCGGGGCTCGGGCTGCTCACCTACGTCGTCTTCCCGGCGGCGCCTCCCTGGCTCGCCGCCGATCACGACTACATCGATCAGACCTACCGGATCACCCATGCCGCCGTGAACAACCTGCCCGTCCCCAAGGCCGGAGCGATGTTCCAGAAGGGCACCGACTGGGGCAACGACGTGGCGGCGGTGCCGTCGCTGCACGCCGGCTACACCATGCTGATCTGCCTCTTCCTCTGGCCGCGCCTCGGTCGCCGCTGGCGGCCGTTGCTCGTCGCGTATCCGATCGGGATGGGCCTGTCACTGATGTATCTCGGCGAGCACTACCTGATCGACATCCTCCTCGGCTGGACCTACGCCGCCGCCACGATCTTGCTGGTGAACTGGGGAGCCGAGCGGTGGGCGGAGCGGCGAGCCGAGCGGACCCGGTCGATGCCCTCCCCGGCGACCGAGCTGGCGCGCGTATCTCGGTAGATTCGCCGCGTGCCGAGGCCCCTGCTCGCCGTCGATGCCCCCTCGATGCTGTTCCGTGCGTTCTACGCGCTGCCGAAGTCGATCAAGGGCCCGGACGGCAGGCCGGTCAATGCCCTGCTGGGCACCGCCAACCTGATCCTGCGTGAGGTCGAGAAGCATGATCCTCGCGCCGTGGTGCTCTGCTTCGGGCCCGACGCCGCCGCCTATCGGCTCGAGCTCTACCCCGCCTATCACGCCGACCGCGAGGCGGCCTTCCCCGCCCAGCTCGGGCCGCAGTGGGAGGACTCCGCCGACTTCTTCGGCGCCTTCGGCTGGACGGTCGCGGGCTCGGAGGACCTCGAGGCGGACGACATCCTCAACTCCTACGCGCTGAAGGAGGAGAAGGCCGGCGGGAAGAGCCTGCTGATGACCGGCGACCGCGACATGTTTCAGTGCGCGAGCGGGTCGACCAAGGTCCTCTACGTCAGCACCGGCAAGCAGGGCGGGCAGGCGATGGGGCCGAAGGAGGTGAAGGAGCGCTACGGGATCCCCCCCAAGCTCGTGCCCGACCTGATCGCGCTCCGCGGCGATCCCTCCGATGGCATTCCCGGGGCGAAGGGAGTCGGGGAGAAGACGGCCGTCGAGCTGCTCCGCAAGCACGGGTCGCTGGAGAAGGTCCTCGACCGGGCGATCCGTGAGACCAGGCCGGCGCTCCGCATGTCACTGACCGGCGACCGCGACCTGCTGCTCGCGTTCAAGGACATGGCGACCCTGCGCACCCAGAAGGTCTCCAGGCCTCGCGACAAGCGCACGGACTACCGGGGCGCCGCCAAGGCCGCCCGGGCTCGCGGCATGAACCGGCTGGCCGAGCGGCTCGAGGAGATGGCGCGCTAGAGACCGCGCGCTGAGCGGGGACCGTCGCGCGGCCGCCCGACGGTCGGCAGGGCCGGCGTGTCAGACCGGCTCGCAGGCGTCGTCCCGATCGCGGGAAGCGCCAAGCACAGCCGAAGCCACCGCACCAGAGTCCGCGCAGGGACGCTCACGACGGCGGGGCCCAGGACCCGCCCGCGGACGACCCTCACTCGCTCGGACGGCAGCGCCGGCGGCGGAGGTGCGCCGAGGGCCACGGTGCCGGAGAACGCCAGCGCAGCGACGGCGACCAGGACCTGTCCGTTCCCGCGCCGAACCACCGCCGTGACCCTTCTCGGGGGGCTGTGCTCTGCCATGCCCTCCAGTCAACCGCCCGAACCTCAGCGGGAGCTGTGCGGAGGCTAAGAACTTGATTGGAATTAGGAGAAGTCCCTCGACGAATGGCGGAGCTTTCGGAGCCGGACGAGTCGCTGATCTCATCCTGCGTCGCGATCAACCGATCCGCTTCCGCGGCGCCGCCGCGAAACAGCAGATCCCGGAGTCTCTCGACGCCGTCGAAGCCAACGCCCGCTGAGAGGGGCGGGCCGGGTCAGACGGCCGGCGCGACCGCGGCCGGCTCAAAGCTCTCGCCCGGCTCGAGAACACGGACGCCGTACGAGCGCTCCTCGGTCGCGGCCCGCAGGCGCTCCATCGGATCGGCCACGGGCAGATAGAAGGGATCGATCTCGAAGCCCCCGTAGTGGATCGGGATCAGGGTGCCGGCGCCGAGCGCCTCGGCGGCGACCGCCGCCTGCTCCGGCTCCAGCGCGGCAGCGAACGGGCTCGGCGGCCGCAGGTGGGGGAAGTTGACGACCGCCCCGTTGACCGGAGCGAGGACGACGTCGAACGGCCCGCGCCGCTGGGCCATCCGCCACCAGTAGCCGTGGAAGATCGTGTCGCCGAGGTGGAGGACGCGCAGGCCGTCGGCCTCCACCAGCCAGGAGACCTGGGGATCGCCAAGGCCGTCCACGGCGGGCAGCGCCGTGAGGATGAAGGGGCCCGCCTCGAAGCTCTGCCAGGTCGCGACCGGCTGGCGCCTCAGGCCGGCCTGCTCCAGCTCCGCGTTCGCCTGGGCCAGCGCGAGGTTCTCGAAGTCCGAGCCGCCGGGCCAGGCCGGCTCGTGGACCGCGCCGTCGTCCGCCAAGGCGTTCGCCAGCGCCGCGGCGTCGGTGTGATCGCGGTGGAGGTGGCTGACCAGCCCGGCGACCGCAGTGCTCTGCGCATCGGCCGGGACCACCGGCGGAAGCTCCACCCTCGCCGCGCCGTCACCCAGTGCCGCGAAGGTCGCTCCGGGGTCGGCGAGCGGATCGATAACGACCGCCGCTCCCCCCGCCTCGATCTCGACCCCCGCCCAACCAAGCCAACGAACCTTCATCTGCTTCCTCCTTTTATCGGACGCTCGTACGGTATCATCCGTCCGCATGCCACGCCGCTCCGCCGCAGCAGTCGCCCAGACGCGAGCCGTCGTCACCGAGGCCGCCACCCAGCGTGCTTCCGTCGAGGGGCTCGAGGGGCTGACCATCGGCGGGCTCGCCGACGAGGTGGAGATGAGGAAGAGCAGCGTCTTCAGCCTGTTCGGCAGCAAGGAGGATCTGCAGCTGGCGACGCTCGGGGCCGGGGTCGAGAGCTTCCGGCGGGAGGTCTGGTCACCGGTGGCGGATCTCGAGCCGGGCCTCCCCCGGCTGCTGGCGCTCTGCGACACCTGGCTCGACTACCACCGGCGCGAGGTGATGCCGGGCGGCTGCTTCCTGACGACCGCCACAGTCGAGTTCGATGCCCGCCCCGGGCCGCTGCGCGACGCGATCGCCGAGACCATGAAGCGCTGGCTCGCCGTCCTGGAGCGAGAGGCAACGGCCGCCATCGAGGCCGGCGACCTGCAGCCGGACACCAATGCCGCGGACCTCGCCTTCGAGCTCAACGCCCTCGCCGCTGCCGCGAGCTACGGCTTTCAGCTCTGGCGGGATCCGGAGGTTCTCGCCCAGGCCCGCCGTTCCATGCGCCGCGCCCTCGGAGCGGATATGAATCCCGGCGATGGCGGTACCGATGCGGATCCTGGCCGTCCTCCTGGCGCTCGTCATCGCGTTCGTCGCCGGCGCGATCATCGCCGGGGCGTCTGACAACACCTCGCTTCCGACCTGTCACGACGTCGCGCACGGCAAGTCCGAGCCCTCGGCCAACGGCGACTGTTTCGACGGCTCGAAGCGGCGGGCCGATGCCGGCCTCGGCTTCGCGATCGCCGGGGGCATCGCCGCCGCGGCCGCGCTCGTTCTCTCGATCGTGATCGCGGTGACCGGACGCGGGGGCCGCCTCTTCCTGATCCTCTGCGCCACCTCGCTCGTCTTCATCGGGCTCGAGATCGCGGTCATCCGCATCTAGTCCCGCCAGAACCGATGAGCCAGGTCTCCTTGCTCACGCCTGAGCGGGCTCGACAGCGATGTCGGAGGAGAATGTGAATATCGTGCGGCAGTCGCCAAAGGTGCTGCTTCCCATGCAAAGCAGCGCTTCTCGTCCGAAGCGACAATTCCGAGGCCCAGCGCCTTCGAGAGGCGATTTCGCGGCAACAGGGCGCGAAGTTTCGCTCGGCCGATCGGGGGCAGACCTCACCACAGTCGAAATTCGGAGGAGTGCTGTGGCCAAAGCGGCGACCCGTTGCCCCAACGCCTAGCTGACCAACCACGACGCCAACCTATGGACGCAACGGTAGAGAAGTTAAGAGGGCCTCAATGGGACACCTTCGGGCGGGTCGCCCCGTTCACGATTGGTGTCGAGGAGGAGCTGCTGGTCGTCGACGCAGACCGACAGCTTCTGCCCCGTGGTCCCGAGGTCGCGCGGGCCGCAGATCCCCCGGAGGGAGAGATCGTAGGTGAGCTCTTCAGGGCGATGGTGGAATCGAACTCCGAGATCTCCGAGAGCGCCGGTGAGGCGGTCGCGGCCCTGGCGAAGCTGCGAGCGGAGCTGCTTACGTCTGGATCGCGATTGGTGGGCACCGGAATCCATCCAACTGCACTGTCCGGGGAAGCCTCGGTCCAGCAGCTCCCGCGCTATGTGGACATCGAGTCGGACCTTCGCGGCGTCCTGCGAACCCCGATCTGCGGCCAGCACGTTCACGTTGGGATGCCTGATCGCGAGACCGCCGTGCGCGCGTACAACGGCATTCGAGCGCACGTACCCGTGCTCAACGCTCTTGCCGCGAACTCACCTTTCTGGTTCGGCGAGGACTCAGGGCTGGCGAGCGCCCGCACCATTATCTTCCGCAGCTATCCACGTGCGGCGATGGGCCCCGCTTTCGACGACTTCGCTCACTTCCAGCGCGTCATGGGAGAGATCTGTTTGGCGGGGGGACTCGATGACTACACCCAGATCTGGTGGGACGTTCGTCTCCACCCGCAGCTCGGGACGGTCGAGATACGCGCGGCTGATGCTCAGTTCGATCTTCGCCGCGCGGCGGCCCTCGCCGCTTTCACTCACTGCCTGGTCAAGCTCGAGGCTGATCGCGCGCAGGAGCGGATCCCGACCCGGGAGGCGCTGGCCGAGTCCTGCTTCCAAGCAAGCCGCCACGGCCTGGACGCCACGCTTCTCGATCGCGAGGTCCAGCCCGTTCCCGCCCGGGAGCTCGCGCTGCGTCTGGTGGAGGAGGCGAGCGCAATAGCGGGCCAACTACGCTGCGAACACGAGCTGGCGCAGGTCGAGAGGATCGTTCGGTCGGGAAATGGCGCCGATCTTCAGAGGCGGGCCCATGAGATCGGGGGGATGAGCGGACTTCTCGAGATGCTCGAGGAGCAGACCTCCCGCTTATCCCCGCTGTGAATCAAGTTCCTTCGCTCAGTCTGGGCGCAGTCGACCATGCAAAGTTGAGTTGGGATGGAGCTGGATGCGTGACGCCAGATTGGGCCGGTTTCGTGCCTGAGAGCCCGGGGGCGTGTCAACCGAGCCAGGGCGTTCTCAGCTGCCCTCGTTGCTCCGCCGGGTAGCCTGAGATCGAGGATGGGGCGAGCGCCCAGACGAGATCGAGTCGTGAGTACAACGGACGCAGACCAGAGCAGGACAGCGGTTCGGTGGCAAGGGGGACGCCCGTCGCCGCGGTCGAAGGTCGAAGACATCTCGGTGAATGAGCGAGCTGCTCGCGGCAAGAGCGCCCGCGCGGAGGTTCCCCGCTCGAGCCACGGCGTCTGGGAGCCACCCTCCGACAGAACGAGCCCAGTCGATTTGCTGGAGCGCCAGGCGAAGGCCCGCGTTCCGGAACTCGTACCGATCCGCCATGGTCGAATGCTGGCCTCGCCCTTCAGCTACTACAGGGGAGCGGCGTTGCCGATGGCCTCAGATCTGGCCACCACTCCGAGCTCGGGGCTTCAGGCGCAAATCTGCGGGGACGCCCACCTCTGCAACTTCGGAGTCTTCGGCTCACCCGAGCGCCACCTCTTCTTCGACGTCAACGACTTCGATGAGACCGCACCGGGCCCGTGGGAGTGGGACGTGAAGCGCTTGGCGGCAAGTCTGGAGATCGCGGGCCGCGACAACGGGTTCTCCGGGGAGGCGCGAAAGAGCATCGTGCGTCGGGCGGTGCGCTCCTATCGAGAGGCGATGCGCGAGCTCGCGAAAATGTCGATGCTCCAGGTCTGGTACGCCCACCTCGATATGGACGAGTTGCTGCCGCGATTTCACTCGAGCCTTGACCGCACGCAGACCCCCGCAGTTTGGAAGGCAATCACCAAGGCCCGTGCCCATGACAGCGTGCAAGCTTTCTCGAAGCTCGCCGAGATCGTCGAGGGCGAATGCCGGATTCTTCATCAGCCGCCGCTGATCACGCCCGTCGAAGAGTTCATGGGCGGGGTCGGACCCGAGGCGGTGCTGGAGGCGATGGACGGATTCATCCGCTCCTATCGGGACACGCTTCGTGGAGATCGCCGGAGCCTGCTGGAGCAGTACCGGTTCGTCCACCTCGCTCGCAAGGTTGTGGGCGTGGGAAGCGTGGGGACCCAGGCCTGGATCCTGCTGCTGCTCGACGATCAGGATGTTCCTTTGTTCCTGCAGGTCAAGGAGGCTGATGCTTCCGTGATCGAGGAGTTCACCTCACCGAGCGAGTTCTCCAACCACGGCCAGCGGGTGGTGGCCGGACAGCGGCTGATGCAGGCGGCCAGCGACATCTTCCTCGGCTGGGAGCGATTCGCCTGGCTGGGCGACGAGCATGACTACTACGTCAGGCAGCTCCGTGACTGGAAGGGATCCGCCGACATCGAGGGGATGACGGGTGCCGGCATGGAGCTCTGGGGGCGGATGTGCGGCTGGACCCTTGCCCGCGCCCACGCACGCTCAGGCGACAGGGTCGCGATCGCCGCGTACCTTGGGAAGTCGGATAGCTTCGACCGCGCGATCGCGAAGTTCTCGGTCGCCTACGCCGACCAGAACGAACGCGACTACCAGGCGTTGAAGGAGGCCATTGCGAGCGGGCGGCTGGCCGCTGAGACGGGCGTCTAACCTGAGCGGCGCCCGAGCTTCGACGCCCTCGATCTTCAATTGCACCTGGCCGAGACCGGCGTGCGC
>DASUPK010000024.1:0-42589 GCA_036276255.1 Solirubrobacterales bacterium
GTCAGCACCAGCATCGCTGCCTCCTACGATCGTCGCCTACCCCCACGCGGGTACGATCTTTGTAGGATACCAAGAAGTGGGTAGCGTACAGGGTTCTGCCCCGCCTACCAAGGCGGAAACGCCGAATCATCTAGAGTCCGCCGCCGTGGCCCGGAAGTCCCTGCGACCGCAACTTAACCAGATCCGCGCCTGGGTGCGCCAGGGGCGCACCGACGCCTGGATAGCCCATCAGCTCGGGGTACCCGCGTCGCAGCTGCGCGACTTCCGCAGCAGGCACGGGCTGGACGCCGAGGGCGAGGAGCCCGCCAGTGACGTCGACCTCCGCGACGAGATCGAGGCGGAGATCGAGGCCGAGCTGAGCGAGCCGGAGCCCGAGGAGGAAGAGGGCGCCACGGACGAGGATGAGGAAGAGGGCGAGGGCGACTCCGACGAGGGCGACGGAGGTGAGGGCGCCGGTGGACCGAAGCGTCGCCGTCGCCGTCGCGGCCGGCGCGGACGTGGCCGACGGCGGCCGCTCGAGGCGACCTTCGACCAGGGCGAGAAAGACGGCTACGGGATCTGGCTCGATGCGTCGATCAAGGACGACCCCACCTATACGGAGCACTGGCAGGGCCACAAGGCGCTGAGGGTCACGATCGAGCCGGAGCGGATCGTCCTCGAGCGCGTCGAGGACTGAGCCCACCTCCCCTCAATCCTGCTCGGCGCTGACCCTTCCGCCCGAGTAGTCGTACGCGCCGCGCAGATAGGCGTAGAACGCCCCGTCCACGATCGCCTGTGGATCCAGGTCGACCGCCGCCATCGGCGCCGCCTGGCGAGCCGCCTCGAGGCACCAGTCGGTGCCCTGCGCGTAGAGGTCCGCGAGCTCCTGCGCTGAGAAGGTCGGCCCGATCCGGCGGCGGAGCTCGTCGCGGATCGCGTCCACGGCGTGGCGCGCGTTTCGGGCGGCCCGCGGGTCGGCCTCGAGCTCCCGGAGCCGTCCGGCGCCTTCCTCCCACTGGAAGAGGGCGTTGTCAAGCGGATAGGCCACGCCCTACTTGGTAGCAGGCGGCAACTTCTTGCCGGGGGCGGCCACGCACGCCTCGGGGGCGAGCGGTCCGGTGATCTTCCAGACGTCAACCAGGCCGGCACCGGCGATGTGCTGGACGTTGCCCGCCCGTGAGATCCAGTCGCGCTGCACCGGCGCGGTGTCGGCGGCGGGATCGTCCTGGTGGAAGGTCGGCGTTGTGACGACGTAGTCATAGTCGCCGTCGTTGAGCGCACCGATCCACTCCGGGCACTCGGGGATCTCGTTGAAGGAGCCACGCGTCCCGTGCTGGCCGATGTAGGTGACGTTGTTGCTCGAGTCGCCTCCCCAGAGCGGGTATTGGAAGAGCGCACCCATCGTGCCGGAGAGCGCGATCCTCAGATCGTGAGTGCCGTTCGCCCAGTCGTAGGCGGCCCCCAGCCCCTGGTTGAGCTCGACCGCCGGCTGCTCGGTCTTCGGATAGTCCGGCGCCGTCGACGAGTAGCGCTCGTCCAGGTAGTGGCTCTGGGCCACGCGGCCGAACGCCGCGAGGACGATCAGTGCGGCGAGTCCGATCCCGGCGAGCGGCACCGGCTCCATGCCTCTGCGTGAGAGGAGCACCAGCAGCAGAGGCAGGGCGATGACCGCAAGGGCGAGAGCAACCGTGCCAGGGATGCGTCCCGTGTCGATCGCTCCGATCGCTCCGGCGCTGACGATGACCAGGATGGCGAAGAGGGCCAGGGCGCCGAGTTGCCAGAGCCGCGCCCGGGTGCCGAGCCGCCAGACTTGTTGCTCTCCCGCGAACCGGGGCGGAATCGCGAGCAGCGTCAGGGCGAGGATCAGCCCCGGGGCCAGGTAGCGGATGTTGAGCCGGAACCCGATTGGCATGTCCTTGGGACCTGAGGCGCCGAGCGGGGTCAGCAGGTAGGCGATCGCCGCGAGGATCGCGACGACGCCGAGCATGCGCTCCATCCGCCCTCCGCGCCAGAGGACCAGCACCACCGCGATCACCGCGAGTGCCAGATAGGCAGGCCAGAGATCGCCGAGGCGCTCGTGCAGCGCCGGTGTGAAGTAACGGCCCCAGATGCTCGTGTCGGTCGCGTAGTGGGCGATCGAGTAGGGATGGCGGCCCTGGAGCGCCTCGGCGTGGTGGATCGGTCCGATGTCCTGCCACGGGAAGGGGTTGCCGGAGACGATCAGGTTGCGCACGTACCAGTAGCCCCCGCCGACGACCATCGCGCCGATCCATTCGGCCGCGGCTCGCAGCCGATATCCCGTGCCGCTGATCCAGATGACCCCGACCGTCAGCGCCAGGACCGGCGGGACCACGGTGAGCTTGGTGCCGAGCGCCAGGCCGGCCGCGAGGCCGGCGACCAGGAGGGCGCCAGAGGGAGGCCCGGCCTTGGCTGCCTCCCCGGACCCTGGCCGCTCGGGCCAGCGGACGTTGAGCAGCACGGCGACCGAGGAGAGGAAGAGCGCGATCGCGACGACGTCGTTGTTGGCGTTTCCCGGCTGGCGGGAGAAGAGAAGGTTCGCCGCCATCACCGAGGCGACGGCCGCGAGGCCCACCGGGCCCGTGCCGTAGGGACGGCCGATGCAGTAGCCGGCGAACAGAGCCAGCCCGAGCCACGCCATGTTCAGAAGCGGCGAGAGGAAGTCGTTTCCGAAGAGCAGCAGGCCGCCCGCGTGGATCAACTCAGAGACCTGGGGGTAGAACCAGTTCAGGTAGAGCGGATCGGTGTAGAGGAGCCCGGTGATCGAGCCGGTGTCCGCGATGTGCGCGGCGAGCGGCAGGTGGTACCAGAGGGAATCGCCGCCGTAGATCCCACGGTCGAGCGCCAGCAGGGTCGGCCCCGCCCACTGCGCGGCAACGATCAGCGCGATCACGATTCCCGCCCCCAGCTCGACCCGGCCGATCGGCGGCGCCGGCAGAAGATCGGTCTCCTTGCCCTTCCCCCACTGCGCCACCCGGGCGCCGGCGCGAACGAGCATCGGCTCGAGGCGGAGCGCGCCGCCTCCCACGATCAGCGCCGCGGCAACCAGCAGGACGCCGTCGAGCGCCCCGAAGAGTCCGAGCAGCTCCGCGACGACGACGAGGATGCCGATCGCGAGCACCGCGTCGGCCAGCAGCGCCGGCGTGCCGGTCCAGGCCGGCAGAGCGGCGCGACGCGCCGTCCTCCCCGCGATCGCCATCGAGAGGACAACGGCCACCAGGCCGATCACGCCGAGGATGTAGTCGCCCGTGCTGCTCACTTCTCAACCGTGGCTGATGCTCCCGGTTGGCTCGCGGCGCCGCGCCGGTTCGCCGTGCCGCAGCCGGCCGGGTCGAGGTCGCCATTGATCCGGAAGACTGAGACGCGTCCCGAGTGCACGATCTCCTCGACCGCCGGATCGTTGATCACCCAGCCACGCTCGGGTGAGGTCTCGGCGGTCGATGGGTTGTTCAGGTCGAGCGCAGGCGTGGTGACCAGGTAGTCGTAGTCGCCGTCGTTGACGGCATGCCTGAAGGCGGGGCAGCTCTCGATCGCCTGGAAGTCGGCCTCGGGCAGGTGCCTGCCGATGTACTGGACGTAGTTGGAGACGTCGTCGCCGTAGAAGCCGTACTGGTTGTAGGCACCGCTCGTGCCAGCGACGGCGATGCGGAGGTCCGAGGTGGGCTTGGCCCAGCGCACGGCGTCGTCGAGCTGGAAGCGGAAGTCCTCGGCGCGGCTGTAGCGGTGTGCGAAGTAGTCGTCCTGCTTGGCCCAGCCGACGGCGGCAATCGCCACGGCGAGCACCGCGCCAGCCAGCACGGCGAACATCGCCCGGCTGCGGGCCAGCAGGGCCAGCCCGATCGGGACCGCGACGAACAGGATCCCCATCAGCGCGGCCCAGGGGATCGAGGCGAAGGCGCCCTTCCAGGCGACGTTGGCGTCCGAATAGTGCGAGGTGAGGAAGAGCGCGATCAAACCAGCGACGAGCAGCGGCAGCCGCAGACGGGCGGGGACGAGGCGCGGCTCCAGTGGCAGCAGCGCGAGGCCGAGCGCAAGGGCGGGCGTCAGGTAGCGGAGGTTGATTCCGAAGGCGAGGGGGTGCCCCTCCGGGCCCGCTGCGGTCAGTGGGGTGAACAGGTAGGCGATCGCGGCCACCATCGTCACCGCCCCCGCCAGACGCACGGCGCGGGAGCGCGGGCGCCAGACGGCCAGCACCGCCCCAGCCGCCGCACCGCCCAGGATCAGGAACCAGAGCGGCCCCAGCAGGTTCTCGATCGGGTTGAGGAAGTAGGCGCGCCAGAGCGACGTGCTCGGGTCGGACAGGATGTAGTGCGCGACGGTGTAGTCGTCGCGGCCCTCGAGCCCGCGGTTCGGGCCGGGGAGATCGATCGGGCCGATATGCCGGGTCCACGGCAGCGGGTTGCCCGCGTGGATCAGGTTCCGCAGGAACCAGAACCCGGCGGTCGCGACCACCCCCGCCAGGAAGACGCCGAACGCCCTGCGTCGCACGCCGGGCGGCACCAGGAAGATGACGCCGATCGCCATCGCGGCCGTTGCGCCGGAGCTCGTCAGCTTGCTGCCCAGGGCGACGCCCATCGCCAGGCCGGCGACGAGCAGCGCACCGAGCGGCGTCGGAGAGGGGAAGGTGAGGGATGGCCTCTCCCCCTCCCCGCTCTCGGCCCGCATCGCCCAGGCGTTGATCAGGATCGCCGCCGCTGCCAGGAGCAGGGCGACTGGGACTGTGTCCGTTGCCGGCGTGCCGGCCTCGCGCGGAACCATTGGGCCGGTGTCCATCGCAATGCAGACGGCCACCAGGCTCAGGGGCGCCACGCCGTAGGGGCGGCCGATGCACCAGCCGGCGAGCAGGGCCACGCCCAGCCAGCCGAAGTTGACCAAGGGGCTTGCCAGGTCGCGGTTGAAGAGCACGATGCCGGCGGCGTGCAGCAGCTCGGAGTTCTGCGGGTAGAACCAGTTCAGGTAGAGGGGGTCGATGAAGTGCATCCCCCAGACCGAGCCGGTGTCCGCGATCCGCGCCGCGAACGGGCCGTGGTACCAGAGCGTGTCGAAGGTGAGCATGCCGCGGCCCCAGACGTCCTGGAGGCCGGTGAACCAGTGGGCGGCGACGAAGGCCGCGGCGGCGAGGGCCAAGATCAGCTGGGGAAGGGGGATCGCCGGCGCCGGCGGCGCGACCGAGCCGCCATTTGGCGACTTACTGGGGCTATGCGACAGGAACTCGCCATTCATGCCGAACCAGACGCCCAGGCCGACCGCGAGGGAGACGATGATCAGGACGGCGGGGACGAGGATGCCGAAGGCGCCCAGGAGCTGGAGCAGGACCGTGAACAGCGCGACGCCGAGCACTGCCTCGGCGAGCCTCGCGGGTGCCCCTCCCCAGCCAGGCAGCAGACGACCGCGCAACCGAACCGCGGCGAGCCCCATCGGAATCGCAACCGCCGCGAGGCCGATGACCCCGAAGAGGTAGTCGCCGAAGCTCACGTAGAGGAGGCGGACGGCCGGGGCGTCCGCGAGGCGCAGGCCGCCGGGTCAAGCGGACGATCGATCCTGAAGACCGAGATGTCGTCGTTGGTTTCGACCCGGATTCCACCGGCAGCCGCCGTCCAGAGCGCCTCCACGGGCGCAACCGACTGCGTCCGCTGGTCAGGGCCGATCACGGCGTACCGATAGCCGCCGTCGTTCAAAGCCTGCACCCATTCGCGGCACTGGGCAACGAAGGCCGGCCCTCGCTGCAGATGCTGGGACGCCTCGCTCGCGATCGGCAGGTAGGCACCGTGCGGGCCGTGCTTCGCAACGTACTGAACACGGTTCGAGAGGTCGTTGCCGTAGAAGACGTATTGCTTGAAGCCGGGGCGACCGCCGACCATGGCAATGCGGGAGTCGTGGGGCGCTGCTCGGTTGAACCACGCGAGCGCGGCCGTCATGCCGACTGGGAAGTCGTGCGGCGCCGTGGAGGCTTGATAGCGGTCCTTGACGTAGTCATCCGATTTGGGCCAGCCGATCGCCACCACAAGGGCCAGCGCGAGCACCGCTCCGCCCGCGACCATCGCCGCGGAGGCGCCACGCTGGCGGGCGAGCGTGAGACCGACGGGCACGACGACCAGGAAGAACGCCAGCCCGACCGCGCCGAGCAGGAAGTGGCGGGTCCACAGGTGCCCGTGCAGATCCCAGACCGGCACGGCCTGGACGAGCAGCAGGACGATCAGGCTGCCGAGCAGCCATGGCTGGACGCGCGGCTTCAGCAGCCCCGAGTCGACACCGAGCAGCAGCGCACCGAGAGCGAGCGCGGGCGAGGCATAGCGGAGGTTGGTGGTGAAGGCCGTCGGGTCGCCCTCCGGGCCGGCGGCCGTCAGCGGCGTGACGAGGTAGGCGAGGCCGCTGAGCAGCGCCACGATCCCAAGCATCCGGATCATCGGCGTGCGGCCGCGGAAGATCGCGAGCAGGAAGCCGCCGATCAAGGCGACCAGCACGAGCGGCCAGAGGTCGCCGAAGCTGTCGTGGAGCCCGGGAATCAGGTGGTGGCGGATAACGCCTCCGTCCGGAGGAAACAGATAGTGGGCGACGTTGTGCGGCTCGCGGATGTTGATGTCCGCCTGATCGGGGCCCGGCAGCGGGCCCGCCTTGATCCATGGCAGCGGGTTGCCCGCGTTGACCAGATTCCGTGCGAACCAGAAGCCGCCGGTGACGAGCGAGCTCAGCACCCAGATCCAGGTGGCCCTCCAGCGATAGCCGGCACAGACCGCGACCACGCCGAGAGTGAGGAACGCGAACGGGGCGAGCAGATTGAGCTTCGTCCCCAGGGCCACCCCCGCGGCGAGACCCGCGACGATCAGCGCTCCGTTGGGGAGCCTCGCCTCGAGCGGCGGGCCACCCGAGTGCAGGGTCCGCGCGGAGCCGGCCGCGGCCCGCCGTTGCGCGTCGGCGTTGACCAGGATCGCGGCGGCCGCCAGGAAGAAGAACAAGCCCATCGTGTCGTTCTTGGCGTCTCCCGGCTGATAGAGGAGCAGCATGTTGGCGTCCAGCACCAGGGCCATGGCCACGACGGCGACCGGGCCGCCACCGTAGACCCGCGCGAACGCCCAGGCGGCGAGCAGGCAGAGCGTCGCCCAGCCGATGTTGAGGAGGGGCGAGAGGAAGTCGTTGCCGAGGAAGAGGATCCCGGCCGAGTGGAGGAGCTCGGAGTTCTGTGGGTAGAACCAGACCGTCAGGTTGAGGACCTCGGTGAAGTGCAGGGCACCGACCTGGTGGTCCTGGACGAAGCGGGCGGCGAACGGCGCGTTCTGCCAAGTGGTGTTGGGCAGGTACATCCCGATGTCGAGGCCGGTCTGAGTGGGCATCGCCCAGTGGGCGATGACCAGGACGGCTGCCGCGACCGCGGCGCCGAGCGCATACGGCCGGACCGCCGGCGACGGCAGCGGCGGTCCCTGCCCAGCCGGGCGGAGGGCCATCCCGATTCCGACGCCCGCAATCAGGCAGGCGAGCAGCACCCACCCCGGGCGGTAGAGGCCGACGACCCCGACCAGCTCGAGGATGACCACCAGCAGCGAGAGGCCGAGCACGACCTCGGCGAGCCTTGCCGAGGCGCCCGAGAAGCCGGGCAGGAGGCGGCCGCGCATGCCGACGGCGGCGAAGCCCATGGCCGCGCCCACGGCGATCAGCTCGATCGAGCCGGCGAGGTAGTGCCCGAAGCTCATGCGTGCGCCGCCGCCCCCAGCTTCGCGCACGTTGACGGATCGAGGGGCCCGGTGATCTTGTAGACGGCGGCCGGACCGGTCTGGATCACCGTCTTGACGTTCTTGTCGCTCTCGGTCCAGCCCGCCTCCGGGGGAGCGCTCACCTCCAGCGCGCCGATCTTCGGCGTGGTGACGATGTAGTCGTATTGACCCGCGTTCACCGCCCGCCGCCAGGCCGCGCAGCTGACGATCGGCCTGAAGGTGCCGCGATTGAGCTCCTGTCCGACGTACTGGACGTGATTGGAGAGGTCGGTCCCGTAGAAGAAGTACTGCCCGAAGGCGGAGGCGCGGCCGACCACGCCGATCCGCTGATGGCTCTGCTTGCGGCCCCAATCCTGGAGCGGCTGCCACTGCGGGGTGGATCGGAAGCCGCCCTCCAGCGGCGGCCTGAATGCCGTCACGTAGCGATGATCGAGGTAGTAGTTCTCGCGCACACGCCCCACAGCCACCGCGGTGATCGCCATCACCAGCCCGAAGACGGCCAGGGCGAGGACCGGGACGCGCCGGCGCGCCCCCGCGACGAGCAGGGCGGGAACGCCCACGATCAGGAAGGCCAGGGCGACCGACGCCAGGTGATGCTCGAACTTCCAGTTCGACTGCGTGACGGTCCCCTGGATCAAGAGCACCGCGAAGAGCACGATCAGGATCCACGGGCGGTTGCCGTGGCGGAACCATGGGATCAGCGGCAGCAGCAGGAAGCCGACCATCAGCACCGGCGACACGTAGCGCAGGTTGGCGTCGAAGCCGGCCGGGTCGCCGAGGCTGCCCGAGGCGGTCAGCGGCGTGAAGACGTACGCGATCCCCGCGACCATCCCCGTGACGGCCAAAATCCGCATCAGGGCGCTCCCGCCCCGGAAGAACGCCCAGACGAGAGCCACGACGACGACGGCCAGGATCACCGGCCAGAGAGGGCCCAGGCGGTCGTGCAGGACCGGGAAGAGCTTGTCGCGCCAGACGCTCGTGTCGTTGTAGTACTCGCTCAGGGAGTGGGGCTGGCGCGGGTAGAGAGGGAGCTGGTCGGGCCCGGGGAGGTGGATGGGCCCCAGCTTGTGGATCTGCGGGAACGGGTTGAGCGCCTCGACGAAGTTCCGCCCGTACCAGAAGCCTGAGGTGATCACCATGCCTCCGAGCCAGATCCCCAGCGCGCGCAGCCAGTGTCGCCGGCCGCCGAGGATCGCGACGCCGATCGTGAAGGCGGCGATCGTCGCCAGAAGAGTGATCTTCGTGCCGATCCCCAGACCTGCGGCCAGGCCGGCCATGAACAGCGGCCCGGCGCCGACCGTCGCCAAGACCTGCGGATCGCCCGCCACCGGCACGTCCTGGACCACGCCCGACTCGACCTCCGTCGGCCTCGTCGCGCGGGCGGAGTGGGCGCTGGCGGCGCCATCGACGAGGAACGCGATCGCCGCCATCAGGAAGAAGAGGCCGGCCACGTCATTGGGCCCCTGTCCGGCCTGGGAGCCCACCAGCATCTCGGAGTCGAGCACGACGGCGGCGCCGAGCACGGTGACCCCGCCGATCGCGTAGGGCCGCCCCACGCACCAGGCCGCGAGCAGGCAGAGCGCGACCCACATCAGGTTCATGAGCGGCGAGAGGAAGTCCGTCTTCAGGAAGACGATCCCGATCCCGTGGATCAGCTCTGAGTTCTGCGGATAGAACCAGGCCGCCAGCTTGAGAGGATCGGTGAAGTGGAGCGGCCCGACATGCCCCGTCTGCGCGAACCGGGCCGAGAAGGACATGTGGTACCAGGTGGTGTCCTGGTAGTACATCCCTTGGTCGACCGCCTGCCCCGTCGGGTGCGCCCAGTGGACGACGACGAGCGTGGCGGCGGCGATCCCGATCGCGACCATGATCGCGCTCGAGCGCGCCTCCGGCGCATCGGGCCGGTCCGGCATACCGCGGCTCCGTACCCAGAAGGTCACTCCGAGCCCGGCCGCCACGAAGCCGATCAGCAGCGGAACCTCCTTGAACAGCCCGAGCACCCCGAGCAGCTCCGCCACCAGGATCAGCATCGAGATGCCGATCACGATCTCGGCGAGGCGGGCCAGCGCGCCCGTCCAGGCGGGTGCGAGCAGGGCTCGCAGGTGATAGGCGCCAACGCCGAGAGCGGTAGCGATCACCGCCAGCTCAGCCGCGCCGAGCAGGTACCGGCCTGTGCTCATCGGCTCATTCGCTCAAATCACAGAAAACGCGCACAGGCACAATGCCGCGCGCGCGAGCGCGGAATCATATCTGCGCCAGAACTAATCGGGTTGCGCTGTCGCGCACCCTCTCTTTAGGTTCAGCGGGTCAGTTGCCCAGGCCCTTGACCACGTAGGCGTGCTCGCCGGGTTTGACCATGCCCAGCCGCCGCGCCTCGCGCTCGAGCGACGCGGGGCTCGAGGCGTCCCGCAGCTGCCTGGTCAGCTCGACCTTCTCCTGCTTGAGCTGGGCGAGCTCCTGGTCGCTCGACTTCGATCCCTGCCACGCCTGCAGCAGGTTCACCATCGGGTTCAGATAGGAGACCATCACACCGAAGAGGACGAGCACGAGGGCGATCCGCCCGACACGGTCCCAGCGGATCCGGCTCGGTCCCGCCCGGCGCTGCACCCGCCTGCGCGGGGCTCGCCTCGGCGCTGCGTATGCCCTGCTGCTCATGCCCCCTGATTCGTGCCCGGGGCATGAATGTCCTTCCGGCTAGCGCTTGAAAACCGAGGCTCCGAGGAACTTCGCTCGGTCGCCCAGCTCCTCCTCGATCCGCAGCAGCCGGTTGTACTTGGCGACGCGATCGGAGCGCGAGGGGGCGCCGGTCTTGATCTGCCCGGCGCAGGTGCCCACGGCCAGGTCCGCGATCGTCGTGTCCTCGGTCTCGCCCGAGCGGTGTGAGATCACCGTGGTGTAGCCGGCGTCGCGCGCGATCCCAATGGTCTCCAAGGTCTCCGTCAGCGTTCCGATCTGGTTCAGCTTCACCAGGATCGAGTTCGCGACGCCCATCTCGATGCCGCGCCGCAGGCGCTCCGGGTTGGTGACGAAGTTGTCGTCCCCGACCAGCTGGCAAAGGTCACCGAGCTTCCCGGTAAGAAGTTTCCATCCCTCCCAGTCCTCCTCGTCCATGCCGTCCTCGATCGAGACGACCGGAAAGCGGGCGCGGATGTCGTGCCAGTAGTCGGCCATCTCGACCGGAGACAGGGTCCGGCCCTCGTGCTCGAGCACGTAGTTGCCGTCCTCGAAGAACTCGCTGGTCGCCGGGTCGAGCGCGATCACCACGTCCACTCCGGGCGCGTAGCCAGCCTCCTCGATCGCGTCGATCAGGAAATCGAGCGCCGCACTGTTCGACTCAAGGTCCGGCGCGAAGCCTCCCTCGTCGCCCCCGCCCGTCGAGAGCCCCTTCTTGTGGAGGATGCCCTTGAGCGCGTGGTAGACCTCCGCGCCGATCCGCAGGCAGCCGGCGAAGCTGTCCGCACCCGCCGGGACCACCATGAACTCCTGGAAGTCGACGGCGTTGTCGGCGTGGGCCCCGCCGTTGAGCACGTTCATCATCGGGACGGGCAGGAGGTCGGCCGCGCCGGCGTCCTTGGCCCCGGTCGCCGCATAGAGCTCAGCGAAGTAGTCATAGAGCGGCTGTCCGGCATCGACCGCCGCGGCCTTCGCGACCGCCAGCGAGGCTCCGAGGATGGCGTTCGCGCCCAGCCGGCC
This sequence comes from Solirubrobacterales bacterium, assembly GCA_036276255.1. Taxonomy (GTDB): domain Bacteria; phylum Actinomycetota; class Thermoleophilia; order Solirubrobacterales; family 70-9; genus DASUPK01. The sequence goes on from DASUPK010000024.1 coordinate 11,400, forward strand.
CTTGTTCGGCGTGCCGTCGAGCTCGATCATCGTCCGGTCGAGCGCCGACTGCTCGGCTGCGCGGGCTCCCTTGAGCAGCTCGGCGAGCTCGCCGTTGACGTGCGAGACGGCCTTGCCGACGGCCTTGCCGCCGTACTCGTCCCCTCCGTCCCGCAGCTCGACGGCCTCGAACTCGCCCGTTGAGGCCCCGGACGGAACGATGGCGAGGCCGATCGCCCCTGACTCGAGCCTCACCTCGACCTCGACCGTCGGGTTCCCCCGCGAGTCCAGCACCTGCCGCCCGTGCACGCTCTCGATCGTCGACATCGAGTGGGACGCTAGACGATCGGTTTCTCCGCGTGCGGCCGGGGGCGCGCGGGGATCAGGAATCGGTCGTCTGGTCGAGAAGGCGCCGGGCCGTCTGCCGAAGCGCGAGCTCGGGATCCACACCGAGTCGCCGCGAGGCCGCGACGGCCTCCATCAGGAGGGTGCCGACGAGCTGCTCCGCCTCGGCCCTGGTCGCGGGATCCGACTGCGGGCCGCCGGGCTTCTCCTCCCCTGCAGAGCCCTCTGGATCCACCCGGCGGAGCACCTTGCGGGCGTAGAGCAGGGCGGGCAGGTTCTCGGGCAGCTCGGAGGGGTCGCCCCGGCCCTCGACCTCCCGCTTGATCTCCTCCCATTGAGAGAGGACCTCGCCAGCCGTCTCGAGCTCACGATCGCCGTAGACGTGCGGATGGCGGCGAATCAGCTTCGCCGCGCAAGACTCGGCCACCGCGGACAGGTCACCTTCCCCCCTCTCCTCCAGTAGCAGCGAGAGGAAGAGGACCTGGAAGAGCACGTCCCCCAGCTCATCGACCATCGCCTCGGTGTCGTCGCGGCTGGCGGCGTCGGCCAGCTCGTAGGCCTCCTCGACGGTGTGCGGGACGATCGAGCGGGCGTCCTGCTCGCGATCCCATGGGCACTCGCGGCGCAGGCGCCGGGTGACCTCGTCGAGGTGCTGAAGGGCTTCCAGGTGCCGCGGCGTGGCTATTGCCCGGCGGCGCCGGTCAGGCCCTGGAGATTCGGCGTCGCCGGCGCGGTGGCTGCACCCGCTGGGTGCGGGCCCTGCGGGGTGCCGCCACCGACGGAGGTGAACGGCTTGAAGGAGCCCGGCGCACCCGGAGCCGGGCCGGTGCCCGTGCACTGCAGCTGTCCGCCGGTGCTGCCGCCGGCCGACGTCGTGGCCTCCTGGCAGAAGGCGAAGACCGGCGCCGGGCATCCACCACCGCTGGGCGTACCCGGCTGTCCCGGGGCCAGCTTGGACGGATCGCAGGTCGGCGATGCGTTATTGAAGTTGTCGCAGCCCGAGACGAGGTAGTCGCTCCCGCACTGGGTCAGGTTCGTCCAGTAGTCGCGGAAGTGCTGGCCGAAGGCCGTGAGCGCCTCCTGCTGCTGCTGGCTCTTGATCTGCTGCTTGATCTGGTCACTGAGCTTGCCGCCGGGGCCGCCGGTCGTCGATGCGGAGGTCTCGTCGAAGCCAGTGACCTTCTCGGGCGTGGCCGTTTCCACCTCGAAGACGAAGTTGCCCGTGGGTGTGACGACCGGCCCCTGGATCGCATGCAAGGGCGCCTTGAAGATGTCGTCGTCGAGAGGCTGCTGGAACGAGCCGGGCACCACGTCGGTCCGCAGCCCGCCCTTGTCCTTCGAGGTCGGGTCCGTGGAGTACTGCGCCGCGACCTTCTTCCAGTTGGCGGCGGAGTCGTCGGTGCGGAGCGCCTGGTAGGCCAGGTTGATCTGGTGGGCGTCCTTGTTCTGGACGATCCGGATCGTGCGCTTCGCCGGCTGGGTGAACTGACTCTTGTTGGCGTCGTAGTACTTGCGGGCGTCGTCGGTTGAGACGTCCCCGACGCTGTTCTGGACCTTGTCCTGAAGCTTGTTCTGGATCAGCTGGAGCTTCGCCCGCTCCAGGACGTCGGCGTCGGTGAGACCGGCCTGATCGCGTGCCTTCTCGTACTCGGCCTGCGTCTTGAACTGCGACCTGATCTGCTGCAGCGACTGCTGGACCTCGGTGTCGGTGAAGGTGATGCCCTGGCGGTTCGCCTCCCCCACGATCCAGGCGATCTGGAGGGCGGTCTGCATCGCCTGGTCCTTGACCTGCTTGTACTGAGGGCTGCTGGGCGATGGAGCGGTCTGCTGACCGCTCTGCTTGGCCGTCTGCAGAAGGAAGCGGTTGAAGTTCGCCTTGCTGATGTGCCCGTCCTGGACCAGGCCGGGAACGTTGAGGCTGGCGTCGTCGATCACCGCCACGTCGTCCGAGGGGACGCTCGGGTGGCCGACGCCGACGGCGGCCGCGACGATCACGACCATCAGCACGAACAGCGTGCCGAAGAGGATCGCCAGATTGCGTTTCGAGAAGAACCCGCTCTTCACAGGGGCGGCAGCATAACCGTCATCACCTAAGTCGGCGCTAAGGGTGAGGTCGCTGCGCCGATCCCCTCGACGAGTGCGATCAGCGCGCCGAGGCGGGTCCCCGCCTCGGCGGGGACCGGCACCGCGATCGTGCGCTCACGCCACGCATAGATCGCCTCCGGGACCCGCCCGTTGAGGGACCCGACCTGCTCGGAATCGAGCTCGACGGGGGAGACGCGGAGGCGCCCGGCCCGGAACTCGACGTTCCGGACGCCGGCGTCCCCGAGCGCGATGCGGACACGCTGGAGATCGAGCAGGTTGGAGACCGACTCGGGAGCCGGCCCGAACCGGTCCTCGAGCTCCTCCCGCAGGGCGCGAAGCTCACCGGGCTCCCGGGCCGCCGCAACCCGCCGGTGGACGTCGATCTTGGCCGCCTCGAAGGGAATGTAGTCCGCCGGAACGTAGGCGTCCACATCGACGTCGATCCGGACCGGCTCCCTCGGCTCAGCGGGCAGCTCCGTGATCCCGGCCCGCAGCTCCTCGGCGGCGTCCTCGAGCATCTGGCAGTAAAGCTCGAAGCCGACCGCGGCGACGTGGCCCGACTGCTCGTCCCCGAGGAGGTTCCCGGCGCCCCGGATCTCAAGGTCGCGCATGGCCACGCGGAAGCCGGAGCCGAGCTCGGTGTTGTCAGAGAGCGTCGAGAGCCGAGCGGCCGCATCGGGCGTCAGCGACTCGGCCGACGGATAGAGCAGGTACGCGAAGGCGCGCTCGCGGCTCCGGCCCACCCGGCCCCTGATCTGGTACGCCTGCGCCAGCCCGAGCTGGTCGGCCCGCTCCACCAGGAGCGTGTTCGCGTTGGGGATGTCGAGGCCCGACTCGATGATCGTCGTCGCCACCAGGCAGTCGTGCTCCCCACGGACAAAGCCGAGCATCGTCGCCTCCAGCTCCAGCTCGTCCATCTGCCCGTGGGCCTCGGCGAACCGAACGCCCGGGCAGAGGGCGCGCAGGCGCTCCGCGGTCTCGTGCAGCGAGTCGATTCGGTTGTGGAGGAAGAAGACCTGCCCGGAGCGCTCCTTCTCCCGGATGATCGCTCGCTTCACCAGGTCCTCGTCGTAGGGGCCGACGTGGGTGCGGACCGGCCGGCGACCCTCGGGGGGCGTCTCGATCACGGAGATGTCGCGGAGGCCGGCCAGCGACATCTGCAGGGTGCGCGGGATCGGAGTCGCGGAGAGCGAGAGGACGTCGACCTTGAGCTTGAGCTGGCGGAGCAGCTCCTTCTGCTTGACGCCGAAGCGCTGCTCCTCGTCCACGACCAGCAGGCCGAGGTCCTTACCGCGAACGTCCCTCGAGAGCAGCCTGTGTGTGCCGATCAGGATGTCCACCTTGCCCGCGCCGTATCGCTCCAGGGCGTCCTTGATCTCGGCCGGCTTACGCAGCCGGGAGACCATCTCGACGTTGAAGGCCGTGTCCGCGAAGCGCTCGCGGAAGGTGCCGAAGTGTTGCTGGGCGAGAATCGTCGTCGGGACCAGCATCATCACCTGCTTGCCGTCGGCCACCGCCTTGTGGGCCGCGCGGAGGGCGATCTCGGTCTTGCCGTAGCCCACGTCGCCGCAGATCAGGCGATCCATCGGCCGCTCCGACTCCATATCCGCCTTGACCGCGTCGATCGCGTCCATCTGGTCGGCCGTCTCCCGATAGGGGAAGGCCGCCTCGAACTCCATCTGCATCCCGCCGTCCGGCGGGAAGGTGTGGCCGGTGCGGACCTGCCGCTCGGCGTAGAGGTTGATCAGCTCGCCCGCCATCGCGCTGGCGGCGCGCCTGGCCCGGGATTTCATGTTCGCCCAGCGCTTGCCGCCGAGGGGCGAGAGGGCGGGCTCGTCACCCTCGGCCCCGATGTAGCGGCTGATCCGCGCGAGCTGGTCGGTCGGGGCGAAGACGCGGTCCCCGCCTCGGTACTCGAGCTCCAGGTAGTCGCGGGTCACCCCGGCGAGCGTCTTGGTGTCGAAACCCGAGAAGCGCGCGATCCCGTGGTCCTCGTGCACCACGTAGTCGCCGACGCGCAGCTCGATCGCGGCCGCCAGACGGGCACGAGCCGAAACTGGAGTGGCGGCCTTGCGGCGGTGCACCAGGCGCCGCTGCGGGATCACCGCCAGCTGCAGCTCCGGAGCCAGGAAGCCCTCGCGGAGCCTGGCCTCGGCGAAGCTCACGCCGGGCTCCTCGGGCAGGTGCTCGCCCAGGAAGGGCACGTCGATGCGGCTCAGGTTGAACCGGGTCCGCTCCGCCTCGCCACGCCCCTCGAAGGCGACGACGGTCCGGTAGCCGGAGCGCGTCAGCTTCTCGAGCTCGCCCTCGGCCTCGGCCAGGGTTCGCGACGGGAACTCGGCGCGCTGCCCCCTGAACGAATGCTCCTGGCCGGTGTCGGCCCCGAGCGAGAGACCCGCCCGGGCCTGCAGCGGCTCCGCGACGTCGAGGTAGAGCCGCCGCGCGTCCTCCTCGAGGATCGACGCCGTCACGTCCTCCCAGTGGTCATGGAGAGCTCCAGGGATCTCTTCGGCGGCGGCGATCGCCACCAGCGCCTCTGCCGTGACCAGGTCGAGGGGAGCGAGAAAGTCCGCCGGGTCCGCGTCATCCCGATGCTCAGCCGAGAGCTCCGCTGCCGGCGCCAGCTCGACCCGGTCGGCCTCGCCGAGCGAGCGCTGCGTGAACACCGAGAAGCGGCGCATCGAGTCGATCTCGTCACCGAAGAGATCGACCCGGATCGCCTGCTCCTCGGTCGCCGGATAGACGTCGAGGATTCCGCCCCGCACCGCGAACTGGCCGCGCTCCTCGACCTGGTCGGTTCGGTCATAGCCGGCGTCTGCAAGCAGGAGCGTGACGTCGTCGAGGTCGACGCTCTCCCCCTTGTGGAGCGCCAGCGTCTCCGGCCGCAGCTTCGGGTCCGGGACCTTCTCGGCGAGGGCGATCGCGCTGGCCACGACCACGGCTGACGGGTTGGCCATCGCGTTCATCGCCGCGATCCTCAGGCCCGCGAGATGGGGCGGCGGATCGAGGTGGGACTCGAAGGTCGTCCCTCGCGATGGGTAGATATGGACCGGGCGAGGCGAGAGAAAGGCCTTCAGGTCGCCGGCCAGGTCGCGGGCGGAACGGTCGTCGGCCGCCACCACCAGCACCGGCCCCGACGGGCCATCGTCCTCGCCCGCGATCAGGGCCGCCAGCAGGTAGGGCCGCATCGCGGCGGAGACGTAGGCGTTGACCGGAGCGGGGCCGGATGAGCCAAGCGCGGAGCGAAGCGCCCTGAGGCGCTCGTTGTCGCGGGCTATATCGAGAAGTGGTCGGAGGCTCATCTGGGCACGACAAATGCCCGGATCGGCGATCCGGGTCTAACGTCCGGGCACGGGCCCGGCCTCATTCGAGCTTACCGAGGCGCCCTATGCGGCTACGCGGGGGGCGAGGGTCATCGCCAGCAGCGTCACCCGGCGACGGTTCACGGGCGATCGCGATAGGGCAGGCCGGGCCCGGTGCGCTGCCATTCGATCTGGCCGCGTCCCTCGTCCGCCGAGCGCTCGACCACGCCGTCCCAGCGGTGAAGCATCTGCTTGAGGCGGGCGACCGCCTCCGGGGGATGCGCCGCGACCTCCGCCGCCAGGTCGAGGGCCGCGTCCTCCGTGCCGGCCGCGGGCGCCACCCGATGGACCAGGCCCATCCGCAGCGCCTCATCGGCGCTCACGTTCCGCGAGGTGAGCAGCAGGTACTTCGCCGTGGCCAGCCCGCAGAGGCTGACCAGGCGCGCCGGACCGACCGGCACGCCGAGCTCGGCCCCGGGGAACCGCATCCGGAGATTCGAGCCGCCCACGCGCAGATCGCAGGCCACCGCGATCTCCGCGCCCCCGCCCACGACCGAGCCGTGGCAGGCGGCGACCGTCGGCTTGGGAAAGGCGGTCAGCTCGTCGTAGAGCTGGGCGAAGAGCCCCATCCGGCGCACCCTGCCCTCCTCCTCGAGCTCCTCCTTGACGTCCGCCCCGGCCGAGAGACCGAGGTGGTCGTTCGACGAGATCACCAGTACTCTCGCCTCCGCCTCTCCCTTCGCGCGGTCGAGGTGCTCGAGCAGCTCCTCCAGCATCTGGGTGTTGATCGCGTTGCGCGCCTTCGCTCGCTCCAGGCGGATCAGGGCGACCTGCTTCTCATCGACCGTGTAGCTGGTCAGCGGCATCAGCTCATCTCCTCCACCAGGCGCTCCACCTCGCCGGCGGCCTCATGCACCAGCCGCTCCACGTCGTCTCGCGATTCGCGAAACCGCCCGAGCACGTAGCTGGACACGATCTCGGGATCGGTGCTGTCGGGCCGGCCCACCCCGCCCCGCACCCGCCAGAAGTCCCTGCCACCGAGTCCCTCGGCGAGGCTCTTCAGCCCGTTGTGGCCGGCGACGCCGCCACCGAGCTTGCTGCGAACCTCGCCGAAGGGCAGATCGATCTCGTCGTGGACCACGATCACGTGATCGAGTCCGAGACCGAGCTCGCCACGGGCGGGGCCCGCCGCCGATCCCGACTCGTTCATGAAGGTCTGGGGCCTGAGGATCGCGACCCGCGAGCCACCGGGACCGGTGCGGCCCTCGCTGATCAGGCCGCCGTAGCGCTTGCGGGCCCTGGGCAGATCCCAGCGCCGGGAGAGCTCCGTCGCGACCTCGAAGCCGAGGTTGTGCCTGGTCCCGGCGTAGCGGTCGCCGGGGTTCCCGAGCGCCACGATCAGGGCGTCGGCGCGGCCGCCGGCGCGCTCATCGTCTCCCTCGTCCCCACGCTTGCGTCGGCGCAGCGACCAGCGGCTAATCGCCGCCTCCGCCCACTACTCGCCGCCGGAGTCCTCGCCGCCGCCGTCGCCCTCGGCCGGCGTCTCGCCATCGCCCTCGCCGCCCTCGGCGGCCTCTTCGCCCTCTTCGCCCTCCTCGCCCTCGCCGACGAGCTCGGCCTCCTCCTCGAGCTCCGGCTCGGGCTCCTCCTCGACGCGCGGCGGGCTCAGGGTGGCGATCGTGATCTCCTCGGGCTCCTCGGCCATCAGCTTGACGCCGCTCGGGATGGAGACCGAGGCGAGGTTGATCGTGTCGTTGATCTCCATCTCGGAGACGTCGACGACGATCTGCTCAGGGATCTCGGTCGGCAGAGCCTCGACGGTGATCTCGCGGGTGACGTGCTCCAGCACGCCGCCCTCGCGGACGCCGGGCGCGTTGTCGGCGCCCTCGAGCTCGACCGCGACCTCGGACTGGATCTCCTCGTCGAGGCGAACCTCGAGGCAGTCGAGATGCGTGACCTCACCGCGCACCGGGTGATGCTGCTGCTCCTTGATCACCACCGGCACCGTGGCCGAGCCGTCGACCTCCAGGTCGAGCAGCGTCTGGCCCGCCAGCAGGACCGTGCGGAGATCGCGCGCCGAAACCTGGAACGGACGGGCCTCACCGCCCTGGCCGTAGACGACGCCGGGGACCAGGCCGTCCCTGCGCAGGCGGCGCGTGGCCCGCGACCCGAATTCCGCGCGCGGGGATACCTTGAGTGTCGTTCGGCCTTGTGCCATGACTGTGAGAGTACGCACCCGCCCGAACCAGCGGCAGGCTACGCTCGGGCGCCAGGATAGAAAATGACGGGAGACGATGGGCAGCGACGAAGAAAACGATCTGATTGGTGAGGGCAAGGACCAGAGCTGGGCCGTAGAGGTCCTGCGCGCCGACCTCAGCAGACGGCCGCGCTCTGTGCCCGAGGAGCCGGAGCAGCAGGAGCGCAAGATCCCCCAGACGCGGATCGGAAGGTCGGCCAAGCTCGGCACCGCGATCGGCGGCCAGGCCACCCGCTACGCCGGGACGGCCGCGGCCAACGTCGTCCGCTCCGATGAGAAGTCGCAGGAGCGCCTCGAGACGCGCCACCTCGAGTCGGCCCTCAAGATGGCCTCTGTCCTCGGGGAGATGAAGGGCGCGGCGATGAAGATCGGCCAGATGGCCTCCTTCATCGACGTCGACTTCCTGCCCCCGGAGTACCGCGAGATCTACCAGGATCAGCTCGCCAAGCTCCGCACCCGCGCGCCCGCAATGCCGTGGGATCAGGTCCGCACGGTCCTGGAGGAGGAGTACGACGAGCGGCCCGAGAGCGTCTTCGCCTCGATCGAGGAGGAGGCCTTCGCGGCGGCCTCGATCGGGCAGGTGCACCGCGCGACGCTGCACGGAGGCACCCCGGTGGCGGTCAAGATCCAATATCCCGGAATCGCCGATGCCCTCGAATCGGATGTCGCCAACGCGGGGATCCTGGTGCGGCTCGCCAGGGTCCTGGCGCCGGGGCTCGACGCCAAGGCCGTGGCCTCCGAGCTGCGCGAGCGCGTCCTAGAGGAGCTCGACTACGAGTTCGAGGCGCAGAACCAGCGGAGCTTCGCCCGCGCCTACGAGGGGCACCCGTTCATCTTCGTGCCGAAGGTCCACTCGCGGCTCTCGCGCCGGCGCGTGCTGGTCTCCGACTACGTCGAGGGCCGCGGCTTCGACGAGGTCAAGGAGCTGGAGCAGGACGAGCGCGACATCTTCGGCGAGATCGTCTTCCGCTTCTGCTTCGGCTCGATCTACCACCTGCAGCACTTCAACGCGGACACTCATCCGGGCAACTACCTCCTGATGGATGACGGCCGGGTCGCCTTTCTGGACTTCGGGATGACCAAACGCGTCACGACGCAGCAGATCCAGCTGGAGCAGCGGGCGGTCGACGCCGCCGGCCGGGACGACCCTGAGGAGCTGCGGGCGGCGCTGCACGACCTGGGCTTCGTCAGCGACCCCAGCCGCGTCGACGCAGAGCGCCTGATGGAGCACGTCAAGATGGTCGGCGGCTGGTATCTCGAGGACGGCGAGGTCCGGATCAGCCCGAAGCTGGTGATGAAGATGATCGAGGTGACCTCCGACCCGCGCTCGGACTTCTTCGACCTGGTCCGGAAGGAGAGCCTGCCGGCCGACGAGCTGATGGGTCGGCGGATGGAGACGGGGCTGCTTGCGGTCCTCGCTCAGCTGCGCGCGACGGCCAACTGGCACCGCATCATGCGCGAGTGGGTCTACGCGGACCCGCCCTCAACGATCCTGGGCGAGGCCGAGTGGCGCTATTTCGAGAGGCGCGGCACCAGACAGACGCCGGGCCTCGCCAGCGTCTAGCCCTCCTTCACCAGCGCCGGGTCGGGCTTGCCCTCGGCCACCTCGAAGAGCCTCGGGTCGTTCGAGCAGATCCCGTCCACACCCATGGCGAGCAGCTCCCGCATGCGCTCGGGGTCGTCCACGGTCCAGGCCATCAGCTCGAGGCCGAGGTCGTGGGCCACGTCGACGGCCTTCGGGGTGATGATCGGGTGATAGACCCAGACCGCGTTCACGTGGAGGTTCGGCGCCTGCTTGGCCAGGATGCTCGGATAGCGGCGGCGGAGCGCGGATAGGCCTGCTCGCAGCGCCGGCCGCGCCCAGCCGTACTGGGTCCAGTCGCGCTTCGTCTTCGGGTACGTCCAGCCCAGGCGCAGGCCGGGCTCCAGCTGGCGCAGCTTGCGAAGGCTGTCGATCTCCTGCGTGGAGACCATCGCGCGGTCGAGCAGGCCGCGGCCCGCAAGCGCCCCGGCGAGCTCCGCCTCGCTCCCGGCGAGCTTCAGGTCGCAGTCGATCTCGACCTCGTCGAGTGGCGGCTCGAGGAACAGGTCGAGTGCCTCCGTGATGTCCATGGGCCGCCGGCGCAGGGCGTCATCGAAGTCGTGGGCGACGATCAGCCTGCCCTCCTGCTCTCGCAGGATGTCGAGCTCGATCATGTCGACGCCGTTCTCGACCGCCGCGTCGAAGCTCTCGGGCGTGTTGCCCGCGACGATCGCGTCGGCGCCCTTGTGGCCGATCCGCCGGTATTTGGGAATCGCGTCGGGGGACCGCTCGGGCGCCTTCTCGGGCGCCTCCGTCTTGTCGTCCTTGGGCTCCGAAGGCATGGCGGAGGAATCTAGACGTTTGCCCCGGATGATTGACTCTGCCCTGATGAGGCGCGCCTGGATCGCCGGAGGAGCGGTCGCTGTCGTGATCGCCGGCTGCGGAGGTGGCGGCGGCGGCCCGCAGACCGCCAGGGATGTCGCGAACGCCTATGTCAGCGCTCGCAACTCCGGTGACGCGGCGAAGGTCTGCGAGCTCTACAGCCCGCAGCTGATCCAGCAGCTTCGGACCGCGAATTGCGTGGGCTTCGTCAAGGAACAGACCTCCGGCACAGCAACGGACCTGACCGTGATTCGCGTCGTCCAGCACGGCGATCGGGCGACCGCCACGATCCAGGCACGAGTCGGGGGCAACATCGCGAACGCGATCGCGCCCATCGAGCTGCAGCTCACCCGCCAGAGCGGCGAGTGGAAGGTCTCGGGCCTCGGCGGCCCCGGCGGCTCGGGCGGCTCGGGCAACACGGCTTCGCCATAAGGTCGCGGCCAGGAGCGGCCGCCCCACATAGGTCGAGCGGCCTGGTGGCCGCTTAGAACAGCTGGTTCTCGCCGGCGAAGATCTCGGAGACCGAGTCGTCGGTGAAGATGCGCCGGATCGAGTCCGCCAGCGTCTGGGCGGCCGAGAGCACGGTGATGTTGTCGGGCGCGCCCGGGCGCTGGGGCATGGTGTCGGTGACGACGATCCGCTCGATGCCCGAGTTCTCCTGCGCCAGGCGCTCGTAGGCGGGGCCCGAGAAGACACCGTGGGTGGCGACCGCGAGGACCCGCTTCGCGCCCTCATCCAGGACGGTCTGGGCCGCGGCGGTGAGGGTCCCGGCCGTGTCGATCATGTCGTCGACGAGCACGGCGGTCTTGTCCTTGACCTCACCGACGACGTAGCCGATCTCGGCGACCTGCTGGGCGGGCCGCTCCTTCTCCATCACGGCCCAATGGGTGCCGATCTTGCGGGCGAAGTTGCGCGCCGTCTTCACGCGGCCGGCATCCGGGGAGACGATCACCAGCTCCTCATCGAATCCCATGTCGGCGACGTACTGCGCCAGCATCGGCATCGCCGTCATGTGGTCCAGGGGCACGTGGAAGAAGCCCTGGACCTGGCCGGCATGAAGGTCCATGGTGAGGACGCGGTCGATGCCCACGCCCTCCAGACACTTGGCCACGATCCGCGCCGAGATCGGTTCGCGCGGCGCCGACTTCTTGTCCTGGCGCGCGTAGCCGTACCACGGCATCACGGCGATGATCCTGTGGGCGGAGGCACCCTGCGCGGCATCGATCATCGCCAGCAGCTCCATCAGGGCGTCGTTCGGTGTCATTCCCTCGATCTGGTTGGCTGCTGTCGACTGGACGATGAAGACGTCGGCGCCGCGAATCGACTCCTCGTAGCGGCAGTAGACCTCTCCGTTGGAGAAGGTCTTCAAGGTGACATCGCCGAGGTCGACGGCCAGGTGGCGGGCGATGTTGGAGGCCAGCTCGCCGGAGGCGCGGCCGCCGAAGACCATCAGGCGCTTGCGGTAGTCCTGGACGATCTCCGACATCGGGTGAGGCTGCTCGATGGTGCTCACGAGTCTTCTCCCTCGCTCGATTCCTTGTCCTTCTTCGCCGTGTAGCCCTCGACGTTCTTCTGGTCTGCCCTCGAGATTCCCAACGCACCGGGAGGAATGTCGTCGGTGATCACCGATCCGGCCCCAGTGTATGCGTCGTCGCCGACTTCTACGGGAGCGACGAAGGTGGTGTCAACCCCGGTGTGAACGTTCTTCCCGATCTTGGTGCGATTCTTGTTCCGCCCGTCGTAGTTCGCGGTCACGGTGGTGGCCCCGAGGTTGGTTCCCTCCCCCACCTCGGCATCGCCGATGTAGGCGAGATGGGGAACCTTGGCCCCGCGGCCGATCTCGGAGTTCTTGATCTCGACGAAGGTCCCCGCCTTGGCACCCTCGCCGATCCGGGCGCCCGGCCGCAGGTAGCTGAACGGACCGACCCTGGCCTCGTCGCCCACCTCGCAGCCCGTCAGGTAGGAGTGGAAGACGGTGGCGCGCTCCCCGACCACCGAGTCGATCAGCGTGGTCATCGGACCCACGGTGCTGCCGGACCCGATCGCCGTGCCGCCGCGCAGGAAGGTGCCGGGCAGGATCGTCGCGTCGGGCTCGATCCGCACGTCGGCGTCGATCCACGTGGAGCCGGGGTCCTCGATCGTTACCCCGGCGCGCATGTGGGCCAGGTTGATCCGGCGGCGCGCTTCCTCGGTGACCCGCGCGAGGTCGGCGCGGTCGTTGATCCCGAGGTTGACGGCCGGGTCTCCGACCAGATGGGCGATCACCTTGCCGCCCCGCTCGGCGATCAGCGGCAGGACGTCCGGGAGGTAGTACTCGCCCTGGGCGTTGTCGTTCGTGAGGCCATCGAGCGCCTGGGCGAGGGCCGTGCCGGAGAACGCGTAGGTGCCCGCATTCACCTCCTTCACCTGGAGCTCCTCCTCAGAGGCATCGCCGGGCTTCTTGGCCTCGACGATCCTCTGGACGTCGCCGTCCGCCGTGCGGATCACGCGGCCGTAGGTGCCCGGGTCATCCAGCTCGGTGGTCATCATCGTCGCGGCCGCGCCGGCCTCGGCGTGCGCCTTCAGGAGCCCGGAGATCTCCTCGGCACTGAGCAGCGGAGTGTCGCCGGAGAGGACCAGGACCGTGTCCGAGTCGCGGACGACGGCGGCGGCGGCACGCAGCGCTCCGCCCGTGCCGTCGGCCACGGGTTGCGTGACCGTCTCCGTTCCCTCGGGCAGCACGGAGGTCAGATCGTGGTCCGGCGAGACGATCAGGCAGATCCGGCCCGCGCCGGCCTCGCGCGCGGCGAGGATGGGCCAGGCGATCATCGGTCGCCCGCAGACCTCGTGCAGGACCTTGGGCACGGCCGAGCGCATCCGGGTGCCCTGCCCAGCGGCCATGATCAGGGCCGTGGTGGCGGGGGGATTCACAGCGGAATCGTAGATGCAGTCGCGCCCGGGCACGTTCGGCCCGTGGCGGCTGGGAAGCGCTACCCGGCGGTCGTTGCCTCCCGGGCCTCGAATGCCGCCCGGACGAGCTCGACGATCTCGGCCGGGGCCTTCTCCGGCGCACCGGCGTCATGCGGAGGCTGCGGGTCATACTCGATGCCGAGCTGCACCGCCTGGGCGACCTGCGGGCCGTTGATCTCGGTTACCAGGTGGAGGGCCATGTCGATCCCTGACGAGACTCCGGCGGCCGTCACGATCTTGCCGTGCTCCACGACCCGGTCTGGGACGGGCTTAGCCCCCAGCTCGGCGAGCACGTCGCGGGCCAGCCAGTGCGTCGTCGCGGGAGCGCCGTCGAGGAGGCCCGCCGCCGCCAGCAGAAGCGATCCGGTGCAGACCGAGGTCGTCCACGTGCTCGTCTCGTGCACGCCGCGGATCCACTCGTGCAGCGGCTCGTGCTCGAGCAGCATCCGGTTGCCGAAGCCTCCGGGGACGACCACGATGTCCGGGCTCGTCACCTCGTCGAGCGAGGCGTCCGCCACCAGGGAGAGCGTGTCCGACTCGTTGCGGATCGGGCCGGCCTCCTCCGCGACGAAGATGGCCTCGTTGCCCGGGACCGAGTTGAAGACGTCGTGCGGGCCAGTGATGTCGAGGGCGGTGAAGCGGTCGTAGAGCAGGTAGGCGACTTGCATCGGGTTCTCCTTTCAGGTCCGTGTCGGCACCTGGTCGTTGACTGTGCGGAAGCGTCCGCGGTAGGCGGCCGGCGCCACGCCGACGCGGCGAGAGAAGGCGCGGCGCATCGTCTCGGGCGTGCCGAAGCCACAGCGGGCGGAGATGACCTCGACGGGATCGGCGCCCTCCTCGAGCAGCTGCCGGGCGCGCTCCACGCGGAGCTCCTCGACGTAGGCGGCCGGGGTCATGCCGGTCTCGCGCCGGAAGAAGCGGGCGAAGTTGCGCGGGCTCATCGCCGCGCGCTCGGCGAGGACCTCGACGCGAAGGTCCTCGTCAAGGTTGTCGGCGATCCAGGCCTGGAGCTCCCGGAGCGGGCGGCGCTCGGCGAGCTGGGCGGAGAGGTGGGTGCTGAACTGGGCCTGGCCTCCGGGGCGCTGAAGGAAGAGGACGAGCCAGCGCGCGATCTCCACCGCGATCTCACGGCCGAGGTCCTCCTCCACCAGCGCGAGGGAGAGGTCCATCCCGGAGGTGACGCCGGCCGAGGTCCAGACGTTCCCGTCGCGGACGAAGATCGGGTTCGGGTCGACGGTGAGCTCGGGATGGCGGCGCGTGAGCTCGGCGGTCGATGCCCAATGCGTCGTGCAGGTCCGCCCCTCCAGCAACCCCGCCCGGGCGAGCAGGAAGGCTCCCGAGCAGACCGAGGTGACGCGCCGGGAGCGCCGGGCGGCGCTTCGGATCCAGCGGATCAGGGCTGCGTCCTCCTCCACCCTGGCCACCCCGAAGCCTCCCGCGACGACCAGGGTGTCGATCGGCCCGCGGCAACGCGCGGTGGTCGTCTTCGGGACGATCCCGTAGCCGCTCGAGCGGACCGTGATCGGGTCGGGTTCTTTGGCGACCACCTCCACCGTGTAGGCACCGCCACCCGCCAGCGCGTCGGCGCCGGCGAACACCTCCGCCGGACCCACTACATCGAGGGGCTGCACGCCGGGGAAGGCGAGAATGACGATCCGGCGAGGCTTGGTCGAGGCCATGCCGGAAGAATGATGGCTGGATCGAGTTCTGGCTGCAATGACCAATGGCAGACGATTTCTGCCATCAATGGGATCATGCCGGTCGCGCTTTGCGCCGACCTAGACTGGAGCGCGCATTCCGGGGTGGTGTACTTGGCCAGCACGCCTGGTTTTGGTCCAGGAAGAGGGGGTTCGACTCCTCCCCCCGGAATTCCGCGGTTTCGGTGATCCGGGTGGAAGAGGTGATCGAATGCCAGGCACCGCCCCGACCCTGGAGGAGAGATGGCCAAGGAGTACGTGTTCCTGGACGAGTGGGACGTCGACGCCCCCCAAGAGAAGATCTTCGACGCCCTTGCCGATGCCCGCACCTACCCGGAGTGGTGGAAGCCGGTCTACATCGACGTCGAGGGTGACGCGCCCCCGGGCGAGGGTGTGACCACCAGGCAGCACTTCAAGGGCAAGCTCCCGTACACACTCAAGACGACCTCGAAGATCGTCGCCTTCGATCCACCGACCCACTTCCAGGTCGAGGTGGTCGGTGATCTGACCGGCACGGGCAAGTGGACCCTGACCCCCAACGGCGACAGGATCCATGTCCGCTTCGACTGGATCGTCCACGCCGATCGTCCCTTCCTCCGCTACCTGACGCCGATCATGCGGCCGATCTTCCGCTGGAACCACAACTGGTCGGCGGCCCGCGCCAAGGAGGGATTGGGTCCCTACGCGAGGGACAAATAGTCTCCGGGGCGCATGCCCTCGCTCCAAACGCGCTTCCCACGCATCTCCTGGTACGGGTTCCTCTCCGATTGCCACACGGGCGCCCTCGTTGCGCCCGAGGGGTCGATCGAGTGGCTCTGCCTCCCTCGCTTCGACTCCGAGAGCGTGTTCGGCTCCCTGCTCGACCGCAGCGCCGGCTTCTGGCGGGTGGGCCCGCCCGGGCTGATCGCGCCGGTCAGCCGGCGCTACGTTCCCGGCACCAACGTCCTCGAGACCACCTGGATGACCGGGTCGGGCTGGGTCGTCATCCGCGACGGGCTCACGCTCGGGGATTGGCGCCAGGGCAACGACTTCGAGCCACACCGCCGCCCGCCGCCCGATGACGAGGCCGAGCACGTCCTGATCCGGCAGATCGAGTGCCTCCAGGGCGAGGTTGACATCGAGATGATCTGTCAGCCGGCCTTCGACTACGGGGCGACGCGGCTCGACTGGGAGCGGCGAGGCGAAGACGGGACCGACGCCGAGGTCAGCCATCAGGACATCCACCTGATCCTGACCGGGGACCTCCCCATCGGGGTCGACGGGACCGACGCGCGCGCCCGCCACCGGATGAAGGCGGGTGAGGTCCGCTACAGCGCGATCAGCTGGGGACCGTCGCCGATCCCGCCCAGCTCCGCGGAGGAGTGCGAGCAGCGCCTGCAGCGCACGGTCGACTACTGGCGCCGCTGGCTCGAGGGCGGCAGCTTCCCGGACCATCCCTGGCGCGACTATCTCCAGCGTTCCGCCCTGGTCCTCAAGGGCCTGACCTACTCGCCCACCGGCGCCCTGCTCGCCGCCCTCACCACCTCCCTGCCGGAGACGCCCGGCGGCGAGCGCAACTGGGACTACCGCTTCACCTGGATCCGCGACGCGACCTTCACGCTCTGGGCCCTACACACGCTCTCGCTCGATTACGAGGCGACGGACTTCATGGGCTGGCTCACCGACGTCTACAAGGAGACCCTCAAGGACGGCGAGGTCGGACTGCAGATCATGTACGGGATCGATGGCAAGCGGGACCTCACCGAGACGACCCTTGACAATCTGAGCGGCTACGAGGGAGCCAAACCGGTTCGCATCGGCAACGGCGCCTACAACCAGCGCCAAAACGACGTCTACGGTGCGCTGCTCGATTCGGTCTACATCCACGCAAAGGTGCAGGACCACCTACCGCACGAGCTCTGGGAGGCGCTCTGCCACCAGGTCGAGTCGGCGATCGCCGTGTGGGAGAAGCCCGACCAGGGAATCTGGGAGACCCGCGGGGAGCCCAAGCACTATGTCTCCTCCAAGTTGATGTGCTGGGTCGCGCTGGATCGCGGCTGCCGCCTGGCCGACCGGATCGGCGACGAGGAACGGCTGCCGCGCTGGACCGAGGTCGCGAAGCAGATCCGCGAGGACATCCTCGAGAAGGGCGTTTCCGACCGGGGCGTATTTCGCCAGCACTACGACACCGATGCGCTCGATGCCTCCACCCTGCTCGTCCCCCTGGTCCGCTTCCTGCCGCCGGACGACGAGCGGGTCATCAACACGGTCAAGGCGATCCATGATGAGCTCACCGAGCACGGGTTGGTCCTCCGTTACCGCGTCGACCAGACCGACGACGGATTGGAGGGTGAGGAGGCGAGCTTCCTGATCTGCTCCTTCTGGCTGGTCTCCGCCCTGTCCGAGATCGGAGAGCGTCAGAAAGCCCGCGAGGCGTGCGAGAAGCTGCTCTCCATGTCAGGTCCACTCGGGCTCTACGCCGAGGAGCTGGACGCCAAGACCGGCCGCCACTGGGGCAACTTCCCGCAGGCGTTCACGCATTTGGCGCTGATCAACGCTGTCAGCCATGTGATCTCGGACGACCGCGCGACCGGCGACCGTGAGGTCACGGCGGTGCTCAGCGAGATGATCTCCGCGCACACGGGAAGCTAGTCCGCTTCCGCGGGCGGCACCCTTCCCGCCTCGGTCCCCGGTTCGCCGGTCGGGCCGGTCGGCGAGTGGATGCCGAGCACCCTCATCGCCTTCAGGCCCAGGCCGAGCTTCTCGCGTCCCTCCGTCGAGGTGACGTCGTGCCCGCAGAGCTCCCGGGCACGCTCCAGCCGGTAGCGGATGGTGTGCCGGTGGGTGTAGAGCTGCTGGGCGGTGGCGGCGACGTTGCCGTCGTTCTCGAGATAGGTCTCGACGGTCGTGACCAGGTCGGTCTCGTACTGCTCGTCGTAGGCCACCAGGGGCTCGACGGTCTCGGAGTAGAAGCGCTCGAGCTCGGCTGGGTCCTCGCTCATGGCGGGGAGCAGCAGCCGGTAGGCCCCGGTGTGCTCGAAGGCGAGCAGGCGCGCCCCCTCGGCCTCGCCGACGTTGGCGGCCAGCAGCGCCTCCTGTCCCGCTCGGTAAAGATCGACCGGATCGACGGCGACGCGGCTCTGGGACACGCTGACGGTGAAGCCGCTGAGACCCGCTTCCAATTCGTTGGCCAGCGCGTCCGCCGCGCGGGCGAGCTTCTCCTCCTCGTCGGCGGGCACGATCGCAATCACCTCCGCGCCCTCGGCGTTCTGGCTTCCCTCCGCGCCGAGTGCTCCGGGGCTGATCGCCCTGACGGCGCGAAGCGAGATCGCGAGGACGCGAACGCGCCACTCCCCGGACTGCGCCACGTGGGGAACGACACGCGCGATCAGGACGCCGGAGCCGTCCCCAAGATCCGTCCCGAGCTCGGCGGCCCGCGCCTCGATGTCACCTCGGTCGGTGATCTTGCGGTCCAGCAGGGCGCGAACGAAGTCGCCCGCCGCCTCCTCGGTCGCCCACTGGGGCGAGCGCGAGCGTTCGAGCTCGAGCCCGACCAGGGTGGAGACCATGCGAAGCAGCGCGGCGTCGGGCTCGTCCTCGCCGCGGGGCCGCCAGCGAAGCTCGCCCACGGAGCTGTCCGCCACGCGCAGGTCGACCGTCTCCACCCCCGAGCCTCCGGCGAGCAGCTTCTTCTCCTCGTCCGGGGATGCGGCGGCGACGGCCAGGACATTGCTGGTCCGGTCGATCAGCGCGACGCTTGCATCCAGCGCCCGGCCCGCCGCCCGGGCGACGGCCGGCATCCCGGCGCCGGCCTCGATCGCGGCCGAGAGCTCCTCGAGGCTGCCGGGGTCGGCATGGCGCTCGGCGCGATGGGTCTCCTTCGCAGTCATCCGCACATTTTAGGTCGAGGATCCTGGACGGCTACGCGGCGAGCGAACCTAGATCCACGTGGAAATCTTGTCCCAGTTCAGGAAGATCACGACGCCGAGCACCAGCCCGATCAGCACCAGAGCGGCCAGCACGAAGAGCGAGAGGAAGCCCGCCACGATCTTCTCCCAGGCGCGCCCGTACGACCCCAGCGCCGGCCAGAGGATCAATCCAACGAACACGGAGATCGTCAGCAGTCCGGCGACGCCGAAGAGGTAGAACTCAGTGCCCAGCGCCAGCACCGGCGCCAGGATCGAGCTGAGGGGCCCGTTCATGACGCCGGGGATTGTGCCGGATGTAGTCGAGGATCAGCGCGACGATCGCGGCCGCCGAGAAACAGGAGAGCCCGAGCGCCCATCCGGAGGTCACGTCGCTGAACCAGTGCACGCGCAGATAGACGCGCGTCAGGCCGACGATGACCGTGACCAGGATGCCGGCCGAGATCATCAGGCCGCGCTTCGTCACCCCCGGGGCAAGCCGAAGCGCGAGGGTGACCGACAGCCACACATACAGCGTGGAATAGGCCGCGTGAGCGCTCGGGAAGGCCGAGCCTGAGGCCGAGACGAGCGGATCGGGCGGCCGGGGCCGGTCCGTCCAGGCCTTGATGCCGTGCACGAGCAGGATCGTCGCAACCATCCCCGAGACCAGCACCCAGAACTCCAGCCAGCGCCGCGTCGCGGCCAGGGCCACCGCTGCCAGCGTGGCGAGGGGCCAGGTCACCCAACCGGAGCCGAGATGGGTGAGCTCCTTGGCCGCAGTGGTGAGCCAGGATGCCTGCAGGTCGTTCGCGACGTTGAGCGCGGTCTGGTCCCCGGGTGTCGGTCCCGGGTCGCCGGAGATCACGCTCCAGTAGGCGATCACCACGAACAGCCCGACGGAGAGCGCTGCGAGCAGCGTCGTCAGCTCGAGGCCGAGACCACCCGGGGTGAGCCGGCGGCCGAGGAAAGCGAACTGTGGCCGCAGCCGCCTGCCCAACGCCAGGAGCGGCCGCAGGGCCCTGCGCTTCTCCATCTCGGACGTAACCTTGCCGCGGTTCTCGGGCTCGCGCAGGAACCGGTAGGCCAAGAACAGCCCCACGCCGACCCCGACGACGATCGCGAAGACGAAGAGGCCCTGGCCGACGACCTGGGTGACCGTGTCGAGGCTCTGGGCGAAGAAGTAGCCGATCAGGATCAGTGCGGTCGACCAGAGGCCCGTGCCCAGGATGCTGAAGGGGGCGAAGCTCCGGTACGGAAGCTTGCTGCTGCCGGCGATGAACGGGGCGAGCGCGCGCACCAGCCCGATGAAGCGGCCGATCAGGATCGTCCGCCCCCCGTAGCGGGAGAAGTAGTCCTCGACCTGTTTCAGGCGCTCCTCGGTGATCCGGAAGCGCCGGCCGTGCCGGACGAGGAAGTCCCGGCCCAGCCTCGCCCCGAGCATGAAGCTCACCGAATCCCCGGCGAAGGCGCAGGCCCAGGTGATCGCCAGGATCACGGGCAGGGAGATGTCGCCCTGGCCCGCCACCGCGCCGCCGAGCATCACCGTGAACTCTCCCGGCGCGATCAGCCCGACGAACGCACCGGTCTCGAGGAAGGCCAGTGCACCGACCAGGAGATAGGTCCAGGCCCCGAGCCCCTTCGAGAGATCCTGGATCCCCTGCTCGATGTCGATGTGGGGCAGGTCGCCCCGGAAGACGAAGAAGGCGACGATGGCCGCCGCCAGCAGCCCCCGGCGGACCCACTTCCAGCTGATGCGAGAGCCGCTCATCCGGCCAGGGGAGCCGTCGCGATCGCCCCGGGGACGCTCTCGCGCAGCGCCTCCGCCGCGGCGACCGCTGCTTCCACGGTGGGATAGAGGCCGAACGCGGTCGGCCCTGACCCGGTCACCATCGCGTGTGCGGCCCCGGCGCCCTCAAGCGCGGTGAGCGCGTCCTCGATCTCGGGCCGCAGCGAGATCGCCGCCGGCTGCAGGTCGTTCACGAGATGCTCGCGATAGTCGAGCGGGGAGCCACCCTGGTCGACCGCGTCGCGGAGCTGGCGCCGGATCGCCTCCAGCTCGGATTCTCCCCGCGGCGTGCCGAGGCGGTCAGCCTCGGCGTAGACCTCGGCGGTGGCCAACCCCTCGGCCTGTGGGATCAGCACCACCCCGTGCTCCGCGGGAGGCGGGGCAGGCTCGATCACCTCGCCGGCTCCCGCGACGAGGCAGGCTCGTGGCTGGAGCTGCGACGGCACGTCCGCTCCGATCCCGGCTGCGATCGAGCGCAACCCCTCCACCTCGCCCCGGGCGAGCCGCAGAACAGCGGCGGCGTCCGCGCTCCCGCCGCCGAGGCCGGCCGCCACGGGAACTCGCTTGGTCACCTCGATCCGGAGGGGCGGCCCCTGCCAGCCGTTGCTTCGCAGGGCCGCGAGCGCCTTCGCGGTCAGGTCCGGCCCCTCGAAACCTTCGATGATCACCTCGTCGGAATCTGCCTCGGTCAGCTTCAGCTCATCGGCCAACTCGAGCGGCTCGAACAGCGAGCGGATCTCGTGCAGGCCGTCCTCCCGGGTGGGGCCGACGAAGAGGCAGAGGTTGAGCTTTGCGGGCGCGAGCATCGTCCCCGGCATCTCGGCGACGCTCATGGGCCACCGTCCCGTTCCGCCAGCGCTTCCCCGAAGCGCCGGAACTCCTCGGGAGACAGCGCCTCGGCGCGGGCATTGACCGGCTTGCCGATCGCCTCGAGCGCGGCCCGGGCCGGCTCCAGGCTGCCGGCGCGGGCGAGCTCCAGCGAGCGGGCGAGGGACTTCCGGCGGTGAGCGAAGGCGAGCCGGACGACGGCGGCCAAAGCCTCGGACGCTCCGGCGCCCTTCCGGCGCAACCGCACCAGGGCCGACTCGACACGCGGCCTGGGAACGAACACCGCCGGGTCGACCCTGCGGAGCAGCGTCACCTCGCAGGCGAGCTGAACGAGCACGCTCGGCGAGCCGTACTCGCGCGTACTTGGCCCCGCGCGGAGCCGGTCCGCGATCTCCCGCTGGACCATCACCAGCCAGGTTTCGATCGAGGGAAGCTCCGCGATCGTCCTGATCAGCAGCGGCGTCGCGATCGAGTAGGGAAGGTTGGCGACCATCTTGGTCGGGGCCGGTGCGAGGCGCCCGAGGTCGGCCTTCATGGCGTCTCCCCAGAGGAGGTCCACCCCGCCGAGCTCCTCCGCCAGCGGCTCGAGCTGCCCCCGGAGGCGCTCGTCGAGCTCGATCACGTGGAGCCGGCGCACGCCTGGCGCGACCCGCTCGGTCAGCGCGCCTCCGCCGCCCCCCACCTCGAGCACGACGTCCTCCGGGGTCAGGGCCGCCTCCCGGACGATCACGTCCAGCAGGTTCGGGTCGGCGAGGAAGTTTTGGCCGAGCCGGTGCGGCGAGTGCTCCGGCGGCCCGGCGCGACCGCTCACCACCCGAAGACTCTTGCGGCGTTCTCCTCCACGGTTCCCTCGAGCTCACCGTACGGGACGCCGCGGATCTCGGCGAGCCTCTCGGCCGTCGCGACGACGTTGGCGGGCTGATTCGCCTTTCCCCTCACCGGCTGTGGCGCCAGGAACGGGGAATCGGTCTCGACCAGGAGGCGGTCGGCCGGCACGAGCTCAGCCGCCTCGCGAATCAGCTCGGACCTCGGGTAGGTCAGATTGCCGGCGAACGAGCAGTACCACCGCCGCTCGGCGGCGCGCTCGGCCCAGCGGGGGTGCGCCGAGAAGCAATGGAGGATCACGTCGACTCCACCGGCCTCCCGCTCGAGGGTGTCGAACGCCTCCGAGACGGCATCCTCGGAGTTCTCGCCGTCGCGCAGGTGCACGACCAGCGCCTTGCCCGTGCGCTTCGCGATCCCGATCTGGGCCGCAAACGCGCGGCGCTGGTCGTCCGGGTCGGAGCGGTCGCGGTAGAAGTCGAGGCCCGTCTCGCCGACAGCGACGACGCCCGGGCGGTTGCAGAGCTCCTCGATCGCCTCCGCGGCGCGCTCGTCGAAGCCCCCCGCGCTGTTCGGGTGCCGGCCCACCGAGGCGAAGACCTCATCGTTCGCCTCCGCGGAGGCCGCTGCCTCCGGGTTCGAGTCCTCGCCCAGTCCGACGGTGAGGATCCGCTTGACCCCCGCCTCCTGCGCAGCGCCGATCAGCTCGGCCTCCGCCGGCTCGCAGAGCCCGAGGTGCGCGTGGGTGTCGACCACGCTGGGAGCCTACGGCCCCAGGTTGGCCCTGATGAAGTCGGAGTAGAGAGCGGAGCGGGTGTGGACCGACGGATAGCCCTTCAGCCCGCAGATCACGAAGAAGAAGGGATTCCGCTTGGAGGGAGGCGCGGTGCTCGCCTCGGCGGTGCCGACCAGGCGCGGGCCCGCCGGGGTGTTCGCGACCAGCGGACCGCCGCTGTCCCCGGAGCAGACGGTGGCCTTCACGGTCGCGCGCTTCAGCTTCTTGCGGCGCAGCCTCCTGAAGGCGGTACCCGCCTTGGGGCCCGAGTCGCAGATCGCCCACGCGGGCAGCGGGCAGAACCTCACCGAGACGTTCGTCGCCGTCAGCACGCCGATCTGAGGCTTGGCGATGAGCAGCGGATTGCGGTTGCCGAAGCCGGCCACCGAGAGAGTGGCGCCGGTCCGGGTGTAGGCGGCGTCCTCGGCCGGATCCGCGACCTGGATCGGCGTCGCGCTGTTGGGGGTGCTGAGCGTCAGGATCGCGAGGTCGTTCTCGAACTGATGCGCGAATCCCGGCGCGAAGGCGACGGACGACACGCCCAGCGTCTCGCCGCCCGCGAAGGCCGAGGGAGACTGGGTCCTGACCGTCATCGTCTGCGGGTTGCCGACGCAGTGACCTGCCGTCAGGACCCTGGTCGAGGAGATCACCGTGCCCGTGCAGAGCGTCGTGGGCGTCAGCACGGCAGCGACGTATGGGTACTGCTGGATGCTCGCCTGGGTGCCCCCGATCACGCTCTTGCCGGCGCGCGGGCTCGCGCCCGCAGTCCCGGCCCCGATCCCGCCGATCAGCGCCGTGGCGCAGATCGCCACAACTCCCACCCTGGCCATACGAGAGAGCATCGTGGCCAGGGTAGGGGATCTACCGCTTCAGCTTGAAGGCGTGCGAGATCTGGTCCGTCGCGCCGGTCGCGGGATCCGTGGCCGTGACCTGGCTGATCACCTTGTAGCGGCCCGGCGACGCCTTCAGGAGCTTGAGCAGCGCCCCGCTCGGCTTGATGAAGTGGCCCGCCGGGACACCGGCCTGCAGCGATCCCTGCTCGACATCCGTGCCCGTGACGAAGGGACCCTTCAGCTTCAGGCTCGAGACGACGTCGCAGTTCACCGAGCAGACGAACGGCACGATGATCCTCTTCGCGATCTGGAGCTTGCCGGTGGTGAGGTAGTTGATGATCGCGCCCGACTTGTGGGCGGTGGGGGAGCCGGAGGCCCCCGAGGCCGGGAGCAGCAACGCTCCGATCACCGCAACGGCCACAGCAAAGCTTCCAATCCGAGACTTCCTGCTCATCGACTTGCCTCCCTACTCGCCGGTATCGCTTCCGAGCCACCCTAGCATCGGCCAAATCGGCCCTCTCGATCAGGCCGGCGTGAGCTTCGGGAACAGCGGGGCGAGCTCGCCGAGCTGCTGGCCGCCGCCCCGCGAGCCGAAATCGGCGAGCTCCCGGGAGGGCTCCTGAAGCGCGTCGAGCAGGCGGCCGGTCGTCTCCGGCATGTAGGCATGGAGCACGATTGTCGTGACGCGCAGGCCCTCCGCCAGCCCGTAGAGCACTGAGTCAAGACGGCCGGACGCCGACTCGTCCTTGGAGAGCTCCCAGGGCTTCGTCTCCTCCACGTACTGGTTGAGTCGGCGCACCTGTCTCCAGATCTCCTCGAGGGCCTGGGTGAGCTCGGCCTCGTCGAGCAGAGCCCGCACGCGCTCGGGCGCGCCCTCGAGGTCGCCCGCCAGCCCGGCCTCCGCATCGGCCTCGGGGACGACGCCGTCGCGGTAGCGCCCGATCATCGAGAGCACCCGGTTGGCCAGGTTGCCGTACTGGTCGGCGAGCTCACCCTCGTACCGGGACTCGAAGCCGGCCGGCGAGATCTGCCCGTCCTGCCCGAAGGAGACCTCACGGAAGCAGTAGAAGCGCAGCGCGTCCGCTCCGAACTTGGCGACCACCTCGTCCGGGTCGAGGACGTTGCCGAGCGACTTGGACATCTTGTGCCCCTCCATCAGCAGGAAGCCGTGGATGAACATCCCCTTCGGCACCTCGATCCCCGCAGCCATCAGGAAGGCGGGCCAGTAGACGGCGTGGAACTTGAGGATGTCCTTGGCGAGGATGTGGAAGGGCGGCCAGAACTTCTCCGTCACGTCCTCGCCCTCGATCCCGTAGCCGAGCGCCGTGTAGTAGTTGAGCAGCGCGTCGAACCAGACGTAGATCACCTGGTCGGTGTCCCACGGGACGGGGACTCCCCACTTCAACGTCGGGCGGGAGAGCGAGACGTCCTGGAGGCCCTGGCGGATGAAGGACAGGGCCTCGTTGCGCCGGAAGTCCGGAGCGACGAAGTGGGGGCGCTCCTCATACAGGCGTTCGAGGTCGTCCTGGAAGGCGGAGAGCTTGAAGAACCAGTTCTTCTGTTTCTCGCGCGTCAGGGGGATCTTGTGGATCGGGCACGTGTTGTCGGGGCCGATCTCCGACTCCGTCTTGAAGTCCGCGCAGCGGGGGCAGTACCAGCCCTCGTACATCCCCTCGTAGACGTGGCCGTTGTCGTAGATGCGCTGGACGATCTCCTGGACCCGCTCCATGTGGCCGGGGTCGGTCGTCCGGATGAAGAAGTCGTTGGAGGCGTTGATCTTCGCCGCCATCTCCTTGAAGCGGGGAGCGAGCCGGTCCCCGAGCTCGCGCGGGGTGACGCCCTCCGCCTCGGCCTGCTGCGCCACCGGCTCTCCATGCTCGTCGGTGCCGGTCAGGAAGAAGACTTCCTCTCCGCGCTGGCGATGGTGCCGGGCGAGGATGTCGGCGGCGATCGTCGAGTAGGCGTGGCCCAGATGGGGCTCGCCGTTGACGTAGTAGATCGGGGTGGTGACGTAGAAGCTCACGAATGCGTGAGCCTAGAGCTAGAGCAACTTCTCCTGGCCCTTCGCCCCCGCCCTCGTCTTCCGCCGCGGGATGCCCGCTGCCTCGCTCAGCGCGTCCTCGACGTCGTTGAGGATCGCGCGCTCGGAGCGGGAGGCGACGATCGGCTCAGCCATGTCGTCGACGTGCACGTAGGTGCGGCGGCCCTCGCCGCGGTCCTTCGGATCGAGGGGGACGAGCGCATAGATTCGGTCGGCCCGGGCGAACTTGCCGTAGCCGAGGGAAACCATGCGGGGTTCGCGCTTCGCCATGAGGTGACGGTACAGCGGCTTCGCCATCGGGTCGCGGCCACAAGTGGCCGCTAGCGGCGCGGGTCCCTTCCCGTGATGCCCTTGTAGAGATCGTTCGCCGGGACGCCGGTGAGCGCCGAGACCACGCTGGCCGCGGCCCGCGGCCGCGCGCCGGCACGGATCAGGCCGCGCAGGGCGTCCGTGGCGAAGCCGATGTCCGCGGTGCCGCGCTCGGCGGCCGGCCCGATCACGACCACGATCTCGCCGCGGGCCTCGTCGCGGAAGCGCCGAGAGAGCTCGCCGAGCGTTCCCCGGACGATCTCCTCGTGGAGCTTGGTGAGCTCGCGGCAGACGGCGGCCGGGCGGTCGGGGGCGAGCTGGGCGAGCGCCCGCAGCGACTCGGGCAGCCGGCGCGGGGACTCGAACGCGATCAGCGTCTCGGTCGACTGCAGGACCCTCTCGAGCTCCCCGGTCCGCCTCGGCAGGAAGCCCTGGAAGCGGAAGCGATGGGTGGGCAGGCCGGAGACGACCAGCGCCGTGATGATCGACGAGGGCCCCGGCAGCACCTCGATGTCGAGGTCGCGGTCGATGCACGCCCTGATCAGCCGGAAGCCGGGATCGGAGATCGCGGGCGTGCCGGCGTCCGAAACGAGGGCCACGCTGTCGCCGCGCTCGATCCGCTGGGCGAGCTCCCGAGCGCGTTCCGCCTCGTTGCCCTCGTGGTAGGAGACCAGCCGCATCGCCTGGATCTCGATGCGCTCGAGCAGCAGCCCCGTGCGGCGGGTGTCCTCGCAGGCGATCACGTCGGCCTCGTACAGCGCGCGCCGCACCCGCAGGGTGATGTCCTCGAGATTCCCGATCGGCGTCGGGCAGACGACTAGCTTCCCGGGCATCGGGTTAGGCCTCCTTGTCCAGATCGATCAGAGCCATCGCCGCCGCTCCGATCATCCCCGCCTCCGGCCCCAGCTCCGCCAGCTGCACCGGGGTGCGGTTCATCGGCGGCAACGCGCGCGACATGAGCTCCTCACGGGCGGGATCGAGCATCAGGTCGCCCACCACGGAGACGCCGCCCCCGATCACGATCACGTCGGGGTCGAAGATGTTGGCGAGGCTCGCCAGCGCGGCGCCGACGTGCCGGCCGGCGTCCGCCACGACCTCACGGGCGAGCGGATCCCCGTTGATCGCCAGCTCGGTCACCGTCTTGCCCACGATCGGCCCCTCGGCGAGCGCCTTGCCGAGTGCCGAGTCCGGCTGCTCCTCGGCCGCCTTCCTGCCCTCCCTCGCGATCGCCGTTCCCGACGCGAGCGTCTCGACGCAGCCATGGTTGGGGCAGTTCCCCTGGCAGGGCGGGCCGTCCTCCTGGACCACGATGTGGCCCAGCTCGGCCCCGGCCCCGATCGAGCCCCGGTAGATCTCGCCGTCGAGGATCAGGCCGCCGCCGATCCCGGTCCCGATTGTGAGCATCACGACGTTGCGCGCTCCGCGGCCCGCCCCGAAGAGGAACTCGGCGATAGCGGCAACGTTGGCGTCGTTGTCCATGTAGACCGGCAGGCCGAGCTGCTTGGTCATCAGATCGCGAAGCGGAACGTCGGAGATCTCCAGGTTGACCGCCTGGATCGCCACGCCGCGGTCGTGGTCGATAGTGGCTGGAATCCCGAGTCCGGCTGCCAGGACATCCGGCCTCGCATCCCTGGCCTCCTCCAGCTCCCTGCCCAGGTCCGCGACGAGCTCGTCCTCGGCCAGCCCGATGGATGGCTCATTTCCCTCGTAGTGGAGGTGCTGCTCGGAGTCGACCACCCCGACGGCCATCTTGGTCCCGCCCAGATCGACGCCGATCGTTTCGCGAAGGGTCAAGAGGACGTAAAGGGGTCTGGCGGCGGCATGCGTAAGTATTGATATCCGAATGTCTCCGCAGGGAGATGACCGGCCGCCCAAGCGGCCCAAGGGCTCGGGGGGCGGCGGGAAGCCCGACGAGCCGAAGAAGCCCGGTGCCTCCGGGGCCAAAGGCAAGCCCGAAAAGGGCAAGAAGCCGGAGTACACGGTCTACGGAAGTGGGGGGCGAGGGGGCCGAAGCGGCCAGAAGCGCGCCGCCTCGCAGCAGAAGAAGCCCGCCGGCAAGAGCGGCAGCGGCGGGAGGGGCGAGAAGCCTCCGTACACGGTCTATCGCGCCCGGCCCAGCCTGCGGGACCGGCTGCGCAAACCGAACCTGGAGAGCATCCGCCGCGAGTCAGGAGGGGGGGGCGGCATTCGCGGGTTCTTCGGCCGGCTCACCGGGGGCAAGCGGCCCTGGCTGCGCTGGATCCTGATCTTCGCGGTCGGCTGGCTGCTGCTCAGCTTCATCACCTTCGCGATCTCCGCCCAGATCCAGAAGGGCAAGCTGCCCCAGTCGGCCAAGGATGCGCTGAAGGGCGGGCCGGCGGTCCTGGCCGGGCAGAACATCCTCATCCTCGGCGGCGACCGCCGCGGGAAGACCCAGCACAATGCCAGCGGCTCCGAGGGCCAGGGGCCGCCGCGCGCCGACACGATCATGGTGCTGCACGCCTCGCTCACGTCGTTCCGCAAGCTCTCGATCCCCCGCGACAGCTACGCGGCGATCCCGAACTGCGGCTCCCAGAAGATCAACGCCTCCCTCGCCTGCAACACCCGCAGCCCCAACGGGAACCCGGCCGAGACGATCAAGACGGTGGAGAACTTCCTCGGCATCGACATCAACCACATCATCATCGTCGACTTCGACGGCTTCGCCAGCTTCATCAACACCCTCGGCGGGGTGACCATCCACGTACCGGGCAACCCGAACAGGAGCGGCGCGGTGGTGTGCGGGGACGTGGACGGCGGCAAGAAGCAGGGCGGCGTCTCCCTCAAGCTGCCGCCCGGCGACATCACGCTGCAGGGCGACAAGGCCCTCGCCTACGCCCGGATCCGGCACAACAACTGCAATCCGTCCGAGGACGATCGAGACCGGGCCGCCCGCCAGCAGGCCGTGCTCAACGCGATCAAGGGACGCCTGACCAGCATCACTCGCTTCCCCTACAACTTCCTGAAGGGGCCCTTGATCGGCTGGAACGCGCCCAGGGCCTTCATCAGCGACATGGGCGGCTTCACGCTCCCCCAGGTCGCGATCGCCGCGATCCTCGGCGGAAACGGGGATACCAACGTGCTCGGCAGTGACAAGGCCGGGGTCGGGGTCGGCCCGGGGGGCAGCCTCGAGATCCCACAGGGAGCATGCGACGAGGCGGTCAAGAAGCTGCTCGGCGGCGATCCCCCGCGCCGACCAGCCTGCTCGCCCTAGTCCGAGCTGGGGGTCGACTTCGCCTTGTCGGCGCCGTTCGAGCTCGACTTCTCGGAGCTCGACTCCGTGCCGGAGGAGTCTGAGCCAGCGTCGCCGGAAGATGAGTCGCCATCCGACCCTGACGATCCCTTGCTTTTGCTCTTGTAGTCCGTCGAGTAGAAGCCGGATCCCTTGAAGTGCACCGCGACCGGGTGGAAGACCCGCTCGACGGGCGCGCCGCAGACCTCGCAGGTATCGACGGGGTCGTCGGACATGCTCTGGATCACCTCGAAGGTGTGTCCGCTCTCGCAGCGGTACTCATAGATCGGCATCGGAGGCAAGAGGGTAGTGGGCGCCGTCGCCGGGCACCGCAGGCGAGCCTCCGTTTAACTTCACGCTCATGGCTGAGCTCAAGCTCGATGAAATCGTCGCGCTCTGCAAGCGGCGCGGCTTCATCTTCCCGGCGTCGGAGATCTACGGCGGCTTCGCCAACACCTACGACTACGGTCACTACGGCGTCCTGCTCAAGAACAACGTGAAGGGCGAGTGGTGGCGGGCGATGATCCAGGAGCGCGACGACATCGTCGCGCTCGACTCGGCGATCATCCAGAACCCGAAGGTGTGGGAGGCCTCGGGGCACCTCGCAGGTTTCACCGACCCTCTGGTCCAGTGCCTGGGCGAGTGCAAGAAGCGTTGGCGGGAGGACCACCTCCGCGAGGAGCAGCTCGGCGCCGAGGACGCAGAGGGCGGGATTCGTTGCCCGCAGTGCGGCGGGGAGCTCTCGGAGCCGCGCCAGTTCAACCTGATGTTCGAGACCTACGTCGGCCCCGTCCACGACGAGTCGAACAAGGCGTACCTGCGCCCAGAGACGGCCCAGGGGATCTTCATCAACTTCAAGAACGTCCTCAGCTTCGCCCGCAAGAAGCCCCCGTTCGGGATCGCCCAGATCGGCAAGTCGTTCCGCAACGAGATCACGCCGGGCAACTTCACCTTCCGCACCCTGGAGTTCGAGCAGATGGAGATGGAGTTCTTCGTGTCGCCCGCCGAAGCCTCCCTGTGGCACGAGCGCTGGATGGAGGAGCGGATGCGCTGGTACTCGGACCTCGGCATCCGGCCTGACCAGCTGCGCCTGCGCGCCCACGGGCCCGACGAGCTCTCGCACTACTCCAGCGCCACCTCCGACATCGAGTACCTCTTCCCGATGGGCTGGTCCGAGCTCGAGGGGATCGCCAACCGCGGCGACTTCGACCTCACCCAGCACGCGAAGCTCTCCGGCGAGAAGCTCGAGTACGTCGACTCCGGCAGCGGAGACCGCTTCGTCCCCCACGTGATCGAGCCGGCAGCCGGGGTCGACCGGGCGATGCTCTCCTTCATGGTCGACGCATACGACGTCGAGGAGGTCGAGGGGCGGGAGCGGACGGTGCTCCGCCTCCACCCCAGGCTCGCTCCGGTGAAGGCGGCGGTGCTGCCACTGGTCAACAAGGACGGGCAACCCGAGAAGGCGCGCGCGATCTACGAGGAGCTGCGCAAGCTGATGTCGGCCGAATTCGACACCGGCGGCTCGATCGGCAAGCGCTACCGCCGCCAGGATGAGATCGGCACCCCCTGGGGCATCACGGTCGACCACCAGACGATGGAGGACGACACCGTCACCCTCCGCGACCGCGACTCGCTCGACCAGTC
>DASUPK010000025.1:0-22839 GCA_036276255.1 Solirubrobacterales bacterium
GCTGGGTGGCGTGATCATGGCCGCGGGCGGCGGCGCGGAGGGCCGGAGCCGGAGCGTCGTGGCAGGAGCTTCCCGTCCCGACGGCCACGATTTCGTCATCTGAGGTGAGCGCGATCAGGCGCTCGTGGTCACGGCGGTCGACCTCCGTGAAGTTGCGAACGTCGCCCGCGGTCAGGCGTTTGATCGGGCGGACCGACAGCCTGCTCCCGTCGCGCGTCGTGACTAGCCGGGGTTCAGCTTCTGTGTGCGCACTCGCGCGCCTCCCCGGCGTGGGCCGCATTTCGCGGGCCGCCTCGCTGATCGTGCCCTCGGAGGAATGTGATCCGTAGAGCTTCTCGTAGACATCCCGCTCGACGTCCTTGGGTTGCCGGGCGAGCTCGCCAGCCGCTCGGCCGGGCTGACGGCGGTGGATCGCCGCCGCGGCTGCGGCGGCGATGAGGATGAGCAGTGCGATCAAGAAGACGCCGAGCATGGCTTCAGGCCGGTCGGCAGCAGCTCAAGTCGTCGAACAGAGCCATCGTCAAATTCCTTGGTCGTTGTCGCGGGGAGAGTGACGCACGACCGGGTGACCGGTCGTCATCCATTGTTGGTGATCCTCGGCGGCGACCCTGGCGGATGGGCGCTGGCATGCACTGGCTGCGGCGATTCGCGGGGCGATTGTCTACGCCCGCCTCCGGCACACCCTCGCTCCGGATCGCCGAGCGGCGGGATCACGCAATTTGGATGACGACCGCTCACCCATCGATACCTCAGGCTAAGCGCGGATGGAGGGGAAGTCGGTTCACACGGAGAAGAGTCCAGCGGGTACCCCGCTCTCCGACCGCGCAGCCGCGCTCATGCCCGAACTCAAGTCGGACCTCGTGCGGCTTGCGCGCATCCCTTCGATCGCGTTCCCGGGATACCCCGAAGAGCCGGTGATCGAGGCCCATGATCTCGTCGTCGAGCTGTTTCGCGACGCCGGGGTCGAGCAGATCGACACGCTTTCGCTGCCCGACACCTCGCCTGTCATCACCGGCGAGATCCCGGCGCCCGATGGCGCGCCCACCGTCTTGCTCTACGCGCATTACGACGTCCAGCCGGCCGGGGACGAGAAGCTCTGGCACACCCCGCCGTTCGAGCCGACCGAGCGCGACGGAGCAATCTACGGCCGCGGCGCGGCCGATGACAAGTCCAACCTGATCGCCCATGTCGGAGCCCTGCGGGCCTTCGACGGGAGGCCGCCGGTGGGGATCAAGATCGTGATCGAGGGGCAGGAGGAGTACGGGAGCGCGCTCGACACCTACCCGCCGGAGCGGCCTGAGCTCTTCCACGCCGACGCGATCGTCGTCGGCGACGTCGGCAACGTCCGAGAGGGCGTCCCGACGCTGATCATCGCCCTGCGAGGCGATGCGGAGCTGATCGCCGAAGTGAGGACGCTCGCGGAGGCGAAGCACAGCGGCGAGTTCGGCGGCGCCGCCCCGGACGCATTGATCGCGTTGCTGCACGCGCTCGCCACCCTGCACGACGAGGACGGCAACGTCGCCGTGGCGGGGCTCCGCCGCGAGCCGTGGACCGGCGCCTCCTACGATGAGGACGAGTTCCGCGAGCTCGCGGGCGTCGAGGGCGGGGTTCCCCTGTTCGGAACCGGCGGCCTCGGCGAGCGCCTCTGGTCCGGGCCGGCGATCACGGTCGTCGGCATCGACGCTCCGTCCGTCGATCAGGCCGCACTCGCGCTCGTGCCGCATGCGCGCGCGAAGATCAACCTCCGGGTTCATCCGCAGCAGAGCGCCGCCGAGGCACGCAACGCCGTGGCCCGCCACCTCGAAGGCCTGCGTCCGCTCGGCATACCGCTCACCGTCACGCCGGGCGATTCCGGCGACGGCTTCTCCGCGACGACGACCGGACCGGCATACGACGCCGCCGGGGCGGCGCTCCACGCCGCCTGGGGCGAGCAGCCGGTGAATATGGCCATGGGCGGCGCGATCCCGCTCGTCAGCGCCCTTCACGAGGCGGTGCCGGACGCCGAGATCCTCATGTTCGGAGCCCAGGATGGCTTCTGCAACCTGCACGCGCCCAACGAGCGCGTGCTGCTCAGCGAGCTGGAACGAACGGTGATCGCCGAGGCCGAGTTCTTCAGGGAATACGCGGCGCGAAAGGAGCACCCAGGATGAGCACACCCGAGACGGAGACTCCAACCGAGACCCCGCCGAAGGCTCCGAGCAAGCCAGCGCCACCCCGAGAGCCCGAATCGGCGCCGCCGCCGCCGAGCAAGCCGCCGACCGAGTCCGACAGCGACTCCCGCGGCTTCAAGTTCCCGAGCACCTTCACGGTGCTCGTGATCGTCGCGATCGCCGTCTGGATCCTCGCGCTGATCGTCCCGGCGGGGAAGTACACCGAGAAGGATGGCTCTCCCGTGCCGGGGTCCTACCACCACGTCCCGGCGCCGATGAACTTCCACGAGCGAGTCAACGACTTCTTCCTCGCGCCGGTCAACGGCCTCTACGGGATCCAGGACGAGAAGTCGGGGTTCGTCAGCCCCGACAACGTGGGCGAGCTCTTCGGCGGCGCCGAGGTCTTCCTGTTCGTGCTCGCGATCGGCGGCTTCATCGCCGTGATGTTCGCGACCGGCGCGCTCGATCGCGGCATCTCCCGCCTGGCCTGGCGAACGCGTAACCACGGCTGGCTGATGATCGTGACGATCATGTCCGTCTTCTCGCTGCTCGGCTCGGTCGAGGGGTTCGCCGAGGAGACCCTCGGCTTCTACGGGCTGATCGTGCCGCTGATGCTCGCTCTGGGCTACGACCGCATGACTGCCGTCGGGGTGATCATCGTCGGGGCGGGCGTCGGCGTCATGGGCTCCACGGTCAACCCGTTCTCCATCGGCATCGCATCGGGGTTCGCGGACGTCTCGATCGGCGACGGCATCCAGCTTCGGGTGGTGATGTGGATCGTGCTGACGGCGGTGGCGATCGCCTACGTCCTCCGCTACGGGCGCATGGTCAAGGAACACCCGGAGAAGTCGATCGTGGGCTTCCGGGAGGGCGATCGCGAGGCGGCCGCGAAGGTGAGCGCGACGGAGCCGGAGAAGGTGACCGGGCGGCAGAAGTGGGTGATCGCGGGCATCACCCTGACCTTCGCGTTCATGATCTTCTCGATCATCCCCTGGTCGCAGATCATCGACGGCCCGGACGCGGCGGCGTACTCGTGGGAGCTCGACTGGTGGTTCCCGCAGCTCACCGTCCTGTTCATCGTCGCGGCCATCATCATCGGCATCTTCGGCGGCCTCGGCGAGCACAAGCTCTCCGACACGTTCGCGAAGGGCGCCTCCGACCTGCTCTATCCCGCACTCGTGATCGTCCTGGCGCGCGGCATCACCGTGATCATGACCAACGCGGAGATCACGGACACCGTGCTGCACTCGATGGAGGGCGCGGCGTCGAACGCTTCGCACGGAGTCTTCGCGATCGTCATGTTCCTCATCAACCTTCCGCTCGCGTTCCTGATCCCGTCGACGTCGGGTGACGCGACGCTGGTGATGCCGATCCTGGCACCGCTCAGCGACTTCGCGGACCTCCCCCGGTCCCTGACGGTCACAGCGTGGAACGCGGCCTCCGGCTGGATGAACCTGTGGATTCCGACGACGGCGGTCGTGATGGGCGGGATCGCGCTGGCCAAGGTCAGTTACGACAAGTACCTGAAGTGGCTTGCGCCGCTGCTGGGGATCTTCTTCGTGGTGATCTGCGCCTTCCTGGCACTCGGGGCCGCGCTGTCATGAGCACGGAGGAGGACGGTCTTCACGAGGTGGACCTCTCCTCCCGAAGCGCCGCTCTACCGGGAGTGAGCAGACGACAAGCATGAATGCCCAAGTCAAGACGGCGGTGTCGCTCGGTGTCGACTCAGAGGTCGGAACGCTGCGCAAGGTGATCGTCCACCGGCCAGGCCTCGAGCACACCCGGCTGACCCCGACAAACGCGGAGGAGCTGCTCTTCGACGACGTGATCTGGGTGAAGCGCGCCGAGGAGGAGCACGACGCCTTCTGCTCGGTGATGCGCGATCGCGGTATCGAGGTCTACGACGCGGAGGCGCTCCTGGCCGAGGTGCTCGCGATCACCGAGGCGCGCAACTGGATCCTCGACTGCGTGCTCGACGAGCGCCATGTGGGCCTGTATCTGGCGCGCGGGCGCCGGGTGTGGGCGGAGAGCGCCCCCGCGAAGGACGTGGCCGACTTCCTGATCGGTGGCATGACCAAGGCGGACTTCGCCGACGGCAAGGGACTGACCTACGACTCGAGCACCTCGGTGGACACGCTGCTGCCGCCCCTGCCCAACTTCATCTTCCAGCGGGACCCGTCCTGCTGGATCTACGACGGCGTCACGCTCAACCCGATGACGAAGCCGGCGCGGCGGCCGGAGACGGTGTTCATGCAGGCGATCTACCGCTGGCACCCGATGTTCGCGGAGAGCGGCGGCGTCAAGGTCTGGCACGGCGACGTCCAGCAGGAGTGGGGCCGAGCGACCGTCGAGGGGGGAGACGTGATGCCGATCGGAAACGGCGCGGTGATGATCGGTATGGGCGAGCGTACGGCCCCGCAGTCGGTGACGATGATCGCCCGGGAGCTGTTCAGAGCGGACTCGGCCCGGATCGTGATGGCCGTCGAGCTGCCGCGCTCGCGCAACTACATGCATCTCGACACCGTCGTCACCATGGTTGACCGCGACGCGATAACGGTCTTTCCTGACGTCGTGGACGGCGCGCGCCTGTGGTCGATCCGGCCGGGGGACGATCCCGAGCTGCCGATCGTCGAGCCCTTCGACGGCGGCGTCGTTGATGCGCTCAAGGAGTCACTGGGGCTCAGCGACGTCCGGGTGATCCCCACGGGCGGCGATCCCTTCGGAAGCGAGCGCGAGCAATGGGACGACGGCAACAACCTGCTTTGCCTCGAGCCGGGGGTGGTGATCGGGTACGACCGCAACGTCGACACCAACACGCGGCTCCGAAAGGAGGGGATCGAGGTGATCACCGTCTCCGGCTCGGAGCTCGGCCGTGGCCGTGGCGGTTCGCATTGCCTGAGCTGCCCGGTCTTACGCGACCCCGCCTACTAGGTCCCCCGTGTACAACCTTCGAAACCGCAGCTTCCTGAAGGAGATCGACTTCAGCGCGAGGGAGCTCGAGTACCTCCTGCGCTTGTCGGCGGCGTTGAAGACGGTGAAGTACGCCGGCACCGAGGTCCCGCGGCTGACCGGCAAGGAGATCGCCTTGATCTTCGAGAAGACCTCCACGCGCACGCGATCTGCCTTCGAGGTCGCTGCCTACGACCAGGGTGCGCACGTCACCTATCTGGATCCGACGGGCTCGCAGATGGGACACAAGGAGTCGATCGCCGACACGGCGCGCGTGCTGGGGCGCATGTACAACGGGATCGAGTTCCGCGGCGCCGCCCACGTCGAGATTGAGGAGCTCGCCGCCAACGCCGGCGTGCCCGTCTACAACGGGCTCACCAACGAGTGGCACCCGACTCAGATGCTCGCGGACTTCCTGACGATGGGCGAGGCGAGCCACAGGCCCTACCACGCCATCTCCTACTGCTACATGGGCGATGCCCGGAACAACACCGGGCGCTCCCTCCTCGTCATGGGCGCGATCATGGGCTCGGACGTCCGCATCTGCGGCCCGAGGGAGCTCTGGCCGCCCGACGACGTGCAGGAGATCGCGCGCGAGCGCGCCACCGCGAGCGGGGCGCGGATCGCCCTCACCGACGAGCCCGAAGAGGGCCTCCGCGGTGCGGACTTCGTCTCCACGGACGTCTGGGTCTCGATGGGCGAGCCGAAGGAAGTCTGGCGCGAGCGGGTCAGCCAGCTCTCCCCGTACCAGGTGAATCGCGCGGCCATGGAGAAGACGGGCAACCCGCGGGCGAAGTTCATGCATTGCCTACCGGCCTTCCACAACAGGAACACCACAATGGGCGGCGAGATCATCGACGAGACCGGGATGGAGGAGGGGCTCGAGGTGACCGACGAGGTCTTCGAGTCGCCGCGCAGCATCGTCTTCGACCAGGCCGAGAACCGCCTCCACACGATCAAGGCGGTGCTCGTCGCCACGCTCGGCTCGAACTAGAGCCCCTCAGGCGGCGCTCGCGCCCGCGACGCCGCTTGGCCGGCCGCGCCGCACCCACATCAGCCGCAGGTAGCCGGCCACCGCGAGGGCGGTCAGCAGCGCGATCAGGCCCTGGATTCGCGTCACGTTCACGACGAGGATGTAGGCGGAGAGGATCGCCCCGAGCAGGTTGAAGACCAGGGCGAGTCGACGCCCGTCGCGGTGGGAGAGGCGGGCGCAGCCGAGCGTCGCGGCGAGGAAGCTCGCGAACACGGCGACCGCGTAGTAGTCGACGAGGTGCTGCTCGAAGCCACCCGCTGCGGCGACCAGGATGAGGGCGATGACGAGCACGAGCGCGACGCCCAAGGGGGGCACGAGAAAGCGGTTGGTCTCCCCGAAGCGGCTCGGCACCAGACCCTGATCCCCCCCGCCGAGCGTCGCCAGCGCCTTCAGCACCCCTGAGCCCGCCAGGTAGGCGGAGGCCGCCGCGGAGAGCAACAGCAGCGCGCTCGCGGCCTGGAACCCGGCGAAGAGAGCGCCGCCCCCGACCGCCTTGCGCGCGACCTCCGCCAGCAGCGTTGAGTCAGCCGGCGGCAGCCCGGTCCCGAGGTGGACCGCGGCCCCGGCTAGACCGATCGTGAGAGAGCCGACGATCACGACCATGAGCCAGAGGGTCCCGCGGCCGAAGCGGATTCTGTCGGGATCCTCGAGCTCCGGCAGCTGCGCGATCGAGTCGGATGGCGACTCGACGCCTGTCGCGAGCGCCATTCCAAGCGGGATGGCCAGCAGGACCGCCCCCAGGCGGGCGTCCGCCAGGAGCGGCGTGCCGCCCCCGGCACTCCCGCCGCCGCCCTCGCCGGGCGAGGTACCCAGTGCGGCCACGACGACGATCGCCGCGAACGCGATGAACAGCAGGGTCGCCGCAGCGAGCACGACCCGGCCACGATGGCCGAGGAGCACGATCCCCGCCACCAGGCAGGCCAGCAGAAGAGCGAGCGGTGTCCTCACCGATTCGAGCCCAGGCGCGTAAGCGATCAGGGCCGATGCCCCCGCAGCTGCGCTGACGGCGACGGTCAAGGTGAAGTCCACGAGCAGGGCGCCGAGCGGGATGAAGGCCGTTCCCTCGCCGAAGGATTCGGCGCTTGCGGCGGCTCCTCCACCGCCATGGGGATAGCGGCCGATCAGCTCGTGATAAGTCACCGCGATGATCGCGATGATCGCGATGATCGCCACCATCGTCAGGAAGAGGCTCGCGAGATCGCCGTCGAGGGCGTGCAGCGCTGACTCGATCGCGTAGGTGACCGAGGAGACGGGATCGGCCATCACCGTGAACCCGAAGGCGATGAAGAGGTTTACGAGGCCTCGTTTCAGCCCGCCGATGCTATTAGGCTTTCACTGAGCTCCTGGGCTACGTCCGTCGCATGCCCCTCACGGCCTCCTCGGCCTGCTCCGAGTGATGCCTACCTTGCGTAGGAGGCGTAGCCAGCCACGCACGCTACACAGGCGCCCACGGTTGCGACACGGTCCCCGGGGCGGCCGCGAGATAGCCTTTCCTGTGCGGCCGGGCCTACGCCGGCTCGGATTGCTGCTTCTGCCCTCATGAACAATCTCAGCCTCGGAGTCATCGCCAGCTCACGCAAGGAGAGCGAGCGCAGGCTGCCGATCCACCCGTCCCAACTCGGGGAGCTCGACGGCGCCCTGCGGCCACGGATCTTTCTCGAGCGTGCCTACGGAGCGCGCTTCGGCATCGACGACGGAGAGCTCGAGCGCCTCGTCGGCGGCCTGCGCACACGCGAACAGCTGATGCGCGAATGCGATCTGCTGCTGCTTCCCAAGCCGATGCCGGCGGACCTCGCAGAGATGCGCGAGGGCCAGGTGTTGTGCGGCTGGGTCCACTGCGTGCAGGACGAGGAGCTCACCCAGCTCGCGATCGACCACCGGCTGACGTTGATCGCCTGGGAGGCGATGAACCACTGGTCGCGCGACGGGTCCTTCGGCCTTCATGTCTTCCACCAGAACAATGAGTTGGCCGGATACAGCTCGGTTCTGCATGCGATGCAGCTGAAGGGGATGACCGGCGAGTATGGGCGCCGGCTGCGAGCGTCCGTGATCGGTTTCGGCGCAACGGGCCGCGGAGCGGTGCTCGCCCTCAGGGCGCTGGGCATCCACGACGTTTCGGTGCTCACCCACCGCGAGGCAGCGGCGGTTGCCGCGCCGATCCACTCGGTACGCCTAATCACCTACACCCGAGATCCCGACCACCCGCTCGCGCTCGACAGCCGCCAGGAGTCGGTGTCGGAATTCCTCGCTGAACAGGACATAATCGTCAACTGCGTACTCCAGGACACCGAGGCTCCCCTCACCCTCGTCACCAA
This sequence comes from Solirubrobacterales bacterium, assembly GCA_036276255.1. GTDB lineage: Bacteria > Actinomycetota > Thermoleophilia > Solirubrobacterales > 70-9 > DASUPK01. The sequence goes on from DASUPK010000025.1 coordinate 8,448, forward strand.
CGATGAGCTGTCGCTGTTTCGCGCGGGGACGCTCTTCGTTGACGTTTCCGCCGACGTAGGGATGGGCTTCGAATGGGCGCGGCCGACCAGCTTCGAGAAGCCGATCTTCGAGCTCGGCGACGGCCTGAGCTGCTATGCGGTCGACCACAGTCCCTCGTTGCTCTGGAACTCAGCGACCTGGGAGATCAGTAGGGCGCTGATCCCCTATCTGCGCCCGCTATCCGAGGGGCCCGAGGTCTGGAGGCGGGAGGAGACGATCCGCCGCGCGATTGAGGTCCGCGACGGGGTCGTTCAGAACCCCCGGATTATCTCCTTCCAGCGGCGTGCGGAGGACTACCCTCACGACCGGCTCTGAGCACTCGTCAGGGCGCCGATTAGCCCGGGCACCGTGTCCCAGTCCTCACCCGGGTCAGCCACCGGAGTCATCGTTCGAGCTACCGCGAGAATCGCATCGAGTGCGTGAGCGCGACTTGATTGCGTGCACTGACAGCGCTTTCCGATCCTCAAAGTTGAGATGGTCCGCTTCGGCCGCCCGATGCCGCGCTCGGCCAGTACTCAGCGCCATGCGGAACGTGGCGGTGTCATTGTCGGGGCGCCGGCGGTGCTGGTCCTATACGAGCCAGCGATCGTGAGTGGTCGTACCGGACGAAGTCGCCGAACATCTCCACAAAGGCCTCCGCGGGAATGGCGAGGGCCAGAATCGAACTGGCGACACCACGATTTTCAGTCGTGTGCTCTACCAACTGAGCTACCTCGCCGGAGCGCGAAGGCTAGCGTCCGGGCTGTGATCAGGAGCATCGTCGCGGCCGCTGCAGCGGTCCTCGTCGCCGCCTCCGTATCCGGAGCAACCGAGCAGCCGCCCGCGCCGCTGTCGATCGCGCTTCCATCGGCCTCGGTGCCGAAGCGGCTGGCTCCCCTCGGTCCGGCGGCGCCTCCCTGGGCCCGCCGGCTGTACCGCCGTTCTGTGCAGGTCCTGATCGCGCTGACCGACCGCGACGGTGCGCTGGTCGCGGGGGAGCGGGACGGCTGGGACCACGTCTGGCCGCGAGATGCCGCAGCCGGGGCGATGGCGCTGCAGGCATCAGGGCTCCAGCCGGAGGCGCGGCGGGTCGTCTCGTTTCTGGGCCGGCTCGACCTCGATGACGCGGCGCGGTTCCACCCCGACGGCTCGCGGGTACCCGGGCGGCCTGCGGCCGGGGATGGCGCGGGCTGGGTTGGGACGGCGGAGCGCACCGTCAGTGGGACCGTGCGGATTGGTGGTGGTCTGGCAACCACAGATCCGCACGGTTCCGGAGATTGGCGCGATCGGCAGGACTACGGCGAGAACGTCACCGGCGATCTCCTCGGCAACGCGATCGCCTCGGGCGCCCCGGCCGCCGAGATCGAGGCTCGCTTCCTCACCCCTCGCGGACTCGTCCGCGAGAAGGGAACCGACGACCTGGACTCGGCAGCCGCCTGGGCGGTGACCGCCTTCCCCAGCCGGGGTCTGCGCGGACCGGTCAGGACCACGCTTCTCCGGCTGACCCGCGAGTCCAAGCTCTTTGGCATCCCCCCGATCCAGGGCTGGACGCCGGGCGAGGTCTGGACCGCCCCCACGGCCTGGTCGGCGTGGGCGCTCGTCGAGCTGGGTGAGAGGAGGGCCGCGGATCGGCTCCTGGCGGAGCTGCACCGCGCCGAGACGCCGAACGGGACGCTGCCCGAGCGCGTGGACGCGACGACCGGCCAACCGACGTCGACCACGCCGCTCGCCTGGTCGCATGCGTTCGCGATCCTCGCCCTGCGCGCCCGCTATCCCTGAGCGGCCGCGAGAGCGGCGCTGATCGCCTCATCGGCCGTCTCGACCTCGACGATCCCGAGGTCGCTGCCCGCCCGGCTGCGAAGCGGCCAGCTCCGGATCGCGACCACCGGCCGGCCGAGCTTCCGCGCGTAGGCGATCTCGGAGAGCGTTCCCCACTCGCCCCCGAGTGCGACGACGGCGTCGCCCGAGGCGACCACCGCCAGGTTCCTGGCCTCGCCGATCCCGGTTGCGACCACATGGCTGACGTACGGGTTCGCGTCCTCGCGCGAGAGAGTGGGGAGGACGCCGACCACCGCTCCGCCGGCGTCCGAGGCCCCCTTCGAGGCGGCCTCCATGACGCCGCCCCGCCCACCGCAGACGAGCACGGCCCCCGCCTCGGCGATCCCGCGTCCGACCGCCTCGGCGTCCCGCAGCACGTCCGATTCGCCCTGCGCGCCACCGACGACCGAGATCTGCAGCCGCGCGCTCACGAGGCCTTCGCCTTCCCCTCGCGCAGCATCCGCCCCATCAACTCGAGGGCGCCTCCCTTGTGAAGGTGTTCGTTCAGGTTGCCGCATTTGGGGCTCTGCACGCAGGAGGGACAGCCGTCGTCGCAGGGACACTCGCGGATCAGCCTGTCGGCGTCGCCGACCAGGCGCTCGAACTCCTCGTACCCGCGTCGGGTGATTCCGACGCCGCCTGGGTGCCCGTCGTAGATGAAGATCGTCGGCGAGCCTGTCTGATGGTGGATGTTGGTGGAGAGGCCGCCGATGTCCCATCGGTCGCACATCGCAATCAGCGGCAGCACCGCGATCTGCCCGTGCTCGGAGGCATGCAGCGCGCCGAGCAGCACCTCGCTGGGGAGAGCGGCGGCCATCCGGTCGCCGATCACGTACCAGAGCGCCTGGGTGACGAAGTCCTGCTCGGGCAGGTCGAGGGAGACGATGTCGATCACCTTGTTGTCGCCGAGGCGCTTGCGCTGGTAGGCGATGACCTGCTCGGAGACTGAGACCGTGCCGAAGCTGAGCTCCACGCCGAGCGCCCGGCGCTGTGTCTCGATTCCCTCCACGTAGACCTCGGTCTCCTTCTTCACCTGCGTGTAGTAGTCGCCATCGAACGGCTTCACCATCGCGCGGCGTGAGCCGATGTCCAGCTCCGCGACCTCGTAGGAGCGTCCGAGATGGAGGTAGATCGCGCCCGGATGGACGGTCGAAAAGGCGCGCTCCGCCTCGACATTCCCCAGCATCTCGCCGGAGGTCGAGTCCACGACCGCGACGCTGTCTGCTGAGGCCGAGCGCAGCGCGATGCGCCCGGCCACGAAGTCGCCGGTGCGGGTCAGGTAGCGCTCACCGCGGCCACGACGCAGCTCGCCGGCCGTGACGAGCTGTTCCGCACGCCCGCGCCATCCGTCCCCGAAGATCTCGTCGTCCCGCTCGTCGAGCGGCGCCTCGTACGCGGCCGCCAGCAGGTGCTGGAGCTGGATCTGCTCGGAGCGGTGGTCGAGGATCGCCGCCTCGACCCGCCGCTCGAGGAACTCGTCGGGGTGGCGGCAGAAGAACTGGTCGAGCGCGTCCTCGCCGGCGACGTAGACGGCGAGCCCACGGCGCCGCCGGCCGGCGCGGCCCCACATCTGGCGCAGGCTGGCGACCGTGCCTGGGAAGTTGACGCAGATCGCCGCGTCGAGTTCTCCGACGTCGATACCGAGCTCCAGCGCGTCGGTGGCCGCGACCGCCAGGAGGCCGCCCGATGCGAGCTGGGACTCGATCTCGCGGCGCTGCTGAGGGGTGTAGCCCGCCCGGTAGGGCGCGATGCGGTCGGCGAGGGCTCCCTGACCCCTCCTGGTCAGCTCGTCCGAGGCGAACCGGTTGATGAGCTCGATTCCGCGCCGGCTGCGCATGAAGCAGATCGTTCGCACCCCGCGCGTGACGAGCTCCACCAGCAGGTCGGCCGCCTCCGACACCGGCGAGCGCCGCGTCATCGTGTGCTGCTCGATGACAGGCGGGTTCCACATCGCGATCTCACGGCCGGCGCGGGGCGCACCGTCGTCGTCGAGCAGCTCGAAGGGCATGCCCGTGAGACGCTCGGCAAGCTCGCCGGGGTTGGCGATCGTGGCCGAGGCGAGGATGAAGCGCGGCTCGGCGCCGTAGATCCGCGCCACCCGCCTGAGGCGGCGCAATACGTTCGCGACGTGGGAGCCGAAGACGCCGCGGTAGGTGTGCGCCTCGTCCACCACGACCCAGCCGAGGTTGGCGAGGAAGTCGCCCCAGCGCTTGTGGTGGGGGAGGACGCCGACGTTGAGCATGTCGGGGTTGGTGAGGACGAGATTCGCCCGGCGGCGGATGCTCGGTCGGTCCTCGCGCGGCGTGTCGCCGTCGTAGATCGCCTCCCGCAGCCCAGGCGGGCGCAGTTCGCCGAGCTTGCGGGCCTGGTCCTGGGCGAGGGCCTTGGTCGGGTACAGGTAGAAGGCGCGGCGCAGCGGCTCTCGCGCGATGCCGTCGAGCACCGGGAGGTTGAAGGAGAGTGATTTGCCGGACGCTGTCCCGCTGGTCAGGATCAGGTTCGATCGCCGGGCCGTCTCGTACGCCGCCGCCTGGTGCGAGTACAGCGATTCGACCCCCGAGCGGGAGAGGGCCTCGGCCAGCGCCGGGTCGAGTGAGTCCGGAAGCCCGGTGAGCTTGGCCATCGTCGCCGGCTCCGCCGACTCCGCGACCAGGCGCCCGTCCTCGCGGGCGGGTCCGAGCGCCGGCTCCCAGGCGCCGCCCGCCACCGTCGCGCCGCTAGCCAACCGCCGCCCCCTTCGCCTCGATCGCGCCCGCGACCCGCATCGCCTGCAGGGCGCTCGGATCGTGCAGGCGGAGGATGTCGGCTCCGCGGGCGACGGCAAGCGCGGTCGCCGCGGCGGTCGCCCATTCCCGATCGGCCGCCGGCAGTCGATCCTCCCAGGACCCGGCCAGCAGTGCCCCGAGGAAGTCCTTGCGGGAGAGTGACACGTACAGCGGGCGCCCCAACCCCTCGAGCTCACCGAGCCTGCGCAGGATCTGCAGGTCGTCGGTGACCGAGAGGTCGAAGTCGAGTCCTGGGTCTATTGCGATCTGCTCGTCGCCAACCCCCCGCTCGGCGGCGGCCTCGAGCCGGCCCGCGAACCAGCGGCGCAGATGATCGACGGGATCGTCAAGGCGCGGCGTCGGGCGGTCCTCGCGCGGCGGCCCCTCGATGTGCATGAGCACCAGCCCGCAGCCCGTCTCCGCAGCGACGTCGAGCATGGCGTCCCCTCCGCCGCCGATGTCGTTGATCGCCGAGGCGCCGGCACCCAGCGCCGCGCGTGCGACCCCGGGCGAGAAGGTGTCAGCCGAGATGGGGAGCCCGGTGCGCTCCGCGAGTCCCCGGATCGCGGGGACCAGCCGGCCGGCCTCCTGCTCAGGCGGAACCGGCGGACCGCTGCGCGCTGCGACCGCGCCGACGTCGAGCATGTCGAAGCCGGCCTCCGCCAGCGCCACGCCGTCCTCGACGGCCCGGTCCGGCGTCCCGCTGCGGGCGCCCTCGAACATCGAGTCGTCGGTGACGTTGACGATCCCGACGCCGATGGGAGCGCCGAGCTCGAGCATTCGGTCGGAGAGCTGCCATCGCGCCGGCATGGCTCCATTAAACGGGTTCCTCCTGTGGAGGACCCTCGCATAGGGTTCGCCGATGCCTCTGCGTTGCGTCTACACCGACCTCGACGGAACCCTGCTCGGGCGCTGGGGCTCGCTCTTCCGCGACTCGGAGGGCGAGTTCTCGATGCTCCAGGCGCGTGCGCTCGAGGCCTGCCATCGCGCCGACGTCGAGGTGGTGATCAAGTCGGGCCGCCGCGAGGGCTCCGTGCTGGAGGATGCCAAGCTGATCGGCTCGAGGTCGTACATCGCCGAGGTCGGCTGCCTGGTCGTCATCGACGACGAGCGGACCGAGCTGATCGGCGACGCGGAGGTGGAGGAGGGCAAGACCCTGGCGGGGACGATGGTCGATCGCGGAATCCCCGACGAGCTCTTCGAGCACTTCGCGGGTCGGCTCGAGTGGCACAGCCCCTGGCACCGGCAGCGTGAGCTCTCCCTGTTGTTTCGCGGCAAGGTCGACACGGACGAGGCGAACAGGCTGCTCGCCGAGCGCGGCCACCGGGGCCTGAAGCTGATCGACAACGGCGCGATCTTCGCTCCGATGGACGGGATCGAGGGCCCCGCACACGCCTACCACCTGCTTCCCGAGACGGCGAGCAAGGCCCGGGCTGTCGCCTATCACCAGCAGGTGCGAGGCTACGCGCCGGAGGAATGCATCGCCATCGGCGACTCGGTCGAGGACCTTGCCGTCGCCGAGGTCGTCGGCCGCTTCTTCGTGCCCGCAAACGGGCCGGAACGGGATCCCGCCCTGCGGGAGGCGATCGGCGAGCGGCCGAACGTGACCGTCACGGAGGGCCGAATGGGAGACGGCGTCTACGAGGCGGTCGTCTCTACGCTGGCGGGCATCTGATGCCTAGCGTCCACGTCACCCGCACGATCCCCGCGCCGGCCGAGGAGGTCTTCGACCGGCTCGCGGACCACGCGAACTACGACAGATTCCGCGGGATCAACGGCTCGGAGCTGGTGCGCGAGGGCGAGCCGGCGCCCAACGGCGTCGGGGCTCTGCGTCGCATCAAGGTCCGCCCGCTCACGTTCGAGGAGGAGATCACGGCCTATGAGCGCCCGACTCGCCTCGACTACCTGATCGTCAAGCTCAACGCCCCCCTCAAGCACGACGGCGGCTCGATCACGCTGAGCCCAGATCCCGGTGGGACCAGGGTCGACTGGCGTTCCAGCTTCAGCGTGCCGATCCCGGTGGTGGGCGGCGCGCAGGAGCTCGTCTGGCAGCCCGTGCTCGCTCGCGGGTTCCGCCGAGTGCTCGAGGACGTGGAGCGAATGCTGGTGGCGAAGGGCTAGCTGCCGCCGTTCGCCGAGAAGCCCGTCCGGCGGGGATCGAGCTCACGCTGGGAGATCACCCCGTCGATCAGCCCGTACTCCGCGGCCTCGTCGGCCTTGAAGAACCGGTCCCGGTCCATGTCCTCGTGCACCTGCTTCTTGGACTTGCCCGTGTGCTTGGCGTAGATCGCGTCGAGGCGGTCGCGGAGATCGAGTGTCTCCCTCGCGTGGATTTCGATATCGGAGGCCACGCCCTCGAAGCCGGCGCTGGGCTGGTGGATCAGAATCCGCGAGTTCGGCAGGGCCGTCCGCTTCCCCTTCGAGCCGCCCGCGAGCAGCAGCCCACCCATCGACATCGCGATTCCGTAACAGATGGTCCGCACGTCCGGCTTGACGAACTGCATCGCGTCGTAGATCGCCATCCCGGCGTAGACGACCCCGCCTGGGGAGTTGATGTACAGCGAGACCTCCTTGTCGGGGTCCTCGGACTCCAGGTGGATGATCTGGGCGACGATCAGGTTCGCGACCTGGTCGTCGATCGCCGAGCCGAGGAAGACGACGCGCTCGCTCAGCAGCCTCGAATAGATGTCGAACGACCGCTCGCCGCGGGCGCTCTGCTCAACCACCATCGGGACCATCGGCATCCTGGGACCTCCTGTCGGTCATGCAACCTTTAGGTTGCGGTAACTACGGTAGCATAGGCAACCGTGAAGTTGCGAGACAGCACAGAGGTGGACGAGGGCGCACCCTGGGTCGAGCGCGAGACCCTCGTCGAGACCAGCCCGGAGGAGGTCTGGGAGGCTCTCACCGACGAGGACCGCCTCGAGGAGTGGATGGCGCCCGACGTCGAGCTGGATCCGGTCGAGGGCGGCGAGATCGCCGTGCGCGACGGAGACGACGAGCGCAGCGGCACCGTCGAGACCGTCGAGGAGGGCGAGCGATTTGCCTTCACCTGGTCGCGCCCCGGCGAGGGCGAGAGCTTCGTCGAGTTCACGATCGAGGCTCTGCACGGTGGCAGTCGCGTCACAGTCGTCGAGACTCCGACACATTCGGCGGCCACAAACACCGCCGCCGGATCTATCGCGACCACCGGGGGCGGCTGGGGACCCCGCCTCGCCGGCCTGCGCCACGCACTGCGATTCGCACTCGTCGCTTGAGGGCCCCCGCTCACCGACAAGTAGACGCGGTCTTCGACGCTCTCGCCGATCCGACGCGGCGCCGGGTGGTCGAGACCCTGGCGCGCGGCGGGACCGTCACGGCGAGCGGCCTTGCGGCGCAGCTGCCGATCACCCGGCAGGCCGTCAGCAAGCACCTCAACGCGCTGCGCGGCGCCGAGCTCGTCAGCGCCTCGCGCATCGGCCGGGAGACCCACTACAAGCTCCGGCCCCAGCCGCTCGACGATGCGGCCCACTGGATCCAGATGGTGAGCGCGGAGTGGGACGACCGTCTCGAGGCGCTGAGGCGGTCACTCGAGAAGCGCCGAAGCCGCTCCTAGCGTCCGCCGATCTGGTTGGGGTTGCTCCGACCTACTTCGACAGCCCGGCGGCTTTGAGGGCCTCTGCTCGATCAAGAAAGCTCTGCGCCTGGCTGATCTGTCCGCCTCTGAAGGCGACGAGGTGGCACCACGGCCAGTCCACCGGAGGGGCATCCGCAGAGACCCCGTGGAACCGGGCAATGCCCAGCGCCCCGTCCTCGAGGTCGATGATCTCCTCGACGGCGATGGAGACGTCGTCGTAGATCCAGAGCTCTGCCAACCAGCGGCGAACGTTCTCCTTGCCGCTGTGCGTTCCACCGCCGGAAAAGCGCGGGTCGCTGATCCAGACGATGTCATCGGTTGCGAACTCCAAAAACCCCTCGGCTCCTCTGGCCTCAGCGAGCTCGTAGGCTCGGCGCAGGACCTCGATGTTCTCCTCCGACATCGCCCATCCAGTATCCCGGGACCAGGCGATCGGCCGCAATCTGATCGCGAAGCCCGCTCAGTAGCATCAATCGAATGGCGCAGGCGACGGTCGCGGAGGAGGAGTACCTGCAGACGATGTTCTGGCTCGAGGAGGCCGGTCTGCAGATCAATGGGGCGAACATCGCCCGCGCGATGCAGCTCTCCCCGCCGACGGTCCACGAGATGATCGGCCGGCTCGAAGAGGACGACTACGTCGAGCGTGCGGACGACAAGTCGCTGACGTTCACCGAACGCGGTCGCGGCGAGGCGGAGGCGATCGTCCGGCGCCACCGGTTGATCGAACGCTTCCTGACCGACGTCCTCGGGATCCCCTGGGACGAGGTTCACGAGGAGGCGGAGCGGCTCGAGCACGCGATGTCGCCGGTGCTCGAGGAGCGAATGCTCGCGGCGATCGGCGACGCGAAGACCTGCCCGCACGGGCATCCGATCGTGGAGGGGGCCCGTGAGGAGGGCGTCCTCCTGGCCGACGTGCAGCCTGGCGCCGATGTCGTGATCCTGCGCTTCGAGAACGAGGCCGAGGAGATTCTCCATTACCTGAAGGGCACCGGCCTCCATCCCGGCCTGAGCGGGACTCTCGAGAGCTCAGGCGACGACGAGGTCGTGGTGGCGTCGGGCGACGGCAAGCACGCCGTCTCGAAGAGCGTGGCCGAGACGGTCTCCGTCCGGGCCGACCCCGCCCCGGAGCCGCGGCCCCCGCTGCCCGAGCAGCTGGTGATCTCCAGCGATCGCTACGGCAGATAAGCCGCGCATCTTTACTGGCTGTTAGCCCGGGCTTCATGTGCGCCCCCGAGACTCCTTGCTACGCTCCACCAAAGCGTAGGCGAGTAAGTCACTCAACAAACGGGGGAAAGACAATGGAAGCAGGAACCCGCACGCTGATCACCGACCGCAACGTCGCCGAGCGCAGACTGGTCGCCATCGCCAGGGCGATCGAGGCGCACCGAAACGAGCAGAAGCGCAAGCCCTACCCGACGCGCGCCGAGGATCTCAACCTCTACAGGCGCGCCCGGGAAATCCTGGACCACCGGATCTAGGCGGCGGCCTCCGCGCTGGACGAGCCGGCGCGGAGCCGTTCCAGGGCCCGCGCGAGACGCTGTACGCCCTCGTCGACGTCCGTGGCGGGGACCGGCGCGAACGAGAGGCGCAGGCTCGAAGAGCCGCCGTCGAGCATGAAGTCCGGACCTGCGACGAAGGTGACGCCCTCCTGCTTCGCCTCGGACAGCAGGGCCTCGCTGTCAACGTCGTCCTTGAGGTCCAGCCAGAGGAAATAACCGCCGGCCGGGACCACGAACTCCGCCTCCGGGATGTGCTCGTGTAGCGCCTCGACGAGCGCGTCGCGCCGCTCGCGGAGCGCAGCGTTCACGACCTTCAAGTTCTCGTCCAGACCGCCCGAGCGGCAGAGCTCGAAGACGATCGCCTCCGCGAGCATGTTCGGTGAGATGTACGTCTCGTTGGCCCGCTTGGCGAGTGTCCCGATCTGCTCCTCCGGCCCCACGAGGTAGCCGACCCGCACCCCCGGGCTGACCGACTTCGAGAACGAGGAGGCGTGGATCACCCGGTCGGACCCGTCCATGTCCAGCATCGTCTCGGCGCGGGTCTCGTCGAACGAGATCAGCCGGTAGGGGTCGTCCTCGAACAGCGTGAAGCCGTGGTCGGCCGCGAGCTGCACCAGCGCCTTGCGCTTCTCAACCGAGAGCGTGCAACCGGCGGGATTGTGGAAGTTCGGGATGACGTGGGCGAGTGCGACCTCCCCATCGCCGCATGCCGCCTCGACCGCGGCGGGGTCCACGCCGTCGGACTCAAGCGGGGCACCGATCAGGTCGGCGCCGGCCTGCTGGAGCAGGAGCAGCGTCCGGTCGTAGGTGGGCTGCTCGATCACCACCCGGTCGCCCTCGGCGACCAGGTACCGGAAGAGGAGAGCGGCGCCCTCCATCGACCCGTTGGTGACCATGACCTGCTCGGGCTTCGTGCCGTGGAGCTCCGCGATCCACTCGCAGAGGGCGGGGTGCCCGCGGCCGGTGCCGTAGCTGAGCGCCTTCTCCCAATCGGACTCGAGGGCGTGCGCCGCCGCCTCACGCACCGCGTCGTGGGGGAGAATGTCGGCGCTGGGCGCGCCGCGAGCAAAGCTGATCGTCCGTTTGGCCACCGGCGCAATCGAGTATACGAACGGTGCGATACTCAGCCGCGCGGGGATGAAGGCCGCCGATTTCCGAGGTCAGGGGCCTTGGACTCAGGATGTCCCTCCAATCCGGGGAGGGTCATCCGTCGCGCCCGATGCGTTGGCAATACTGTTGGTCGATGCCGGCGTCGCTCGAGTTGGTCAAGATCGCGCTGCAGGCCTACGGCAACGGTGACTGCGAGATCGCGCTCGCGCTTGCCGATCCTCTGATCCGCTGGGACGAGCGGGCCTCGCGGACCGACGGCGATCTCGTCTGGAAGCGCGACGAGGTCCAGCGGGCGATGCGCCGATACCTCGACAGCTGGGAGTCCTACCGATTCGACGTCGAGGAGATCGCCGAAGTCGGTCCCGGCAAGGTGGTCGCCATCTGCCGGGAGCGCGGCAAGCCCAAGGAGGGCGTTGACGTCGATCGCCGCTTCGGTGGCCTCTGGGTCGTGGAGGAGGGAAAGATCGCCTCCTGGGTCACCTACCTGGCACCGAAGGAGGCCGTGCGCGCGGCCAAGGAGCTCCTGGGCGGCAAGCTCGACAAGTCCCAGATCAAGCGGAGGACAGGTCCAGCCGCACCGCCCGAGGCATCGGCGCCAGAGCCGGCGGCAGAGCCCGTTCCGGCGGAGGCGGCGGCTGCTGAGCGTCCGCGCAAGAGGCCGCTGACGAAGAGCGAGGAGCAGAAGCGCGCCGCCCGGGCACGCGCGAAGCTGCGCAAGCGTTCGCGCCAAGCTGCCACCGGCTAGGCCTTCGCGCTGATCGTCTCGGCGGCGAGCCGGGCGGTCTCGGTCGGGCTCTTCCCGACGCGGATGCCCTGGGCCTCGAGGGCCTGCTTCTTGGCCTCGGCGGTTCCTGAGGAGCCGGAGATGATCGCGCCGGCATGCCCCATCTGCTTGCCTGGCGGCGCGGTGAAGCCGGCGATGTAGGAGACGACCGGCTTGGAGACGTGCTCGGCGATGAACTCGGCGGCGCGCTCCTCGGCGTCGCCGCCGATCTCGCCGACCATCACGATCAGCTCCGTCTCGTCGTCCTGCTCGAAGAGGGTGAGGATGTCGATGAAGTCCGACCCGACGATCGGGTCGCCGCCGATGCCGACGATGCTCGAGTTGCCCAGGCCGGCCTGCTTGAGCTCGTTGCCGATCTGGTAGGTCAGCGTGCCCGACTTGGAGACGACGCCGATCGACCCCTGCTCGAAGAACTGGGCGGGAATGATCCCGACGTTCGCCTTGCCGGGGCTGAGGACACCCGGGCAGTTCGGGCCGATCAGCCGCACACCTGCGTCGCGGGCCCTCCAGTAGGTGGCCAGCATGTCGTGGACCGGGATGTGCTCAGTGATCGCGATGACCGTGCCGATTCCGGCGTCGATCGCCTCGTTGATCGCGGCGGCGGCGAACCGGGCCGGAACGAAGATCATCGAAGTGTTAGCCCCCTTCTCGTCGACGGCCTCCTTGATCGTGTCGAAGATCGGGATCCCCTCGACGTCCTGACCGCCCTTCTTCGGCGTCACTCCGGCGACGACGTCGGTGCCGTAGTCGCGGTTGCGGAGGCCGTGGAAGGTGCCCTCGCGGCCGGTCAGGCCGGAGATGACGAGCTTGGTCTCGTCGCCGACGATGATGCTCATGAGGACTCAATCTTGGCGAGCTCGACGACCTTCTCGGCGGCGCCGAGCATCGTCTTCTCGACATGGAGGTTCGGCAGGTCGGCGTCGGCCAGGAGGCCGAGCCCCTCCTCCGAGTTGGTCCCGTCCAGCCTGACGACGAGCGGCACGCCGATGTCGATCTTGCTGGACGCCTCGATGATGCCCTTGGCGATCTCGTCGCAGCGGGTGATGCCTCCGAAGATGTTGAAGAGGATCGCGACGACCTTCTCGTCCGAGGTGATCACCTCGAGCGCGTCGATGATCGCCTCGGCCTTGGAGCCGCCGCCGGCGTCCAGGAAGTTGGCGGGCTTGCCGCCGGCCTGCGCGACCACGTCGAGAGTCGACATGCAGAGGCCGGCGCCGTTGCCGAGGATGCCGATGTCGCCGTCGAGCTTCACGTAGGTGAGGCCCTTCTCCTTCGCCATCCGCTCCTGCTCGTCCTCGATGAAGCCCTCCTCGAGGCTGGCGAGGTCCTCGTGGCGGTACAGAGCCGAGTTGTCGATCGTCACCTTCGCGTCGAGCGCCACCACGTCACCGCCCTTGGTGAGAACCAGCGGATTGACCTCGATCAAGGTGGCGTCGCTCTCGTTGAACGCCTCGTAGAGCTTCACAAGCGACCCCGCAGTCTTCTCGCGTGCTTCCTCCGGGATTCCCGCGTCCGTCGCCAGCGCGGTCGCCTGGGACTCGCCGAACCCCTCGGAGGGCTCGATGTGCCGGCGAACCAGGGCATCCGGGTCCGTCTCTGCGATCTCCTCCACGTTCATGCCGCCCATGGTCGAGAGCATCGCAAGCAGCTTCTTGGCGGAACGGTCGAGGATGACCGAGGCGTAGTACTCGGCGTCGATCTCGGAGGCCCCCTCCACCCAAACCTGGTGGACGGTGAACGGGCCCTCGCCGCGCGGCCCTCGGATGTCCATGCCGAGAATGGCGCCGGCGTGCTCCTCGGCCTCGGCCCGGTCCGCTGCGACCTTGATGCCGCCGGCCTTACCGCGGCCGCCGATCTGCACCTGGGCCTTGATCACGCACGGATAGCCGATCTCCTCGGCCGCGTGCACGGCGCCTTCAACGGTGTCGGCCACCCGGCCGTCGGGTACCGGGACCCCGTGTCCGGCGAAGAGCTGCTTTCCCTGATACTCGAGGAGATCCAAGGCCGCGAGAGCGTACACGAGGCCCGCTCAGGCGCGCTGAGGGGGGTGAGCAGCGGCGAAAAAGGGCAAATTGCAATACTCCCGCGGCTCTCATGGCCCTTCCAAAGCTCAAAGACATCAAGTGGGTGACAACTGACTGCTACGGCACCCTGATCGATTGGGAGAAGGGCATCGGTGATGCCTTCAAGCGGGAGGCCGACCGCGACGGACTCACGATCGACGGTCCTGCGTTTCTGCAGAGCTTCTTCGAGAAGCAGGCCCAGATCATGTCCGGCTCCTACGAGCTCTACGCGGAGGTTCTGCGCAGGGCCGCCGTGCAGGCGGCCGAGGAGATCGACTGGACGATCGAGCCCTCCCGGGCCCAGTTCCTACCGGACAGCGTGGCGGCCTGGCCCCCTTTTCGGGAGGCGAACGCCGCGCTGGACCGCCTCCGGGACCGGTACGAGATCGGGATCATCTCCAACGTCGACGACAAGCTGCTCGGGATCTCGCGCCGCCATCTGCGCACTGATCTCGACCTCGTCGTCACCGCTCAGCAGGTCCGCAGCTACAAGCCCGACAACACCCACCTGCGCGAGTGCGCCCGACGGATCGGCGGCAAGAAGGGCTGGGTTCACATCGCCTCGGGCTACGAGACCGACGTCGGCCCGGCGCTGAAGCTGAACGTGCCGACCATCTGGGTCAACCGCCACGGCGAGAAGCTCGACGGCCGCAAGGCGCCGGACGCGACGGTCAAGAACATCCGCGAAGCCGCCGCGAAGCTCGGCGCGAAGTAGCGC
>DASUPK010000026.1:0-4167 GCA_036276255.1 Solirubrobacterales bacterium
TGGCGAACGATGACGAAGAACAGAATCGTCGTGATCGTGATCGTGCCGGTGACGGCCATCCCGTAGGCGAAGCCGAGCTTGGTCGAGGTCTGGAAGATCAAGACGAGCGAGAGCACGGCAACCATCAGCAGCCAGTTGATCATCGGGACGTAGACCTGGCCGTAGGTTTGCGTGGAGGTGTGAATCACGCGCAGGCGCGGCAGATAGCCGAGCTGGGTCGCCTGGTGAGCGAGTGAGAAGGCACCGGAGATCACCGCCTGGGAGGCGATCACCGTCGCCGCGGTCGCGAGGACCACGAGGGGAACCAATCCGGCGTGTGGCACCAGCAGGAAGAACGGCGCGCTGATCGCACTCGGGTCGTCCAGGATCAGGGCTCCCTCCCCGAGGTAGCAGAGGATGCACGCGGGGAAGACGAGCAGCAGCCAGGCACGGGTGATCGCGGGGCGCCCGAAGTGGCCCATGTCGGCATACAGCGCCTCACACCCCGTGATCGCGAGAACCACCGAGGCGAGTGAGAAGAAGCCGGTGCTGCCACTCTGAAAGAGGAAGTCGACGCCGTAAGTGGGCGAAAGGGCCTTCAGGACCTCGGGGTGCATCGAGATCCCGTGAATCCCCATCACGGCGATCGTCGCGAACCAGACGAGCATGACCGGCCCGAACATCCGGCCGACCACGCCGGTGCCTCGGCGCTGGATCGCAAAGAGGGCAACGATGATCACGAGCGTGATCGGGATGACCCAGTGGCTCATCGACGACGAGATCGTCTGGGTTCCCTCGACTGCCGAAAGCACCGAGATCGCCGGCGTGATCATGCTGTCCCCGAAGAAGAGCGCCGCCCCGAACACGCCCAGTCCGGCCAGCAGGTACTTCGTGCGGCCCCTGACCTCATCTCCGATCTGACGGATCTGGGAGATCAGCGCCATGATCCCGCCCTCCCCATCGTTGTCGGCGCCCATCACCAGGCCGACGTACTTGAAGGTGACCTCGACCATCACCGCCCAGAAGACGAGCGAGACGAAGCCGTAAACGCTGGTCAGCGAAGTGTGGATCGGGTGCGGATCGCTCGGGTTGAAGGCCGTCTGGACGGTGTAGAGCGGACTGGTGCCTATGTCCCCGAACACCACGCCGAGGGCGGCGACGGTCAGGGCCGTTCTGCCCATCGCTCGCTTTCCCTCGGCCCGCACGGTCCGGCGAGCCTAACCGCTCGCGTCGTTGCGGAATTACGCGCTGATGGCCTAGCCGAGGCGTATTCGAAGACCGTCTGGGCGCGAGCGGGGGGCTTGGCTCCCCGCTCGCGTTTACCTCCGCTCGCGCAGCAGCAGCTCCGCAACCCGCAGGTCGAAGGGCGTTGTCACCTTGATGTTGTCGGGCGAGGTCGAGTGGATCACGACCCGCCCGCCCCTGCGCTCAACCAACATCGCGTCATCGCTAGCCGCGGGGAGCGAGTCGGGGTCGGCGAGGGCTTCCCGCAGCGCATCCGCCCGGAAGGCCTGCGGCGTCTGAACAGCCCAGAGGCCGGATCGGTCGAGGGTCCGCTCGACCCGGCCCTCCTCGTCCGCCTGCTTGATCGTGTCGGTAACGGGGGTCGCGGCGATCACGCCCGCCGCATCCTGCTCCCCAGCGAGCTCCTCGACGATCGCGTCGATCAGGCCTGGCGTGACGAGAGGCCGCGCCGCGTCGTGCACGACGATGAGCTCCTCGCCGCAGAGCGCGAGCGCGTTCGCAACCGACTCCGAGCGATGCTCGCCCCCGGCCACGGCGGCGACCCCCTCCTCCGCCACCTCGCCGTCGTGACCCGGCGGTGCGGCCACGACGATCTCCGCGATCGTTCCCGCCGCGCGGAACGCGTCGAGTGACCACTCGAGCATCGGCCGCCCCGCGAGGTCCACGAAGGCCTTCGGGCCACCGGCTCCGAGCCTCTGCCCGGAGCCGGCGGCCGCGATCACGGCCGCTGCGGAGGGGCGCGCCTGGCTAGGCGGTCGCCTTTGCGGCGCCGAAGCGCTCCTCCAGCAGCTCGTCCAGGTATGCCTCAGCGCCGTCCTCGTCCTTGTCCAGCGCGTACATGAACTCGGACGCGAGGATCTTCTTGGCACGCGTGTACATCTGCTTCTCGCCGGTCGAGAGCCCCTTCTCCCACTCACGGATGGCGAGGTTGCGAACCACCTCAGCGAGCTCGTAGACGTCGCCCGTCTTGATCTTCTCGCGGTTGTGCTTGAACCGGCGGTTCCAATTCTTCGGCATCTCGGAGACATCGTCGGTGAGTACTCCGATCACCTTCTTGACCTGCTCCTCGTCGATCACTCGACGCAGGCCGGCACGTCCGGCGTTCTCGCAGGGGACCATCACGGTCATGTTGTTGTGGAGGATGTTGATGGTCAGGTAGTCCCGCTTCTCGCCCATCATGTCCTTCGATTCCTTCTTCAGAACAACGCCCGCTCCGTGGTGCGGGTAAACGACGTTATCGCCGACCTCGAAGTGAATATTCACTGGTGCTTCGAGTTCGATGTCGACAACCGACGCCTCGTCCACTACCTCCTCTGTTAGCTCTGGAATTGGTCTCTCCTTTCGTTGAGACGGCCTGACGGGGCCGTCAACTCTGTAGGTACCGGTCGACCGGGTCGACCTCCTGAAGCCTGCGCAGGCCCTCGCGGATGTCCTTCGCGCGGCCGCCTCCCACGCCCTCGACTGCCTCGAGGTCGTCGTCGCTTGCAGCCAACACCTCCTCCAGGCCACCGAACTCCTGGATTATCCGCTGCACCACCAGTTTCGGCAGGCGCGGAATCCGGCCCAGGACCCGATAGCCGCGGGGGGACACGGGGAAGTCGAGAGTGGAGACCTTGCGCTCGTAGCCGAGCAGCTCGGCGAGGCGGCCGAAGTCGAGCAGGTCCTGATGCGGCATCCGCGCGATGGCGGCCGTGGTGGTGGCCAGGTTCTCCTCGGTGTCCTCGACCGAGTAGTCGCGGATCAGCGCGGTCTTGTCGGCGGCGACCCCGACCATCGTCTCCTCGAGCTGCATCTCGATCAGGCGGCCCTCGGTGCCGAGCTCCACGATGTATCGCTCCACCTCGACGGCCATCCGGGTGACGAGCTCGGCGCGTTGCAGCACCGAGAGCACGTCGTAGAGGACGGAACCGCCCTCGAACTCGAGCCAGGTCAGCCGGGTGGAGACCGAGTCGAGCCGGGCGCGGTACTTGTCGAGGGTGGCGAGGCCCTGATTGGCCTTCGCCAGCACGGCCGGGATGTCCTGGAGGATGTACTTCATCCCTCCCAGGTAGAGGGAGACGACGTCGCGGCGCTCAGAGATTGCGACGACCAGCGCGTCCGTCTGCTTCGAGACGCGCTCCGCGGTCCGGTGCCGCGTGCCCGTCTCCGCGGAGAGAATCGTCGGGTCCGGCATCAGCTGGACGTTGGCCCCGACGATCTTGGTCGCCTGCTCGTTGAGAATGATCGCTCCGTCCATCTTCGCGAGCTGGTAGAGCAGCGCCGGGGTGTAGTCGATGTCGAGGTTGATCCCCCCCGAAAAGAGAAAGGAGACCTCCTCTGGGTCTCCGATCACGATCAGCCCGCCGGTGCGCGAGTGGACGATGTTGTCGATGCCCTCCCGCAGTGCGGTGCCCGGCGCGACGATGTCGAGGGCCCGCAGAAGCCGCGGGTCCTGTCGCGCCTCCAACTCCTGTAACTCGTCACCCGGAAGCGAAGACGCCATCACGGCTGATGGAAGCAGAAACAAAAGAAGCTTGCTTTGCGGGGAAATCCGTGTGGAAGGGTCGGATAAGCGCTTGTCAAGGGCATCGGGACGAACGGCTCCGGCGGGCGGGTCCTGTCGCCGAATCTGACCGCGGATCGAGGCATCTCACCGCGGATCAGATTCGGCGCCACCCGCCCGAGGAACCGCTAGGCCGCTCGCTTCAAATCCGCCCGCCTGCCACTCGATAGCGCCGCTTTCAGTGAGCTGACCGGTGCCAGGCCATTGATCGGCTCGTCGGCTGGTGGGGGGCCCAGCACTTTCCGAAGCCCGAACTTGCCCGCCTCCGCCACGCGGCGGTCCGCGTGGGCTACGTAGCGGATTTCTCCCGTCAGGCCGATCTCTCCGAAGCAGGCGAGGGGCTTGCCGTCGGCTTCCAGGGGCCGGCCCGAGTGAGCCGAGGCGATGGCCATCGCGATCGC
>DASUPK010000027.1:0-27787 GCA_036276255.1 Solirubrobacterales bacterium
TCGCCTCCGGCATCGACGACGAAGGAGGAGTAGCCGCTCAGACGCTCGGCGGCGAGATCCGCAGCGAGCCCCTTGCCGCAACCGCCGGTATCGATCCGGACCCCGGGTGGGCGGGTTACGACCCCGGCGACCACATCGACCGCGACGCCGTTCCAGCGAGAGTCGGCTCGGGCGGCCGCGGGCGCTCGATCGGGGGCGACAGCAAGGGCTGCGGTGATGCTCTCCGCGCGGAGATCAGCCCGCGAGGTTGCATAGCCCACCTCCTCCAGCTCGGCCACCAGAGTCGGGTCGACCAGCCCACGCGAGCGGCGGGCCGCCCAGAGCGCCGCGTTGACGGCGGCCGCCAGAGTGGGGCTGACGGAGCAGGACTCGCCCGGCTCCGAGTTGAGCGCGCTGAGCTCCGAACCCTCGTCGAACCGGGTCAGCTTGCGGTGCAGCAGGCGAAGGAAGAACTCGATCTGGATCCCCATCGCCTCAGGCGAGGGGAGACCCGCCCGCGCGGGAGGGCCGATCAGGACCCGCACGTTGGAGCCGAAGAGCTTGAAACGCCGGTCGGTCTCCACGTAGGGATGCTCGCTGGCCGAGATCACAACGGGAATGCTCGGTTTCCGCCATGAACTACCCGTAAGCGGCCGATGAGAGTTCTCTTAGAAGATCCGGACCGCCCCCGGGCGCCCACCTAGCATTGCCGCCATGCGCATCCTGGTGGTCGAGGACGAGCGGCCCATCGCCGAGTTCGTGCAGCGCGGGCTGGAGGCCGAGGGGTACTCCGTCTCCTGCGCTTATGACGGCGAGGAGGGCCTTGCCCTCGCCCGAACGGGCGACTACGCGCTGATCATCCTCGATGTGCTGCTCCCCAAGCTCAGCGGCCTCGAGGTGATCAAGACGATCCGCGACGGCGACGAGGCCCTGCCGGTGATCATGCTCACCGCACTCGCCGAGACCGACGACGTCGTCGCCGGACTCGACCTCGGCGCGAACGACTATCTGACCAAGCCGTTCGCCTTCGCCGAGCTGCTGGCGCGCATCAGGGCCCACCTCCGCCAGCCCGGCCAGACCAGCGGCACCTCGCTGGAGGTCGGAGGGATCAGCCTCGACTTCCGGACGCGCGAGGTCGACCGGGACGGCCGCGCCGTGAAGCTGACCGCTCGCGAGTTCGAGCTTCTCGCCTACCTGATGCGCCATCCGGATCAGGTCCTCTCCCGGGCGCAGATCCTGAACGCGGTCTGGGGATACGACTACGACCCGGGTACCAACGTCCTCGACGTCTACGTCGGTTACCTGCGCCGCAAGCTCGCAAAGGCCAACGGAGAGGCGCCGATCCAGACCGTTCGCTCGGCCGGGTACCGGCTGGTGAGCGCCGATGCGTAGGTGGGTGCCGCGCGGCATCCGGCTGCGACTGGTGCTGGCGATCTCCGCGGTCAGCGTGGCAACCGTGGCGGCCAGCTTCTTCGCGCTTCATGAGACCACGGCGGCCAACCTCCGCAGCCGGATCGACCGGGAGCTGAACGAGCAGTACGCGGAGTTCCAGCAGCGCGTCCTGAACGGAGGCAGGGTCAGCGACCCAGCGTCGTTGCGTGCGGCCAGCGACCGCTTCGTTGCCGGCCAGCGCTATCACCCGGAGGCACGCATCTACCTGATCGCGCCTCAGGGGCTCCCCCCGGTCACCAACCAGACCCGGATCGTCGACGAGGAGCTGGCCGAGAGACGCTCGGGCAATGAAAGCGGTGAGGCGGACGCGGGCGGAATCGTCTCAGCGGGCGACGGCCTGACGACGATCTCGACGGACGAGACCGGGAAGCTGCGGGTGCTTACTCAGCCGGTCGTCGTCGACGGGGACAGGATCGGCACCTTCCGCGTGGCGGATCCGCTCACCTCAGTCGATCAAGCGCTCCAATCGCTGCGCAACCGCTTCATCGCGGTCGGTTTCGGCGCCCTCCTTCTATCGGTCGCGATCGCGATCTGGCTGGCGAACCTGATCACGCGACCGCTGCGGCGGATGGCCGCCGTGGCTTCCGCGGTCGACTCAGGAGACCTGAGCCACCGGATCGACTACGGCGGCGATGACGAGGTCGGGGTGCTCGCCGACTCGTTCAACCACATGATGGATCGTCTCGAGGAGGGCTTCCGCCTGCAGCGCGAATTCGTCTCCGACGCCTCGCACGAGCTCCGCAGCCCACTGACCGTCCTCCGGGGACGCATAGAGCAACTCGCGGACAACAGCGGCGACCGCGCGGCCGTCGAGGCCGAAGCCGACGAGCTGATGAAGGAAGTCCGGCGCATGGAGCGCCTGACGGACGACATGCTGACGCTCGCCAAGGCCGAGCGGGGCGGCCTGGTGCAGCCGAGGCGCGTGCCGATCGACGACTTCGTCGAGGACCTGCGCCGCGACCTGCCCCTTCTCGGATCGCGCCACTACCACGTGGAGTCGACCCTCCACGGCGAGCTCGAGGCCGACCCGGACCGCCTCGCCCAGGTCCTGCGCAATCTGGTCACGAACGCTGTGCGCCACACAGGATCGGACGGGCACATCGACGTTTCGATCGGCTCGCAGAACGGTGCCGCGATCTTCGCCGTCGCCGACGACGGCACCGGCATCGAGCCGACCCAGCTGGACCGCATCTTCGATCGCTTCCACCGGACCGACGAGGGCCGCAGCCGCGCCGAAGGAGGCAGTGGCCTGGGCCTGGCGATCGCGCGGGCGATCGTCGAGGCGCACGGCGGCACGATCAGCGCCAGCTCGACGCCTGGACAGGGCGCGACGATCCGTTTTCGGATCCCGGGCTACAGGCCAGGCTAGGGCGCGATCTGCTCGCCGGACTCGGCGTCGATCAGGGTGATCGCCTCCGAGGGGCAGGCACGCGCCGCGTCGACCATCCTTCGCAGCGGTGCGCTCCCGACGAGATGAGCGGTGTCGTCCACCTCGAAGGCCTCCGGGGCGAGCTCGGCGCAATCGCCGTAGGCCAGGCAGGCCTCTCTGTCTATGTGGACCTTGAGCTTCATGCCGCCATGGTGGGCGGCCGGCGTGAACCGGCGATAAGCGGCCGGTGAGAGGTCTCTTAGGGGGCGAATCAGAGGCTGTCCGAACTTGTGCTCCATATGGGGGGCGAACCCCGGACAGCAGATTGGGTGATTCGTGAACTCGCGACCAGATCACACGGGATCGTCACGCGGCATGAGCTGCTCGATGCCGGCCTTTCGCCGAAGCAAATCGAAAACCGGCTGGGGAAAGGAGTGCTGGCCCAGATTCACCGTGGCGTCTACCGAGCCGGACACCTCGCTCCAAGCCTGGAGGCCAGGTACCTCGGGGCTGTGAAGGCCTGCGGCAGCGGTGCGCTGCTGGCGGGTCGAGCTGCTGCGCACCTCTGGGGATTGATCAAGGCCACTCCTCCGGAGCCCGAAGTCCTCGCGCCGAACGACCGACGCATTCCTGGCGTGATCGTCCACCGGGCTCGGCGCACCGAGCTCCGTGACGCAACCGAACGCAAAGGGATCCCAGTGACCAGCGTCCAGCGCACCCTCGTGGACATCGCATCTTCATTGCCCGAGCCGGCGCTGGCGAGGGCCTGCCACGAGGCGGGCGTCAAGTACCGGACGACACCGAGGCAGGTCCAAGCGATGCTCGAGCGCCTGCCCAACGCTGCGGGGCGCGTGAAGCTGCGTCGGGTCATTGGGGCCAAGGTGCCCGTGACGCTGAGTCGCCTCGAGTCTCGCTTCTTGTCCCGGCTCAGGAAAGCCGGCCTACCGCTCCCGGCCACCAATCGGCCGGCCGGCGGTCGCCGTGTCGACTGCCGCTGGGCCGAGCATCGGCTCACCGTCGAGCTCGACAGCTACCGGTTCCACAATTCGCGTCATTCCTGGGAACAGGACCGGCTCCGGGAGCGGGAGGCCCGAGGGCGTGGCGATGAGTTCCGGCGTTACTCCTGGGCCGACGTCTGCGAAGAGCCGGACTTCATGCTGAACGAGCTGCGCGACCTGCTCAGCTGACCCGGCTGTCCGTGGTTGTGCCCCTCATAGGGGGCGAAGTCCGGACAGCCCTACCTAGGCAACGATCTCGATCGCCTGGTCCCGCTTCTTCTCTTCGTACGGGTCCTCGACGGCGAGCACGCCCTGGAGCGAGCGGATCGCGACCTCGAGCTGGTCGTGGTCGGGCTCGCGGGTCGTCAGGTTCTGAAGCATCAGGCCGGGCCACATCAGGGCGCGCACCCAGCGCTTGTTGCGGTGCTTGCCGGCCCACTTGATCACCTCATAGGAGAGCCCGGCGATCAGGGGGATGCCGAGGATGCGCGAGAGGACCAGCCAGTACCAGGCCGGCAGGCCGATGGGCGCGAAGACGAAGATCGCGAGCACCATCACGATCAGCAGGAAGCTCGTGCCGCAGCGCGGATGGAGGCGCGAGTACTCGGCCGCTCGCGCCGGGACGAGCTCGTCCCCAGCCTCGAAGCAGGAGATCGTCTTGTGCTCGGCCCCGTGGTACTGGAAGACGCGCCGCAGGTCAGGGAGCTTGCTGATCAGAGCCAGGTACCCGATGAAGATCGCGGTGCGCAGGACGCCCTCGACGAGCCAGAAGAGGAACGGGGAGCCGAGCTGATCCTTGATCAGGCTGGTCGCTCCGACCGGGATGACGAAGAAGAGCCCGACGGCCAGGAGCAGCGAGAAGAAGATCGTCACACCCCAGGTGAAGCCGCCGATCTCCTCCTCCTCTTCCCCCTCGGCGAGCTGTGCGTTCGCCGAGATCGCGAGCGCCCTGAAGCCGATCTTGAGCGACTCCGCCAGCGCCACGACCCCGCGGATGACCGGCAGGCGCAGGATCCGGCTGCGCTTCGCCCAGGAGACGATCGGCTCGGAGGTGACCTGAATCTCCCCCTCCGGGGTGCGGCACGCGACCGACCAGGTCGAGACGCCGCGCATCATCACGCCCTCGAGCACCGCCTGGCCGCCGACCGGTGCGTCGCCGATCGCGACCGGCTTGCCGTCCGGCATCCGCTCGGACTGAGCCGCGGCCCGCGTCGGCTTGGCGGCCTGCGGCCGCGATCCGTTCAGCGATGACGCGGGCTCGGTGCTCAACGGGCGCGCTTGGCGGCTCGGCGACGGAATCGCTCGACCCGTCCGCCGGTGTCAACCAGCTTCTGCTTGCCCGTGTAGAACGGGTGGCACTGTGAGCAGATCTCCACGTGAAGCTCGGGCTTCGTGGAGCGCGTATAGAAGTCGTTGCCGCACGAGCAGTGGACGTGCGAGAGGACGTATTCGGGATGTATGTCTGTCTTCATCGCGTTCAAGTCTAGCCAGGCTCAAGAACACGGCCGCGAGCCGCAAGGAGCTGTGCGGGGGCTGACGTTGACATACAGCCTGTAGGTCAGATATACATACACCCTGTATGCGAATTCGAGCCGGCAGGAGGGAACGTCGCGCATGAACAAGCTCAAGCTCCGCCAGGGGACCATCCGGTACCGCGAGTCGGGCGAGGGACCGCCCATCGTCTTCGTCCACGGCCTGCTCGTCGACGGGCGGCTGTGGCGCAAGGTGACGCCGCTGCTGGAGGACCGCTTCCGCTGCATCGTCCCCGACCTTCCGCTCGGGAGCCATCGCGAGCCGATGGATCCGGATGCCGACCTCTCTCCCCCGGGCCTGGCCCGGATCGTTGCCGGCTTCATGGAGGCTCTCGACCTCGAGGATGTCACGCTCGTCGCCAACGACACCGGCGGCGCGATCTCGCAGATCACGGCCGCTCACCATCCCGAACGGATCGGGCGGCTGCTGCTCACCAACTGCGACGCGTTCGAGAATTTCCTGCCGCCGGCGTTCCGGCCCATGCAATGGGCCGCGAGAGTGCCCGGCGGGCTCACCGGGATGATGGCCGGCATGCGCTTCGCGCCTCTCCGCCGACTGCCGAACGCCTACGGCCGCCTGATCAAGCGCGACTTCGCGGACGCCCCGACGCGCGATTGGGTCGACCCCTACCTGACGAACAAGGGGGTCCGGCGCGACACGATCAAGGTCTTACGGGCAATCGACCCGAAGCACACATTCGAGGCCGCAGAGCGGCTGCGCGAGTTCGATCGCCCTGCGCTGCTCGCCTGGGCGGTGGAGGACCGCTTCTTCAAGCTCTCCTTCGCGGAGCGGCTGGCGCGGACGATCCGCGGCGCGAGGCTCGAGAAGATCGAGGACTCCTACACCTTCGTCTCGGAGGACCAGCCGGAGCGCCTGGCCGAGCTGACCGGCACCTTCGCGGGGTCTGTCAGCAGCCCCGCAGCCTCCGCGTCAGGCTGACCTTCCGCCCGTCGAGGGAGCTCGCCACCGCCTCCAGCCGCTCGCCGGAGGAGGCGTGGTGCAAGCCGACGCGGATCGGCGGCTTGGCGTCGCTACCGACCTTCTTGCCACGCAGGTAGAAGGTCGCCTCCTGCGGGTCGCCCTTGCCGGCGACCTTCGCCACCGAGCAGTTACCGGCCTTGAGCTTCAGAGCCGGCTTCACGCGACAGGTCCGCCCGGCGCAGTTCGCCAGTCCACCGAGCAGGCGCTGCAACGAAGCCTTGACGCTCGCGTAGGCCGGATTGTTCACCGCGTTCTGCAGCTCGAACGGATCGGTCTGCAGGTCGTAGAGCTCCTGCTCTCCCGTCCCATAGTTGGCGTAGAGGTAGCGGTCGGTGCGCAACCCCTGGTAGTTGAGCGGCGGGTCCTCGGGATCCTCGAGCGTGTCCGGCGTGAAGTAGGTCTCCAGGTCCATCGCGCGACCGGGCCAATAGCGCTTCTTCTCCATGATCGGGATGAGGGACATCCCGTCCTCCTTGCGCCCCGGCTTGGCGTGCGCGAAGTCGAGGATCGTCTCAGTCAGGTCCACGTTGCCGACGGGCTGGCGGCGGTGGACGCCCTTGGGCATTCCCGGAGCCCGGATCAGCAGCGGCACGCGGATCGAGGGCTCGTAGAGGCGGACCTTCCCCTGAGGCACCCGGTGCTCGCCGTGGAAGAAGCCGTTGTCGGAGGTGAACATCAGCACCGTGTTCTTCAGCTCGCCCTCCTGCTTCAGCGTGTTGACCACGTTCTGGACGAGGTCGTCAACCCCCAGGACCGCCTCCGCCCGAGCCCGGTAGCGGGCATCGACCGCGTCCTGCTGACTCGAGTTGAGCAGCGGCAGGTCCTTGATGTTCGAGGGCTTGTCCGAGACGTCGGCCTCGTTGAAGTCGGGGCTCCGAGGCGCCGCCAGACCGGCGAAATGTCCCTCGTACCGCGGCGCGGCACGCGGATTGTTCCCGTTGCAGTTGCAGGCGGCGGCCTCAGCATGCGGATCGCGCGGAGCCACCGAGAGATAGAACGGCTTCTTGCTCGGCGCCCGCCGCCGGATGAAGTCGGCCGCCTTCTCGGAGTAGACGTCGGTCTGGTAGGTGGCGGGATCGACGACTCCCGGTGTGCTGCCGTAGTGCACGATCTGCCCGTTCTCGTTGAGGGTGTACCCGTAGGCGGTGTAGGTGCCGCCCGTGAACTGATCGGGGTTGTCGATCGATCCGTACCACTCGTTCCAGCCAGGCGGCACGTCGGTGTCGGGGCCCGTGGCGCCGTACCCGTTCAGGAACTTGCCGATGTGGGCCGTGTAGTAGCCGGCCCCCTGCAGCCAGACGGGCATCGTGTTGCCGAGCGTCGGCGCGAGCTTGCTGTACCCGCCCGAGGGAAGCTGGTTCCCCCGGACGCCGTGGTTGTGCGCGTACTGGCCGGTCAGCATGGTGGAGCGCGACGGGCAGCACAGCGAGTAGTTGACGAAGGAATTGTCGAAGGTGACCCCCTTCGCGCCGATCGCGGCGTTGGTCTTGGTCAGGAACTGCTGCAGGTTCACCGACTGGTCGTCGTCCATGATCAGGACGATGTTCGGGCGCATCTGCTTGACGGCGTGCCGCTTCTTCGCCTCGCTGCCGCCGGGAACGATTGCGACGGCAGCGCAGAGAAGCGCGGCCGCCAGCCCCGCGAGCATGACCCTCCTGCCGGCGAGCGGCCACAGATCCTGGGTGGTTGTCGGCCCCTCCCTCACGTCCACCTAAACAGGATTTTGGGTAGCGAGTTGCGGTGCGAGACTGCGTCTTGCGCCCGCGGCCCGGGTTAAGGTACGAGCGTGGCAGACATAGGGGAGGCAGCGTCCGAAACGATCTCAGTCGTCTTGGCTGACGACCACGCCGTCGTCCGCAGCGCTCTGCGCCTGATGCTCGAGCGTGAGCCCGACATCGAGGTCGTCGCGGAGGCGGGAGACGCGGATTCCGCGAGCCGCTATGTCAGCGGGCATCGCCCCAAGGTGCTGATCCTCGACATCAACATGCCCGGCGGATCCGGGCTCGCGGCGATCCCGGCGATCCGCGAGCAGTCACCGGGAACGGAGATCGTCGTGCTGACCATGCAGGACGAGACCGCGTTCGCCCGCGAGGCCCTGCAGGCCGGCGTCCTCGGCTACATCCTCAAGGAGGCTGCGAGCGAGGAGCTGGTCAAGGCCGTGCGGATGGCGGCCGAGGGCCGCACATACCTGCAGCCCGAGCTCGGGGCCAGGCTGGCGGCGGAGCCCGACGCCGCGACACCCGACGACCTCTCGGAGCGCGAACTGGAGGTCCTCCGTCTGATCGCACTCGGCCACACCAACAACGAGATCGCGGAGCAGCTCTATCTGAGCGTGCGCACCGTCGAGTCACACCGCGCGCACATCCAGCAGAAGCTGGCGATGACCACACGCTCCGAGCTCGTCCGCTACGCAATCGAGCGCGGATTGATCGACGTTTAGCGGCCACAAGGACGCTCCACTTCGGAGCACAGGGCGAAGCCCGCAGCGACTTGTGTGGGGCGGCCGCTGGTGGCCGCGACCTTATGGCGGCCACAAGGACGCTCCACTTCGGAGCGCAGGGCGAAGCCCGCAGCGACTTGTGTGGGCGGCCGCTGGTGGCTGCGACCTTATGGCGAAGCCAGGCCTTCCTCGCCCCGAGTGAGCAGCGGGATCTCAGCGCGGACCCGCGTCCCGGCCCCCCTGGTCGAATCGACCTCGAGCGTGCCGCCGAGGAGAGCCGCCCGCTCGCGCATGCCGACCAGCCCGAAGCCCTCCCGTACGAGGGTTGGCTCGAAGCCGACGCCGTCGTCACGGACCTCGATCTCGATCGCCCCGCGCAACGCACGCACCGTGACGTCGGCGCGCCGCGCCATCGAGTGCTTGGAGACGTTGTTGAGCGCCTCCTGAACGAGCCGGTAGACCGCTGTCTCCAGGATCGGCGTGGGCCTGTCGTCCTCATCCCGGGGAAGCTCGAAGTCGCAGTTGACCTCCATGCTCGTCGGGCCATGCTCGTGCTGCTCCGCGAGGGCCTGCAGCGCCGCCTCGAGTCCGATCGTGTCGAGCGAGGCGGGCCGGAGCTCGGTGATCAGTCTCCGCAGCTTCACGATCTCGTCGTCGATCTGCTCGACGGCCGCCTTGCCGGCCTGCTCGAGCGCCCCGGGCTCCTCCTCCCGGAGTGCCGATGAGAGCCGCATTCGCAGGACCGCGAGGGCCTGCAGCGTCTCGTCGTGCAGCTCGCGAGCCCAGCGGCTGCGCTCCTGCTCGGCGGCGTCGATGGTGTTCTGCAGCCGCTCCTCCGCCATCGAACGGGCCGTCGCCACCCCGATCGCAGCGCTGGCCGCGAAGGCCTCGAGCATCCGCTGGTCCTCGTCGTGGAAGCGCCCCGGCTCCCCGATGCGATCGAGCGCGACGACGACGCCGAGCGGGTTCCCGCGGAAGACCAGGGGTGCCAGCAGCGCACGGCCAGTCTCCGTGGCACCCAGGTCCACGCCCGCGACCCGGCCGAACAGCACCTGCTCGGAGGCCTCCTGCGCCGGGATCCGCAGATTGGCGACCCCAGGATCGAGGCCCCCGGCGACGGCGGCGGTCGCCGCGACGACCAGGTCCTCGCCCTCGCGGAGCAGGATGACCAGCGCCCTGGCCTCGACCAGCGCCCGGCCGCGCTCCACGATTGCATCCAGGACCTTGTCGAGATCCGTCTCGCCGCCCACGGCGATCGCGACGTCGGTGGCGGCCTGCAGGCGCCTGACGGCGCGGCGCAGCTCGTCGCGGTCACGTCGGCCGTCGGTGATGTCGCGGATCGCCGCCAGGGCCATCATCCCCTGGTCGGTCGCGACCGTCGACAGGGAGATCTCGCAGGGAAACTCCCTGCCGTCCTTGCGCCGGGCGTGGAGGTCGACGCCGGCTCCCATGGGGCGGGTCCGGGGAGCCTGGAAGTAGCGGTCCCGGTGGCCGACGTGGCTGCCGCGCACCGCCTCCGGAACCAGCATCTCCACGTGCTGGCCGATCAGCTCGTCGCGTGCGTAGCCAAAGACGATCTTCGTCCGTGAGTTGACGAGCCTGATCTCTCCGTTCTGGTCGACGCCGATGACGGCGTCGGGTGCGAACTCGAGGAACTCCCGTTCGAGCGTCTGGCTCGCATGGTTCGCCACGTCGCGAGCATAGATCAGCTCATCGCGGGTAGCCATCGGTCGTGATGCGTGACCGATATCGCCCTGCCATCGCCTGCCTCGCGGTCGGGGCCGCCGTCCTGTTCGCCCTCGGTTGCGGCGACTCGGCGACCGTCGAGCAGCACACCTCCTCGAGCGGAGCCCCCCTCGGCGGCGCCACGAAGCAGCCAATCTCCCCTGCCGAGCAGCGCGGGCGCCAGCTGTTCGTCGATCACTGCGGTGCGTGCCACACTCTCGGCGCCGCGGGTACCGTCGGGAACGTGGGGCCCAACCTCGACGACATCGCCGTGAACCATGCGGACGTCCTGCACGCGATTCGGACAGGCGGGGGGCGTCACGCGAAGGGGCAGGGCACGGGCCCCAGCGGCAACATGCCGCGGAACCTCGTCACGGGGAAGGACGCACAGGAGGTCGCGGCGTTCGTGGCCGACAACGCCTCAGGAAGCTCAACGCCCTGAGCGCTCCTCGACCTTCGTGACGAACACTCGCCGGTGTCTTGTTCATCCTAGTGTCGTGATCGACCTCCACTGCCACATCTTGCCGGGGATCGACGATGGGGCGCTCGACCTGGCGGACTCCCTCGCGATGGGGCGGGTCGCGGCCGGCGACGGCATCGAGACCATCGCCGCCACTCCCCACATCCGCCACGACCATGACGTCCGGATCGCCGAGCTCCCGGAGCGGGTTGCCGAGGTGAACGCCGAGCTGAGCCGCAACGAGGTATCGGTCACCGTGGTCACCGGCGGCGAGGTGGCGGAGACCGCGCTCGAGGGGCTCGATGAGGAGGAGCTGGGAGCCGTCACGCTCGGCGGGGGCGGGTGGATCCTGCTCGAGCCCCGCCCGGGGCCGCTCGGCGACTCGCTGCTCGCCGCCGTCACCGGCCTGGGGGAACGTGGCTTCGGTGCGCTCATCGCCCACCCCGAACGCCACGTCTCGGCCGACATGATCGAGCGAATCAAGGAGCTGATCGCCGGCGGCGCGCTGATCCAGTGCACCGCGGCCTACCTCGTCTCGGGCCCCCCGCGCCGGGGCATGCTCGCCCTGGCGGCTGCCGGGCTGATCCATGTGCTCGCGAGCGACTCGCACTCCTCGCACGGCGGCCGCCCATTGCGAATCTCCGACGGCCTCGCCGTGCTGGGCCAGGTGGAGCTGCTCAGCCCGCACCTCGACTGGATCGCGAGCGAGGCGCCGGCGGCGATTCTGCGTGGCGAGCGGCCCGAGCCGCCCTACGACCCGGTCTAGGCGGGCTGAAACTCGACCTCGCGCGCGAGCTCCTCGACCTCGCGCCGTGAGCCGGTGCCGAGCCCGTGATGGAGGAAGTTGACCGCCCCCGCGCCGGCGCCGAGCACGAGCGCCTCGGGCAGCTCGCTGCCCTGGGCCAGCGCCGCTGCGATCGCCCCCATCATGGTGTCGCCGCAGCCCTCCCGGGAACCCGCCTCGAGCTTCGGCGGAATCAGCTCCCAGGCCTCGTCTCCGAGCAGGACGAGGGCCGGGTCCCCCGCCCGGGTGACGAGCACGTTGCGGGCCCCGAGGTCGCGCAGCCGCCCGGCCGCTCCCCGCAGGCGCTCAGGCGTGTCCACTGGGCCGGCAGCGAAGGCGGCCAGCTCCCAGTCGTTCAGCTTGACGAGGTCCGCACCGGCCGCGGCGGTCGGCTCGATCCGGGGGCTGGAGAGGTCGGCGATCACCGGGATGCCCGAGGCGCGCGCGTTAGCGACCAGGTCGCCGTAGGTCTCGAGGGGCACGGTGTCGCCCGGGTAGGGGTTGCAGATCGCCAGCAGGTCGCATTCGAGCGCAGCGGCCGTGGTCGCCGCGACGAGGTCGTCGCACTCGTGCCGCGAGGGCGGCTCGACATATGCCTGCGCGATCGGAACCCGCTCGCCGCTGCGGCGGTCGATGATGTAGCAACCGCTGGAGCATTCGGTCCCGACCAGGCGCCGCTCACCCGGGAGCTGCTCCAGCAGCGGCTCGAGGACGAGCCCGGTCTCCCCGCCGATCAGCGAGCAGAGAACGGGCCAGGCGCCCATCTCCCCCGCCATCCGGCTGAGCCAGACGCCCTGACCCGCGGGGTGGCAGTGGACGTCGTCCCGGCCCTCGCCGCGTGCCTCGATCGTCACACTCAGCATGGGGCTCGGCCCGAAGACCGCGACCCGGCCGTTCACCTTCTCCATGGAGCGCAGCCTAGAGCGGCCGTGTCGCGGCTAGACCTCTTGATACAGGGGGCCGTCGCCGCCCTCGGGCAGCGTCAGCCGACCGCCCTTAGCGGTGATCGCGCCGCACTGCACGCAGTTCGAGGGCGTCACGTGCACGTCCACGGTTTCAGCGCCGCTCTCGAGCTGCTCCTCGGGGATCTCGTAGACCTGGGCCGGACACATCGAGACCCAGGTCTGGGCCACCTCTCGGGGCACACGCTCCTGGATCCGGATGTGGTTCGGAGCGTCGTCGCGGGTCGCGTTGCCCGAGAGGAAGACCGAGTTGAGCTTGTCGAAGATGTACTTGTTGTCGGGCTTGGGGTAGCTGTCCGCGGCCTCGCCGATCTCGACCGGGATATCGGCGTCGTCCTCGTTCTTCCAGTGGCCGCCGGGGAAGGCGCCCTTGGTGACCGTCATCGCGCTGGCGAGCGCGCCGCCGACGAAGAAGCCCTTCGAGAAGGGCTGGCGCATGTTCCGCGACTGCCAGAGCTCCTTCTCGATCAGCGAGTCCTTGACCTTGCGCTCGTAGGCCTCGAAGTTGACCGAGTCCCGCTTGAGCGCGTCGACGATCGCCTCCGCCGCGTACATGCCGGAGTGCATCGCGTAGTGGACGCCCTTCAGCGTCGGGATGTTCACCATGCCGGCGCCGTCGCCGCAGAAGACGGCGCCTGGTGTCGAGAGCCGCTTCGGCATCGACCAGTAGCCGCCGGAGGGGATCGTCTTCGCGCCCCAGCCGACGCGCTTGCCGCCCTCGAGGATCTTCTTGACGAAGGAGTGGGTCTTGAGCTCCTGGAGAAGGTCGTGGCAGGAGATGGTGGCGTCGGTGTTGTCGAGCCCGATGACCATGCCGATGCAGAGCTTGTCCTCGCCCATCGGGTAGATGAAGCTGCCGCCGAACTCGTTGTACTTCGGGCGCTTACGCAGCGGCCAGCCCATCGTGTGGATGACGCGGTCGAGGGGCTTCTCAACCTCCCAGACCTCCTTCACCCCGAGCTCCCAGCGCTGCGGGTCGGGGCCGTGCAGATCGAAGTAGTCGAGCGCCGAGTAGGTCAGGTGCCCGAGCGTCCCCTCGGCCAGCACGGTCGCCTTGGCGACCACGTCGGATCCGGGCTCGAAGTTCGAGAGCTCCTCGCCGTCCTTGCCTCGCCCCTTGTCCCCTGAGCGGACGCCTCGGACGATCCTGTCCTCGACCAGCAGCCTGTCGGCCGCGGTCTCGCTGAGGATGTAGACGCCCGCCTCCTCCGCCTTCTCCCCGAGGAAGCGGCCGAGCTTCGCCACCGAGGTGACGTAGTTACCGTGGTTGCGGAAATTCGGCGGCATCGGCTTGAGCGGCATCGCTAGCCGCTTCGTGAGCAGGTAGACCGCGTCCTTGGTGACCTCCTGGTAGACGGGCCAGTCGGAGGGATCGAGGTCCGGGAAGAGCTCCTGCATCGCCGAGGGGCGCATGTTGGCCCCGGACAGCAGGTGCGCGCCCGGAGTTTTTCCCTTCTCGATGACGGCGACCGGGACCTCGCCGAGCTTCTCGGTGAGCTCCGGCTCGTCCTCGAGCAGCTGCATGACCTTGATCGCGCACGCGAGCCCCGCGGGGCCACCGCCCACGATCGCCACACCGACCTCGATCCGCTCCTCCTCGGGATCGGTGATGCCGGTGATGAACTCCTCCGCCGGCTTGACCGGCGGCGGGAACTCGGCGGGTTCAACGGCCACTAGATGCCCGGTCTTTCCGTCAAGTGCCCACGCGTCATCCGTGCGTGCTTGATGGGGAGGCCGGGCATCTCTAGCCCTTCTTGGCCTTGATCGCCTCGGTCAGCTTGGGGACGATCTTGTGCAGGTCGCCCACGACGCCGAGGTCAGAGAACTCGAAGATCGGAGCGTTCTGGTCCTTGTTGATGGCCAGGATGTTCTCCGAGTTCTGCATGCCGACCTTGTGCTGGATCGCGCCGGAGATGCCGAGCGCCAGGTACAGGTTCGGCGCGACCGTCTTGCCGGTCTGTCCGATCTGAGCGGCGTACGGGTACCAGCCGGCGTCGACGACTGCACGCGTTGCGGCCACCGCACCACCCATTGAGTTGGCCAGCTGCTCGGCTAGCTCGAAGTTCTCGGCCTTGCCGAGACCACGGCCTCCGCCGACCAGGATGTCGGCACCCTCGATGTCGACGTCCTCGCCGCGCTGTTCTCCTCGGGTCACCATCCTGGCCTTCGTCGACCACTCCGAGAGCTCGACCTGGACGTCCTCGACCTCGGCCGTGCCGCCGGTCTCGTTCTCATCGAACGCGTTGAGGCGGCCGATGATGATTCCCGGCTCCTCGACGTAGCCGACGTCGGCGATCTGCGAGTCCTGCAGGATCGGGCGCTCGGCGACCAGCTTGCCGTCGACCACGTTGACCGCGGTGACCTCCATCGTCACACCCGCGTTCAGGCGGGCCGTCAGACCGGCGCCGATCTCGAAGCCCAGAAGGCCTCCGCCGAAGAGCGCGTAGGAGAAATCGTTGTCGGTCATGACCTTCGCCATCACGTCGACGATCGGCTGAGCCAGGCCCTCCGGGGCCTCCTTGCAGCGGTAGACCTTCTTCACGCCATAGGCGCCCAGGCCGGCGGCGGCATCATCGGCGACGTCGCCGACCACCACTGCGGCCGCCTCGGTGCCCAGCTCGCCGGCGAGCTTCGCCGCTTCGGAGAGGGCGCCGAGGGAGTTCATGTTGAAGTTGCCCTCGTCGTCGTGGAGGGCGTAAACCAGGATGCCTCCCATCAGATGACCTCCTTCTGGTCAACGTGCGACCGGGGATTCGCCCGGTCAAGCAGATCAAGGATCTCGCGCTTCGCGCTCGCACCACTCGCTCCGCTTGCTCGCGAAGCCTTTGGTGGTGCCAAAGGCGAGCCCGAGGACGCAGAGCTGCGCAGCGCCGGCCGGATCAGCCGGGCGTGTGTTGATCGGGAGGAGGTCATCTATATCAGCTTCCTTTCCTCGAGCCAGGCGACGATTTTCTCGACCGTCTCGTTCGTGTCCTCGTCCTCGATGATCTCGCCGGCCTGCTTCTCGGGAGGCGGCTTGAGCTCGAGCACGGCGGTGCGCGATCCGCCCTCGCCGACCCGGTCGCCCTCGATGCCGACGTCGCCGATCGCCTTTGTGTCGAGCGGCTTCTTCTTCGCGCCCATGATCGCCTTCAGGCTCGGGTAGCGCGGCTCGTTGATCGCGTCTCCGACGCTGATCACGGCCGGCAGGTCGACCTCGACGGTGTCGTAGCCGTACTCGGCCTGGCGCTCGCAGGTGAGCTTGCCGTCGGCGAGGTCCATCTTGATCACCTGAGTCAGCGAGGGCATCTTCAGGTGGTCGGCCACGACGGCGCCGATCGTGTAGCACTCGCCGTCATCGGACTGCTGGCCGAGCAGCACCAGGTCGGGGCTCTCGGCCTCCAGGACCTTCGCCAGGGCGTAGCCGGTGGCGCAGACGTCGGATCCGGTCAATGCATCGTCGGTGAGATGCACAGAGCGGTCGGCGCCGAGCGCCACGGCCTTGTGCAGGGCGCGGACGGCGCTGTCGGGGCCCATCGTCACGGCGACGATCTCCTCGACGTCCGCCCCACCCTCCTTGACCTGCATCGCGGCCTCGAGGGCGTGGGTGTCGAAGGGGTTCAGGTTCTTCTCGCCTGAACGATCCAGGCGCTTGGTCTCCGGGTCGATCCGCTTGTCGACGGCGGCATCCGGGACCTCTTTGACGAGCACACAAATCTTCAAGGTCGGGTCCTCTCTTGAATCGGGTAGCTCCGGGAGCGGCGCGGGATATTACCGGCTGCTCCGACTGGCTGACTGACCAGTCAATCGGTTCGGCCGGACCATGCTAGACGGCCCGCTGCCCGGATGCGCTAGTCGCTGAAGTGCGCGACCAGCGTCTGCCCGTCCGCAGCCCCGGAGAGGCGCAGTACGGAGACCCGGTTCGGATCGACGGGAATGGAGCCGCCCGAGCCACCCGAGGGGTCGAGATGGAACCAGTGAAGCGGGATCTGGCTGCCGTCGTCGGTGACGAGCTCGGCGCCGGTCACCCCGGCACGATGCGCCGGGTCGATGTCGATGTGCACCCAGGAGGGGGAGCCCTCGTAGCTGAAGACGGTGCCGACGTGCGTGTCCCCCTCGCGCAGGGCGTAGGACTCGAACTCCTTCCCGTTCGCCTGATCGAGCGTGTGACGGTAGTGGGACGCGAGGCGAAGGTCGGGCGCCACGATGGCGAGAACGATGGCGGCGGCGGCGACCGCCGCGGCGGCGGGCGCCAGCACGAGCCGGAGCCGGCGGCGGCGCTTAGGCTGGGGCGCCGGGAGCACCTCGCTCAGAACCCGGGACTCGAAGCCGACCGGAGCCTCGCGTTGCGGGGCGAGCAGGAGCAGCTCGTCGGCGAGATCGGAGTACTTCTCGACCTCGGCGCGGCAGTCCGGGCAGTTGGCCAGGTGCTGGAGCGCACGGCCGCGCTCCTCCCCATCGACGATGCCCAGGGCCAGGTCGACGGCCATCTCCCGGGTCTCCTCGCAGC
Organism: Solirubrobacterales bacterium; assembly: GCA_036276255.1. Classification (GTDB taxonomy): domain Bacteria; phylum Actinomycetota; class Thermoleophilia; order Solirubrobacterales; family 70-9; genus DASUPK01. Next base: position 17,173 of record DASUPK010000027.1, read on the forward strand.
GGGAGCCCATTACTCGAACACCTCCATCTCCTCGCGGAGCTTCAGCATTGCGGTCCGGATCCGGGTCTTTACGGTCCCGAGCGGGACGTCGTCGAGGTCGCTGATCTCGCGCGCCGTGCGCCCCATGTAGGCGGCGAGCACCAGGGCGCGGCGCTGGTCATCGGGGAGGTCGCCGATCGCCGAGCGAAGCTGGTCTCGCTCGTCGGGCTGCAGCCCCGCCTCATCGGCGCCCGGGACCTGGTTCTCGATCGAGATCTCCGCGGCGATCACCTCCGGGTCGACGGGATCGAGGCGCTTCATCCGGGTCACGTCGATCGCCAGGTTGCGGGCGATCGAGAGCAGCCAGGTGGAGACGCGGCCCTTGCGGGCGTCGTAGTTGCCGGCGTGCCGGTAGACGCGGGCGAAGGTCTCCTGCGCGACCTCCTCAGCGAGCGCCGGCTGGCGCACGATGGTCAGCGCCAGGCCGAAGACGCGTCCCTGAAAACGGCGAACGAACGCGGTCGCCGTGCGGGGGTCGCCCGTCGCAAAGCCCGCGAGCAGTGCCTCGTCGGAAGGGTCCACGCCTTCTTCTACGTTCGCCATGCGCGAAGGGATTGCGATGAGGAGCCCCAATCCCGGGCGGCTCCGCGAGCGTAGTACGTGCGAGGGGGGATCGACACGACCCAAACAAGCTAAAGGAGCCCTTGTGAAACGCATCAATCGCTTGATCCTCGCTGGCGCCTGCAGCCTGGTCCTCGGCATCGGGCTGGCGGCATGCGGCGGCAGCAGCAACGACAGCTCGACGAACTCGGCCGCCCCGGCGACCAACGCCAGCTCGACCTCGAGTGGGAGCGGCGGTTCCGCCGCGACGACCGGGAACACCGGGGCCGGCAACACCAGCGGCTCGAGCGGCGGCGGCGGCGGGTACGGCTACTGAGGGCGGCTTCGCCATCAAGTCGCCGCCACGAGCGGCCGCCCAGCGCTTCACCAAACGGGTCGCGCTGACGCGCGCCCTCGCATCAAGGGCTGCGCCCTACGCTCCGACATGGCGCGGCCTGGTGGCCGCTTTCACGAACTCGACGATCTCGTCAGTCGGCGCACCCGGAGTGAAGACCTCGGCGACCCCGAGCTTCTTCAGCTCCGGGATGTCGTCGGCGGGAATCGTCCCCCCCACCGTGACCACGACATCGTCGGCGCCCTGCTCCGAGAGCAGCTCGACCACCCGCGGCACCAGGGTCATGTGGGCGCCAGAGAGGATCGAGAGCCCGACGGCGTCGGCATCCTCCTGGATCGCGGTCTCGGCGATCTGCTCGGGCGTCTGGTGGAGACCCGTGTAGATCACCTCCATGCCGGCATCGCGCAGTGCACGCGCAATGATCTTCGCCCCGCGATCGTGGCCGTCGAGCCCCGGCTTGGCGACGACGATCCTGATTTTTCTGGCTGAGTCGGTAGGCACTATTCAGTCATGGCTCGGTTCAGTGGCGAGTTAACCGTAGTTGAACAGGAAGTTTCTACGGATGCCGACGCCGTATTCCGATACGAGAATGAGAAATGCACAGGGGACTCGAACCAGGAGGCTTAGGGGTGTACGACGTTCTCTTTCTTGACCGCACTCACGGGAAGAGGCTGCTTGCCAGTGGTCTCGATCACGACGACGCCTGCCGCGTGGCCCGGGTCGAGTCCCAGAGGCTGGGCGTCGGCAGGATGTTCCTGGCCGGCTCGGAGCTCGGGCCGGTCGGCGAGGTCATCGTGATCGTCGAGTCTGCGCGGCGCGCGGCCTGAGCCGGCCGAACCGGCGCTCGCTAGAAGACGGGCAGCTCGGTGTAGGAGCCGAAGACGGCCTGGAGCGCCTCGACCATCTCGCCCTCCGAGACGCGCGCCCTGGCGCAATCGAGGATCGGCGGCATCAGGTTGGCGTCGGTGGCGGCGGCCGTCCGTAGCTCGGCGAGCGTCCGCTCCACCTCAGCGGAGTCCCTCGTCGTCTTGGTCGCCTCCACCCTCCCCTTCTGCTTTCGCTCGAGCTCGGGATCGATTCGCAGAATCGGGATCGCCTCGTCGTCCTCGAGCACGTAGTCGTTGACACCCACGACGATGCGCTGCTTCGAGTCGACCTCCTGCTGGTAACGGAAGGAGGCGTCTGCGATCTCACGCTGGGGGAAGTTCTGCTTGATGGCCTCGACCATTCCGCCGAGCTCATCGATCCGGGCGAAGTACTCGTAGGCGGCGCGCTCCATCTCGTCGGTCAGGGTCTCGACGAAGTAAGAGCCGCCGAGCGGGTCGATGGTGTTGGTGACGCCGGTCTCGTGGGCGATCACCTGCTGGGTACGGAGCGCGATCCGGACGGCCTCCTCGGTCGGCAGGGCAAGCGCCTCGTCATAGGAGTTGGTGTGCAGCGACTGGGTGCCGCCGAGGACGCCGGCGAGCGCCTCGATCGCGGTCCGGATGATGTTGTTCTGCGGCTGCTGGGCGGTGAGCGAGACGCCCGCGGTCTGGGTGTGGAACCGCATCCGCCAGGACTCCTCGCGCTTGGCGCCATAGGTCTCGCGCATCTCCCGCGCCCAGATGCGGCGCGCGGCGCGGTACTTGGCGATCTCCTCGAAGAAGTCGATGTGTGCGTTGAAGAAGAACGAGAGGCGCGGCGCGAAGGCATCGACGTCCAGGCCCCGTTCGATCGCCTGCTCGACATAGGTGAAGCCGTCCTTGAGCGTGAAGGCGAGCTCCTGCTGCGCGGTCGAGCCGGCCTCGCGGATGTGGTACCCGGAGATCGAGATCGGGTGCCAGCGGGGCATGTGCTCGGTGCACCACTCGATCATGTCTCCGACCAGCCGCATCGCCGGCTCGATCGGGAAGCACCACTCCTTCTGGGCGATGTACTCCTTGAGGATGTCGGTCTGGATCGTGCCGCCGAGCCGCTCCGTCGGGACGCCCTGCTCCTCGGCGGTGGCGACGTAGAAGGCCAGCAGGATCGCCGCCGGAGCGTTGATCGTCATCGAGGTGGTGACGCTCCCCAGGTCGATCCCCGCGAAGAGGGTCTCCATGTCGTCGAGCGTGTCAATCGCGACCCCCTCCACCCCGACCTCGCCGAGGGACCGGTTGGCGTCCGAGTCGAGGCCCATCAGGGTGGGCATGTCGAATGCCGTCGACAGTCCCGTCTGACCATGGCCGAGCAGGTAGTGGAAGCGCTCGTTGGTCTCCTCGGCCGTGCCGAAGCCGGCGAACTGCCGCATCGTCCAGAGCCGGCCGCGGTACATCGAGGGGTAGACGCCGCGGGTGTACGGGTACTCACCCGGATAGCCGAGCTCGCGCTCGTCGTCCGAGCCCACCCGGTCCTCCTCGGTGTAGAGCGGCTTCACCTCCTGGCCGGAGATCGTCTCGAAGAGCGCCTCACGCTCTTCGAGGCGCGTGTAGGCCTCGGACAGCCACTCGTGCGCGCGGCGCTGAGCTTCGGGCTCTACGGCCATGGCGGAAGTCTAAGCGGCTGCCAGGCCGCTCCACCTTGGAGCGAAGGGCGAAGCCCGTAGCGACTTGTTTGGGGCAGCCGCCAGCAGCCGCGACGGATGAAGGCGACGCCGAGTCTTCCGGCTCAGTCGGCTCCGCCCTGGTGTCCGCGGCGTGCTTCGAGGAGGGCCGCGTCCGCTCGATCGACCAGGTTGGACAGGTGTCGCGCGGCCTACCTGCGAATTGAGCCAGAGACGCCGCTCAGGCGGCCGCCGCCCCGCCGCCTCGACGCCAGGCCAAGACCGCCCGCTGCGGCAGCCAGCGCGGTTGCGCCAGCGATCGCCAGCTTGCGGCCGAGCTTCTCGAAGCGCATCACCCGCCAGCCCTCCCGGCGCGCGATCTCGAGCAGATCGGCATCGGGATTCACGACCACCGCATTCCCGACGGACCGCAGCATCGGCAGGTCGCTTGCCGAGTCCGAATACGCGTATGAGGCGCTCATGTCGATGTCGTGCTTCTCCGCGAATCGCTTCATCGCCTCGACCTTGCCCTCGCCGTAGACGAAGGGCCCGTCCATCTCCCCGGTGAATTTGCCGTCGGCACCGACCGCCCACGCGGTCCCGATTCCACCCTCCATGCCCAGCACCGCGGCGAGCGCCTTGACCAGGTCGTTGCCCGCCGCGCTGACGATGAAGGTCGCGCGACCGTCGTCCTGGTGGCGGTGGACCTGATCGAGCATCTGCGGATAGATCCGCGGCAGGATGCCGGCGAGCACGGCCGGGCCCATCCGCTCGACGTCCCGCTCTCGCATCTCGGCGAAGACCTCCTTGGCGACGTCGAGCACCGCGTTGGTCTGCTCGTCCGAGGATCCGCGCAGCCGGTAGCGCAGGTGGTCGAGTCCCCACCTGGCGAGTTGCCGGCGCGGCACGAAGCCGCGCTGGTTCGCGACGCGCGCGAACACCATCCCCGACGACCCCGCCATCAGGGTCTTGTCGAGGTCGAAGAAAGCTGCTGACCGGCTAGGAACCGTTGACTTCGACGAGGATGGCATCGCCCTGGCCACCACCTGAGCAGATCGCGGCGCAGCCGAGGCCACCACCGCGGCGGCGGAGCTCGTGCACCAGCGCGCCGACGATGCGGGCGCCCGAAGCGCCGATCGGATGGCCGAGGGCGATCGCGCCGCCATTGACGTTCACCTTGTCCTCGTCGATCTCGAGCATGCGCACGGAGTTGATCGCCACGGAAGCGAAGGCCTCGTTGATCTCCCAGAGGTCGACGTCGCCCGGCCTCTTGCCGATCTTCTCGAGAGCCTGCATCGCCGCCTTCGCGGGAGTCCTGGCGAGGTACGGGAAGTCGTCGGCTACCTGGCCGTAGGCGAGCACCGTGGCGATCGCGCTCTTGCCGTTCTGCTTCGCCCACTCGTCTGACGCGACGACCACCGCGCCCGCGCCGTCGTTGACGCCCGGCGCGTTGCCGGCGGTGTGGGTGGCGTCGTCGCCGCCGACGGCCTTCAGCTTGGAGAGCACCTCGAGGGTCGTGTCGGGCCGGATCGCCTCGTCGGTCGCCACCTCGGTGTCGCCCTTCTTCGAGTGGACGGTGACGGTGACGATCTCCTCGGCGAGCTTGCCGTCCTCGGTCGCCCTGTGAGCCAGCTGATGCGAGCGCTCAGCGAAGCGGTCCATGTCGGCGCGGGTGATCTCGAGCTCATTGGAGACCTCGCTGGCCTCGTTGATCATCTGCTTCTCGGTGAACGGGTTGGTGAGGCCGTCGTGGGTCATCGCATCGATCGCCTGCACGTCACCGATCCGGAAGCCGAAGCGGGCGCCGGGCAGCAGGTAGGGGGCCTTGCTCATCGACTCCATGCCGCCGGTGACGCCGATCTCGAGGTCGCCGGCCCGGATCGCCTGATCGGCGATGCCGATCGAGCGCATGCCAGAGGCGCAGACCTTGTTGACGGTCTCGGAGGGAACCTCCTTTGGGATGCCCCCCTTGATCTGGGCCTGGCGCGAGGGGATCTGCCCCTGGCCGGCCTGCAGAACCTGGCCGTAGACGACGCCCTGGACCTCGTCGGGCTTCACGTCGGCGCGGTCAAGCGCCTCCGAGATCACGGTGCCGCCCAGGTCGGTGGCATCAAGGGACGAGAGGCCGCCGCCCATCTTCCCGAAGGGAGTTCGGGCAGTGGAGAGGATGACCGTCTTCGACATCTGCGCCTTTCGTTGTGCCGGCGGCTTCTCCGCGCGGCGGTAGATGCGGCGGCGGTGTTGGTGGCCGCCGAAAGTGTTGGGGAGCAATGCTAGTGACCGTCTGTAATCTGGCGCTCCGTGCGCGTCGAGGTCGCAGACAAACCACTGGCGGAGGTCGAGTCCGACCTCCTCGTGGTCCTCCTCTTCGACGGCGACGAGCTCCCCGAGCCGCTGCGCGGCGCTCCAGGCTCCGAAGACGTCAAGGGCGGATACCGGAAGACGACGCTGATCCACCCGGAGAAGCCGCGCCGCGCGCTTGTGGTCGGCATGGGCAACCGGGACGAGTTCGAGCCCGAGCGGGCCCGCGTCGCGGCCGCGATCGCCGCCCGGACCGCCGGCTCGATGGATGTCACCTCGATGACGCTCAAGGGCCCTGACGCCGCGGATCCGACGGCGCTGGCGACCGCCGCGGTCGAGGGAGCGATTCTGGGGTCATACCGCTTTGACCGCTACAAGTCGAAGAAGGACGGCGATGATGGCGGTGCCGATGGGGGGTCCTCCAAGCACCTCGAGGAGCTCCAGGTGATCGGCGACGGCGGGATCGCCGAGGATGTCGAGACCGCCCGCATCGCGGCCGAGGCCGAGAACTTCGCCCGCGAGCTGCAGGACCTTCCCTCCAACGTCGTCACCCCCTCCTACCTTTCCGGCCGCGCCAAGGCGATCGCCGATGAGCACTCCTCGGTCACCTGCGAGGTGATGGGCCGCGAGGAGATCGCCGAGAAGGGAATGGGCGGCCTGGTCGCCGTCTCCCAGGGCACAGCCGAGGAGCCCCAGCTGATCGTGCTGCGCTACGAGGCGGGCGGGGACGGAGAGACGATCGGCCTGGTCGGCAAGGGCGTCACCTTCGACTCCGGCGGCATCTCCATCAAGCCCTCGGGCGGCATGCACGAGATGAAGATGGACATGTCGGGCGCGGCCGCTGTGCTCGAGGCCGTTTCCGCGATCGCGAAGCTCGAGCTGCCGATCAACATCCTCGCCGTCATCCCCTCGACCGAGAACATGCCCAGCGGGACCGCCGTGAAGCCGGGCGACATCATCACCCAGCTCAACGGCAAGACGGTCGAGGTGAACAACACCGACGCCGAGGGCCGCCTCATCCTCGCCGACGCCCTCGCCTACTCCGTCGAGCTGGGCGCCGACCGGATCGTGGACCTCGCCACCCTCACCGGCGCCGTGATCATCGCCCTCGGCTCGACCTACGCGGGCCTGATCTCCAATGACGACGCTTTCGCCGCCGAGGTCGAGGGGGCCGCGGGCCGCACGGGCGAGCTGGCCTGGCGCCTCCCCCTCCACCCGGAGTACAAGGACCTGACGAAGGGGACCACCGCCGACCTCACCAACGCGTCCTCGAAGCGCAAGGCCTCGACGATCTACGCCGGCTCCTTCCTGGAGGAGTTCGTCGACGGCAAGCCCTGGGTCCACCTGGACATCGCCGGCACCGCCTGGGACGTCGGCCGCGAGTACACGGGCAAGGGCCCGAGCGGGTTCGGCACCAGGCTGCTGATTGACCTGGCGCGCTCCCTCGCGAGCTAGACCGCGAGCAGCCGCAGCAGCCGCCGGCCGAGGACGCGGTCGCCCTCGATCCTGACCCTCCCGCTGGCGATCCTGCCGAGGGCCCTCCGGCCGCGCGGCCGGCGCGGGTCGGGCACGCCATGCAGGCGGCCCTGGAGGGTCGGCACCGTCGCGAAGTGGACGATGTCCGGAAGCCGCCCGGTGATCACCAGATCGGGCTTGCGAGAGTCCCCGTCCTCGACCACCACGCTGCGCGGCTTGAAGTGGATGCGCAGCGGCGAGAAGTCCTCGGCGAAGCGGAAGACGACCCGGCCGCGCATCTGCGCGGCGAGCTCGGGCTCGCGCGCGATGCCTCGCTCGATCAGCCCGTAGATGCTGGGCGCCACGCCGTCCTCGACCATCCGGCCGAGCCGGACGATGTGGACCCTGCCGTTCGTGCTCATGCCCTCGATCGTAGGATCTGGGCCATGCGGCCAGTGACCCCGCGCCTCAGGCTCACCCTCGAGGTCTTCGCCGGGCTCGCGCTGATCGCGGGCGCCCTGCTCTTCCTCGGTGCCACGCGAACCGACGCGTGGTGGTCATGGACGATCCAGCCACCGCTCACCGCCGCCACCCTCGGCGCGTTCTACTGGGCCGCCTTCGTGCTCATCCTGATGGCAGCTCGATCACAGACCTGGGCCCGGGCCCGTCCAGCCGTCTATCCGGTCGCGGTGATCGCGGCGTTGCTGCTGCTCATCACGCTGATCCACATCGACCGGTTCGACCTGAACAGCCTGTTCGGCGTCTTCTGGGTGGTCGCCTATGCGCTGGTGCCGGTGCTGCTCGCCTGGACACTGCTCGAACAGCGGGGCATCCCCGGTGAGGACCGACGCGGCGGGCAACGACTACCAAAGCTGCTCCGCAGGTTGCTGATCATCGAAGGCGTGGTGATGCTCGTCGCCGGCATCCTTCTCCTGGTGGCGCCCGGAGTCGCCGACGGCATCTGGCCCTGGGCACTGTCTCCCCTCACCTCGCGCGCAATCGGCTCGTTCCTCTTCGGGATCGGGTTGGCGGCCCTATTCGCGGTTCGGGACGACGATCCACTCAGCTTCCGCGGCGCCGCGCTCGCCTACACGGTGCTGGGGCTGCTGGAACTGCTCGCCCTGAACCTCCACACCCCGGATCTCGGTGACCGGCCGACGGCGACGACGCTCTACGCCGCCTTCTGGGTCGCAGTGGTGTTGACCGGGGTCTATGGGTTGAGTGCCGCGAGGGCCTCGGCCCGGTCGTAGAAGGCGTCGACGCGGACTCCCCGCGTGCCCGAGACGGTCCAGAGATGCGCATAGCGCGCGTCGACATCGGCGGTTGAGCCTCGGCCGGTGGCCTCCAGGTGGATCATCACCAGCACCCGGTCGCCCTCCTGCCTGACCTCCTCGACCGTCTGATGGAATCGCTCCCAGGAGCCGAGGAAATCTGCGAGGAACGCGCGGATCGCCTCTCGGCCCCGGTAGACGCCGGTGTCGGGAAGGACGTCGCTCTCGTGCCATTCCGCGTCTTCGGCGAGCGCGTCCAACGCCGCGTCGATGTCGCGACGGTTGAGCGCCTCGTATGAGGCGATGACTGCGTCCTTGCCACCCGCGGCCTCCACCCCACGAAACTTAGGGCCTGCCGTCAGGTCGCGAGGATGAGGCAGGTGCTGGTGCCGGTGGCGAGCAGCTTGCCGTTCTCGACCGAGGTCAGCTTCGCTTCAGCCGTGGCGGTCTTGCGGCCCTTGTGGATCACCACCGCGTCGGCGCGAACTGCGCCCGTGTCGCGCGTGATCGGCCGGAGGTACTTCACCTCCAGCGTCTGACTCGTGTAGCCGACCCCCTTGGGCAGGGTCGTGTGCACCGAGCATCCGAGCGCCGAATCCAGGATCGTCGACGCGTAGCCGCCATGGACCACGCCGATCGGGTTGTAGTGCTCCTCGCCCGGCTCGCCGTCAAAGACCGCGTGTCCTTCCTCTATCTCGACCATGGCGAAGTTCATGACGACCGCGATCGGCGGCGGCGGCACCTCTCCGGACTGGATCGCGCGGATGTAGGAGATGCCGGCCAGCTCGCCCCCCGCGGCCGCGGTGGGAACCGGGTCCTGCCATGTGATCGTCCGGGTGCTGGTGATCTCCGGAGAGCGCTCGGCGAAGGCGAGTGCCGAGTCGACTGCCTTACCCTCCATCACTCCCGCGTCTTTTCGAATCGGCGTGACGCTCATCCACGCCCCCGGCGGCGGCGGGCGCGCTTGCGTCCGCCGTCCTTGTGATCCCTGCGGACGGGATAGCTCAGGTCCGCGAGGATCTCCTCGGAGCTGATCCTGACCTGCTCTGGATGGAACTCGAATCGCAGTGCTCTCATGACCGCGCCTCTTTTCGTGTCGTTGGTTGCTTCACGCAACCTCCAATGGGCGGCACCCTATCAGCGTGAGTTGCATGACGCAACCGAGTGTGCGAACATCACAGTCGTGCTGGGCAACGACTACGAGGGACAGACCTGCTCCATCGCCCGCAGCCTCGAGCTGGTCGGTGAGCGCTGGACGCTGCTGGTGGTGCGCGAGATCTTCCATGGCCGGCGCAGGTTCTCGGAGATGCAGCGCTCCCTCGGCGTAGCTCGCAACGTCCTCACCGCCCGCCTCCAGCGCATGGTGGACGAGGACATCATCGAGCGGCGTCCCTACAGCGAGCGCCCCGAGCGGTACGAGTACTTCCTGACGGAGAAGGGGCTCGACCTCTGGCCCGTGATGACGGCGCTGATGTTCTGGGGCGACAAGTACGAGCCCCTGCCCGACGGGCCCCCCGTGCTGGTCATCCACAAGGGCGACTGCGGCGGCGTGATCGACGAGCGCCGGATCTGCACGAAGTGCGGCAAGCCGCTGACGGTCCGCGAGACGCGCGCCATTGAGGGTCCGGGAGCGGCCACCAGGCCGGTCGCTGTTGGAGCGTAGGGCGAAGCCCGAAGCGACTTATGCGGGCCGGCCGCTTGTGGCCGCAGGTCCGGCCGCGGTGTTTGTGGCGGCCGTTTATGGCGAAGCCGTGCACCTAGACTGATCCGCGCCGTGGACTTCGACCTGACCGACGAGCAGCGGCTGCTGCGCGACACCGTCCGCGACTTCGCGAACCAGGAGGTCAAGCCGGTCGCGGAGGAGCTCGACCGCACCAAGTCCTTCCCCTACGAGCTGGTCGCGAAGATGGGCGAGCTCGGGCTGATGGGGATCCCCTTCCCGGAGCAGTACGGCGGCGGCGGGGCCGACACCCTGGCCTATGCGCTGGCCGTCGAGGAGCTCACCAGGATCGACTCCTCGGTCGCGATCACGATGGCCGCCCACACCTCGCTCGGCACGATGCCCATCTACCTCTGGGGCACCGACGAGCAGAAGAACGATTGGCTTCCTCGACTCTGCAGCGGTCAGAAGCTCGCCGCGTTCGGCCTCAC